>JAGWPW010000030.1 GCA_028870315.1 Sphingomonadales bacterium | reverse complement strand
TCGCCAGCAGCAGGCTGGCCGCGCGCCAGAACCGCGCCGGATCGGCTTCGAGCAGCGACAGCGGCCGGCGCGGCGCGGTGCGCAGCGGGCCGCCGGCTTCGAGCACGCGCAGCAATTCGACGACATCGCCGAAACGCCGCTCGCGCTCGGGCTGGATGGCGGTGCGCACCGCCTCGTCGAGCCAGCTCGGGACCTCGGCGCGATGGCGCGACAGCCTGGGCGGCGGGCCGAATCGCGGGTGCTGGAAGGCCTCGTGCTCGCCGAAGGGCATGGCGCCGGTGAACCAGAGATACAGCGTGACGCCGAGCGCGAACTGATCGGTCAGCGCGTCGCCGGCGTTGCCGCCGAATTGTTCGGGGGCCATGAAACCCGGGGTTCCGGGGATTTCATCGCCGTGGAAATCCTCGACCTGCGGCAGGCGGGCGACGCCGAAGTCGATCAGCTTCAGCCCGCCGTCGCTGGTCAGCATGACGTTGTCGGGCTTGATGTCGCGATGCACCACCTCGAGCCGGTGGAGCGCGGCGACCGCGCGGGTCAACCGCACCGCCTGGGTGATCGCCGCGGCAAGCCCGGGAACGCCGCGCGCGAGGCGCGCCGCCATGGTCTCGCCATCGAGCAGCGGCAGCACCGCGTAAAGCGCGCTGCGCCGCTCGGGGGCGAGCGGATGCGCGGCGAGCACAAAGGGGCTGTTGACCCGCTGTGCGATCAGCAGTTCGCGCGCGAAGGCAAGCCGCATGGTGCGATCGGCAGCCGCGCCCGGCCGCGGAAATTTGAGCACCACGCGCTGGCCCTCGCTGCCATCGCGGGCGACCAGCAGCACCGCATGGCGCCCCGCGCTCAGCACCCGCTCGACGGCAAAGCCGTCGATCGTCGCGCCCGCCGCCGGTGGGGCGATGGCGGGCAGATTGGCGAGTTCGGCAAGGATTCCGGCATGATCGGGCGCGGGCAGCCGGACGATGTCGATGACCAGCGCGGTCGCATTGTCCTGGCCGCCCGCGGCAAGCGCCGCCTCGACCAGTTCGGTCGCGGTCGCCTCGGCGCTTTCCTGCCGCGCAAGGATCGCCGCGATCCGCCGAGGCGAGAGGGTGGCGTGGACGCCGTCGCTGGTGAGCAGCAGCCGGTCGCGCTCGGCAAGCGCCAGCACCGCCTGGTCGAGCCGCAGATCGGCTTCGAGGCCGAGCGCGCGGATCAGCACATGCGCAAGATCGGGTTCGGGGCGGGTATGGTCGCGGGTCAGGCAGGTGAGCCGTCCGCCGCCCTCGGGGCTGAAGCGCCAGGCGCGGCTGTCGCCGACATGCGCGAGGAAGGCGCGCCGGCCCATGATCGCAAGGCCGGTGAAGGTGGTCGCGCTCGCCGCCAGCGCCGGCCCGCGGCCCTGCGCGAAAAGCCAGCGGTTATAGGCTTCGAGCGCGATCTGCATGCGGCGCCCCGGCGCCAGCATCTCGGACAGCCCGGCAAAGCCCTCGATCGCCGCGCGCACCGCCAGCGCCGCCGCCATGGCGCCGTCGCGCCCGCCGCTGACCCCGTCGGCAAGCGCCGCGATCAGCCCGCGCTGCGCCAGTTCGCCCGGCGCGGCGGGGCGGTAGCCGGCGCAATCCTGGTTTTCGGCGCGCGGACCGCTGCGGCTGTCGAGGCCCACCGCCACCACCAGTTCGCCCGCCTCGCGCATCGCACCCCCTCGCTCGCGGGCCGCGCGCCCGCCCGTGCAAGGATCAGCCGCGCAGCGGCGCCGTCAAGCCTTCCCATCGCCTTCATCGGAGGACCAGAACAATGACCACGCTCGCCATGGATGAGCCCGCACGCGCGCCAAGGCCCGCGCCTGCGGGCACCAGCTTCTGGAAGGCCGGGCACAGCCCGACGCTGATCGCCGCCTTTCTCTATTTCGACGTCTCCTTCATGGTCTGGGTGCTGCTCGGGCCGCTGGCGCCGATCATTGCAAAGCAGCTTCACCTCGATCCCGCGCAGAAGGGAATGATGGTGGCGATCCCGACGCTGTCGGGCGCGGTGCTGCGCATCGTCAACGGCCTGCTCGTCGATCGCATCGGCCCCAAGCTCACCGGCGCGATCAGCCAGATCGTGGTCATCGCCGGGCTTGGCCTCGCCTGGCGCCTGGGCATCGACAGCTATCGCGGCACGCTGGCGCTCGGCGTCGTCCTCGGCTTTGCCGGGGCGAGCTTCGCGGTGGCGCTGCCGCTTGCCAGCCGCTGGTATCCGGGCGAACATCAGGGCAAGGCGATGGGCATCGCCGGCATGGGCAATTCGGGCACGGTGTTTGCGACGCTGTTCGCGGCGCTGATCGCCCGGAGCTTTGGCTGGACCAATGTCTTCGGCTTTGCGCTGATTCCGCTGGTCGCGGTTCTCGCCTTCTATCTCCTTGCCGCCAGGGACAGCCCCGACCAGCCCGCGCCCAAGCCGCTTTCGGCCTATGCCGCAGTGCTCGGCGAGGCTGATGCCTGGTGGTTCATGCTGTTCTACTTCGTCACGTTCGGAGGCTTCGTCGGGCTTTCGACCTCGTTGCCGACCTGGTTCGTCGACAGCTTCAAGGTCAC
Organism: Sphingomonadales bacterium; assembly: GCA_028870315.1. GTDB lineage: Bacteria > Pseudomonadota > Alphaproteobacteria > Sphingomonadales > Sphingomonadaceae > Novosphingobium. The sequence goes on along the minus strand of JAGWPW010000030.1, from coordinate 16,230 downwards.
CCCGGTCACCGCCGGCTACTGCACGGCGGCCTGCGTCTTCACCGGCTCGCTGCTGCGGCCGATGGGCGGCGCGCTCGCCGACCGCTTCGGCGGCATCCGCACGCTGAGCCTCGTCTATATCGTCGCGGCGGGTTTCCTTGCGGTGATCAGCACCGGCCCGGCGACGCTGCCGCTGGCGGTGGCGCTGTTCGTCGGCGCGATGGGCACGCTCGGCATCGGCAATGGCGCGGTGTTCCAGCTGGTGCCGCAGCGTTTCCGCAAGGAAATCGGGGTGATGACCGGGCTGGTCGGCTTCGGTGGCGGCTTTGGCGGCTTCTATCTCGCCAGCTCGCTCGGGCTGATCCGGATGGCGACCGGCTCGGCGTCGATCGGATTCCTGATTTTCGCCGGCCTTGCGGTGATCGCGCTTGGCGGCCTGAGCCTGGTCAAGCGCCGCTGGCGCACGACCTGGGGGGCGGCGGTGCAGGGCGTGCGCATCTGAGACCCATGGCGGCAGCCGCGAAACGCCGCGCCGTTCGCGCCTGCCGCCGCGTGCAGGGAGAGCCTCCGGTCCGGCAAGCCGCAAAAGCGGCCCGGGTTTTGCGCATCGCGCATTCGCACACAACAACATGAGGGAACCCATGCCGTCACATCGCTTCGTCGCGCTTCACCTTCTCGCGCTTGGCAGCGCGATCGCCTCGCGCCCGGCGCTGGCCGATAGCGCCGCGCCACCCGCGCCGTCGCCCTCGACCTTCGGCGCGCCTGTCGCCATAGGCGATGGCTTCAGCTTCGATCCGATGCTCGACGGGCGGCTGCGCTGGGAAGATGTCCAGCTGCCCGCCAGGGCGCTTTCGGCCGATGCGGTCACGCTGCGGCTGCGCGCCGGGTTCGAACTCGCCCATGCGCCGAGCCACCTCTCGTTCCTCGCCGAGGCCGAGGGCAATCTCGCGCTCGATTCGCAGTACGACGCCTATCCCTATGCGCTGCCGGCGAACGTCCAGTACCGCCCGCGCTATGCGGTGGTGCCCGACGCGCAGAACGCCGTGCTCAACCGGCTTCAGGTCGCCTATCGCAGCCAGATGCTGTCGCTGACCGTCGGCCGGCAGCGGATCAACCTCGATGACGAGCGTTGGGTGGGCTCGGTCAACTGGCGGCAGAACGAACAGACCTTCGATGCCGCGCGGGCCACCGCCAGGCTCGGCCCGCTCGCGCTCGATGTCACCTTTGCCGACAGCCAGCACACCGTCTTCGGCGCCGATGCCGGCCCGCGCGTGGCCTATGACGGGCGCTTCTGGTTTCTTGGCGCCGCGGTGAAGACCGGGCCGGTCGTCACCAAGGGCTTTGCCTATCTGCTCGACTATGATCCGACCGCCTTCGGCTTCCAGACCAACAGTTCGCAGACCTATGGCTTTCGCTCCGCCGCGCGGCTGCCACTCGCCCCGCATGTCTCGCTCGATCTGATGGGCAGCTATGCGCATCAGTCGAATTACAAGGACAACCCGATCCGCTATGCCGCCGATTACGTCTATGGCGAAGGCAAGCTCGGGATTTACGACCTGACGCTCGGCGGCGGCTACGAGGATCTCGGCAGCGACCCCACCGCGACCGGCGGCGCCTATGCGGTCCAGACACCGATGGCGACCTTCCACAAATGGGATGGCTGGGCCGACCAGTTCCTGACCACCCCGGCCAAGGGGCTGGTGCGCAAATTCGCCTCGGTGAGCTATCGGTTCAGCCAAATCTCGGCGATCCCGGGGCTCAATGCCCAGGTGATCTACCATGATTTTTCGAGCGACATCGGCGGCATCGCCTATGGCCACGAATGGGACGAGGCGGTCGGCCTGCGCACCGGTCCGGTCAACTGGCTGATCGGCTATGCCGATTTCGTCGCGCATGCGACCGGGACCAACACCCGCAAGTTCTGGCTCCAGGCCGAATTCGGGTTTTGAGGGGATATATCCGATTTCGGACGGCAGGCGGCGGCTTCTGGCCACCACCCGGCCGTTCCGAACCCGGCACCGGCTCTGCTGCGCTGCAAAATCCTTATTGCACGCGCAGCAGAGTTCGGCTATCAGGGGACGGTCAAGCGAGCCGCCCAGCGCCGGGCGATCGAGCCGCTTTTCACACCCCGATAAATTGCGTGGCAATGTCGCCGCCCCGTTCCGATCCGCGCTGTTGCGTGCGGTCGCTGCGTGGCGGCTTTCGGCGTTGGCGCGTCTGGAGACCGCGAATGAATGCGCCTTTGAGCTTCAACGAGCGCCGCAGCCTCGCGCCGATGCGCGAAAGGCTCGTCGTCATCGGCAATGGCATGGCCGGCTGCCGCGCGGTCGAGGAAATCCTTGCCCGCGACCCCGCGCGCTATGCGATCACCATCTTCGGCGCCGAGCCGCGGGTGAACTATAACCGCATCATGCTTTCGCCCGTGCTCGCGGGCGAAAAGGCGTTCGACGACATCGTCATCAACGGCGAGGATTGGTATGCGAACAACGCCATCACGCTGATCGCCGGCGATCCGGTGGCGGCGATCGACCGCGCGAGCCAGAGCGTGATCGCGCGGTCGGGCCGGATCGAGCCTTACGACCGGCTGCTGATCGCCACCGGCTCCGATCCTTTCATCATCCCGGTACCCGGCGCCGAGCTGGCAGGGGTCGTCACCTTCCGCGATCTCGACGATGTCGAAAAGATGCTCAAGGCGGCCGAGGGCGGCGGGCACGCGGTGGTGATCGGCGGCGGCCTGCTGGGTCTCGAAGCCGCGCATGGGCTCAGCCTGCGCGGCATGGCGGTCACCGTCATCCACCTGATGCCGACGCTGATGGAGCGCCAGCTCGACGAGGCGGCGGGCTGGCTGCTCAAGAGCGAGCTCGAAGCGCGCGGCCAGACGATCCTCACCGGCGCCGATACCGCCGAAATCGTGGGTGACGCCGGGCATGTCTGCGGCGTCAGGCTCAAGGACGGGCGCGAGATCGCCGCCGATATCGTCGTCATGGCGGTGGGCATCCGCCCCGCGACCGCGCTCGCTCGCGGCGCCGGGCTCCAGGTCGAACGCGGTATCCTTGTCGATGACCACATGGTTACCAGCGACCCGGCGATCATGGCGGTGGGCGAATGCGTCCAGCACCGTGGCGCCTGCTATGGCCTCGTCGCGCCCTTGTGGGAGATGTGCCGGGCGCTCGCCGATGCCGCGACCGGCGAGCCTTCGGGCTACGAAGGCTCGGTCACTTCGACCAAGCTCAAGGTCTCGGGGATCGATCTGTTTTCCGCCGGCGATTTCTCAGGCGGTGAAGGCGCCGAGGACATCGTGCTGCGCGATGCCGCGCGCGGCGTCTACAAGCGCGTCATCGTCCGCGACGACCGCCTCGTCGGCGCGGTGCTCTATGGCGATACCGGCGATGGCGCCTGGTATTTCGACCTGCTCAAAAAGGGCGAGGACATCGCGCCGATCCGCGAGGCGCTGATCTTCGGCCAGGCTTTCGCGTCCGGAGGTGCGCAACTGGACCCTAGTGCCGCCGTTGCCGCCCTCTCGGACGATGCCGAGATCTGTGGCTGCAACGGCGTTTCCAAGGGCAAGGTCATCGCCTGCATCGCCGGCGGCGCGCACAGCCTCGATGCGGTGCGCGGCGGCTGCAAGGCCTCGGCGAGCTGCGGCTCATGCACCGGGCTGGTCGAGACGCTGCTCCAGCTGACGCTGGGCGAGGAGGTGCAGTCCGGCCCGAAAAGCCTGTGCAAATGCACCAGCTTCACCCACGCCGACGTGCGCCGGCTGATCGTCGAGAAAGGGCTCAAGGTCATCCCGCAGGTGATGCAGGCGCTGGGCTGGTCCACCCCCGACGGCTGCGCGAGTTGCCGCCCGGCGCTCAACTATTATCTGCTCTGCGCCTGGCCGGGCGATTACGTCGATGACCAGCAGAGCCGCTTCGTCAACGAAAGGCTCCACGCCAACATCCAGAAGGACGGCACCTATTCGGTGGTGCCGCGGATGTGGGGGGGGCTGACCACCCCCGATGAGCTGCGCGCGATTGCCGATGCCGCCGATAAATACGGCGCGCGCACGGTCAAGGTGACGGGCGGCCAGCGCATCGACCTGTTCGGCATCCACAAAGAGGACCTGCCGGCGATCTGGGCCGATCTCAATGCCGCCGGCATGGTTTCGGGCCATGCCTATGGCAAGGCGCTGCGCACGGTGAAAACCTGCGTCGGGTCCGAATGGTGCCGCTTCGGCACGCAGGATTCAACCGGGCTCGGGGTCAGGATCGAGCGCATGACCTGGGGCAGCTGGATGCCGCACAAGTTCAAGATCGCCGTCTCGGGCTGTCCGCGCAATTGCGCCGAAGCAACGATCAAGGATTTCGGCGTGGTCTGCGTCGATTCGGGCTATGAGCTGCATGTCGGCGGCAATGGCGGGATCAAGGTCCGCGTCACCGACCTGCTGTGCAAGGTCGCGACCGAGGAGGAGGCGCTCGACGTCTGCGCCGCCTTCATCCAGCTTTACCGCGAACAGGCCTGGTATCTCGAACGCACCGCGCCATGGATCGAGCGGGTCGGGCTCGATCACGTCAAATCGGCGCTGTTCGACGATCCGGACGCGATCGCCAGTCTCGCTGCGCGTTTCCGCTTCTCGCAGGGTTTCATGCAGGACGATCCCTGGGCGCAGCGCGCCGCGGGCGCCGATGCCGAATTGCACCAGCACCTCGCCGAGGTGCGCCCCTTCCCCACGCAAGCGATCCTGGAGGCCGCCGAATGATCCGCGAACCCGTCACCGGCGCCTGGCTCGACATCGGCCCGGTCGGCCAGATCAGCCCCGGCCATGCGCGCACCCTGCCGGTCGCGGGCGGCCCCGACGAAAGCAGGGAGATCGCCGTCTTCCACACGCTCGAAGGGCGCTTTTACGCGCTGGTCAACACATGCCCGCACAAGGCGGGGCCGCTCAGCCAGGGCCTTGTCCACGGCCATGTCGTCACCTGCCCGCTGCACAACTGGAACATCTCGCTGAAGACCGGCGAGGCGCAGGGCGAGGACAGGGGTTGCGTGCCGGTGATCCCGCTCAAGGTCGATGCCGGGCGCATCTATCTGCTGCGCGCGGCGGTGCTCGGTGAAAACCGGCGCGCGGCCTGACGACGTGGAACCGATCCGCACCACTTGCGCCTATTGTGGCGTCGGCTGCGGGATCGAGGCCAGCGTGACCGCCGCGCGCACGGTCACCATCAGCGGCGATCGCGCGCATCCCGCCAATGCCGGCCGGCTGTGCTCGAAGGGCACGCATCTTGCCGAGACGACGGGGCTCGAAGGGCGGCTGCTCCACCCGATGATCGGTGAGCGCCGCGCGAGCTGGGACGAGGCGCTCGATGCGGTGCGCGACCGGCTGCGCCGCACCATCGCCGAACACGGGCCGGACGCGGTCGCCTTCTATGTCTCGGGGCAATTGCTTACCGAGGATTACTACGTCGCCAACAAGCTGATGAAAGGCTTCATCGGCAGCGGCAACATCGACACCAATTCGCGGCTGTGCATGGCCTCGGCGGTCGCCGCGCACAACCGCGCCTTTGGCGAGGATGTCGTGCCCTGTTCCTACGAGGACCTCGACGAGGCCGATCTCATCCTCCTCGTCGGCTCGAACACCGCCTGGTGCCATCCGGTGATCTGGCAAAGGATCGAGGCGGCGCGCGAACGACGCGCAACCCGGCTGGTGGTGATCGACCCGCGCCGCACCGAAACCGCCGAACAGGCCGACCTGCATATCGCCCTGCCACCCGATGGCGATGTCGCGCTGTTCACCGCGCTGCTTGCCGAAATGCGCGCGCGCGCGCTGCTCGATCCGGCGCCGCAAGTCGAGACGCCCGAAGGCTTCTGGGCGGGGCTCAACCGCGATCCCGGGATCGAGCCTGCCCAGTTCGCCGCGCTTGCCGATCTGGTCGCCGCGCATCCGCGCATGGTGACCCTGTTCAGCCAGGGCGCGAACCAGTCGGTCTGCGGCACCGACAAGGGCAATGCGATCATCAACCTCCATCTCGCGCTCGGGCGGATCAGCCATCCCGGGATGGGGCCGTTCAGCATCACCGGCCAGCCCAACGCCATGGGCGGGCGCGAGGTCGGCGGGCTTGCCAATACGCTTGCCTGCCATCTCGGCTTTTCGGCGGGCGAGCGCGGCGCGGTCGCCGCCTTCTGGAACAGCGCCAATCTCTGCTCGGGCCCCGGGCTCAAGGCGGTGGACATGTTCCGCGCGGTTCATGCGGGAAAAATCAGGTTCCTCTGGGTGATGGCGACCAATCCGGCGGTATCGATGCCCGATGCAGGCTTCGTGCGCGAGGCGCTGGCGCGCTGCGAGACGCTGGTCGTCTCCGATGTCATCGCCGATACCGATACCGGGCGCTGCGCGCATATCCGTCTGCCCGCGCTCGCCTGGGGCGAGAAGGACGGCACAGTCACCAATTCCGAGCGCCAGGTGAGCCGCCAGCGCGCGCTGTTCGCGCCGCCGGGCGAGGCGCGCGCCGACTGGCGGATCGTCTGCGATGTCGCGGCGCGGATGGGCTGGGGCAAGGCCTTCGCCTTTGCCTCGCCGGCGGCGATCTGGCGCGAATATGCAACGATGACGGTGCTGGCGACGGCGCGTGGCAAGGCGCTCGACCTTGCCCCCTGGGCCGGGCTTTCGGATGCGCGCTATGCGGCGATGGCGCCGTTCCGCTGGGGCGGGCGGCATCCGCTCGCCGGCCGCGGGGCCCGGCTGGTCGCGGTCTCGCCCCCGCTGCGCAAAGCCGTCGACCCCTGCTATCCGCTGCGGCTCAACACCGGCCGCTACCGCGACCAGTGGCACACGATGACCCGCACCGGCCTGTCGCCCACGCTGTCGCGGCACCGGCGCGAGGCGCTGCTCGAAATCCATCCGGTCGATGCCGCCGCCGCGGGCCTCGGTGATGGCGCTCTCGCGCGGGCGATCACCGCGCAGGGCACCGCGCTGTTCCGGGTCAGCGTCAGTCCCGCGCAGCGTATCGGCGAGATCTTCGCGCCGATGCACTGGAGCGATGTCATGGCAAAGGCGGCGTGCACCAATCGCCTGCCGGGGCAGGCGGTCGATCCCGTCTCGGGCCAGCCGGGCTTCAAGGACACGCCGGCGCGGGTCGAGCCGGTCTGTCCCGAATGGCGCGCCTTCCTCGTCAGCGACGACGATGCCACCCCCGCCGAGGCGCTTTACTGGAGCCGCGCGCGGGTTCCCGGCGGCTGGCTGATCGAGGCGGCGGGCGATGGCGAGCCCGATCTTTCCCGCCTGCTTCCCGAGGGAGAAAGGCTGGAGGCCAGCGACCGGGGCCGCGGCATGCGCCGCATTGCGGTGCTCGCAGCCGATGGCCGCCTGCGCGCGGCGCTTTATTGCACGCGCAGCGGCGAATTGCCGGCGCGCGACTGGATCACAGGGCTGCTCGGCCGGCCGGCTGCCAGCGCGATCGAACTGCTTGCCGGCCGCGCTTCGGTGCCGGCGCCCGAGCGCGGGCCGATCGTCTGCGTCTGCCATGGCATCGGCGAGGGCGATATCGTCCGCGCCGCCTGCGCCGGGGCGGCAAGCGTCGCCGCGATCGGCGATGCAACGCTGGCCGGCACCAATTGCGGCTCGTGCCGCCCGGGGATCGCGCGGCTGCTTGCCGCCTGTGCCGAACCACAGCTGGAGGCGGCCGAATGAGCGATTTTCCGCCGGATGATTTTCCGCAAGGCAGCGTGTGGCTGGTCGGTGCCGGCCCCGGCGACCCCGAATTGCTGACCCGCAAGGCGGCACGGCTGATCGGCGAGGCCGAGGCGATCTTCCACGATGCGCTGGTCGGCCCCGGCATTCTCGATCTCGCCGCGCCCGGCGCCCGGCTCCATTACGTCGGCAAGCGTTCGGGCCGCCACGCGCAGGACCAGGCAACGATCGACCGGCTGATCGTCGAGGCGGCGCTGGCGGGCCAGCGCGTGCTGCGCCTCAAGGGCGGCGACCCCGCGATCTTCGCGCGTGCGAACGAGGAAATCACCGCCTGCCGCCGCGCCGGGGTGCGCGTGCAGATCTGCCCCGGCATCACCGCCGCGAGCGCCGCCGCCGCGAGCCTTGCGACCTCGCTGACGCTGCGCGGCCATGCGCGCCGGCTCACGCTCGTCACCGCGCATGCCCGCGCCGGCGAGGCGCTCGATCTCGACTGGGCGGCGCTCGCCGATCCCGACGCCACGCTTGCGGTCTATATGGGCAAGGCGGCGGCGGGCGAGGTTGCCGGCCGGCTGCTTGCCGCGGGGCTGCCCGGTAGCACGCCGGTTGCGATCGTCGAAAACGCCAGCCTGCCCGACGAGCGCCGCTGCCGCACCCGGCTCGATCTCCTCGCTCTCGTCGCCCGGGCGACGCTGGGCGATGGCCCCGCCGTGCTGCTGATCGGCGAGGCATTCGCGTCCGGCTCGATCGAGAAATCCTCGTTGGCGCCCCTCAGTTTCGATCAATTCCCCGAGCAGACTGGGTGATTGCCGAATCACCCAGTCTGCTCCGGGTTTTCGTTGCAGCATCGTTTTTTGCCGGGGAAATCAGAGAACACGAAAAACTGCCAGCGTCCGTGCTCGTGGTGTCATTTCCGGTGCGGATTGAGGCGATCGCAAGCGGTGGGGCATGCCCCACCCCATGCGATTTCGATCCCGGTGGCCACCTGGCTCATCGGTAAGGTGGAGTGACCACACTTCACACACCCACCGTGGAGTTGATCCCGATGGCCGACGACAGACTGCCGCGTGCCGAACTGATGGCGAAGGCCGGAGATGGAGATTTCCTGCGCTCGATCGCCGGCCTGCTGGCGGGCCTCTTCGGCACCGGGCCCTATAGGGCGCGCCATGCCGGGCAGGCGCGATCGGGCGCCAAGGCCGCCGCCGCCCGTGCGAACGGTGCCAGGGGCGGTCGTCCCCGTAAGTCCGCTGGCGGCTATATATTTGGCGGCGTGATTTGATGGTGCATTGTTCGCGCGCGAGTGGCAGGGACACGTTGACGAAGCAGCCATCGTCGTGGCAATCGACAGGCGCATCGCGGGCCATGTGTAAAACACATTGTAAGTCGATGCGTGCAGGCGCGCCTAAGTGCTTGAATGAGCGGGTATAGCTTAGTGGTAAAGCACTAGCCTTCCAAGCTGTGCACTTTGGCTGTTTTCCGCCATTCTGCCTGTAAAACAGGCCCTCGACCACCCCTGTAGTATCAATGAGTTGCGAGGGCGGCGTAAAATCCGAGGCGGGCAAATCTGCACCGGGTTGCACGCTGGTCAAACGGCTACCCTTTTCGTCTCTGCGTGCTATTCATTTTCAGGGAGCGTCGAAGCAGTGGTCTGCGCCGTCCCACCCCAGACAGCGGAGCAGCTTCCACACCATGAACAGTGGCGACCTTGATTGGATCACCAACTTCATCTGGGGCATCGCCGATGACGTGCTGCGCGACGTGTATGTCCGGGGCAAATACCGGGATGTGATCCTGCCCATGACCGTGCTGCGGCGGCTCGACACCGTGCTGGAGCCGGTGAAGGACAATGTCCGGGCCATGAAGGAGCAACTCGACGCCGCCGAGGTGATCGAGCAGGATGCCGCGCTGCGGCAGGCGGCAGGGCAGGCGTTCTACAACACGTCGCCGTTCTCGCTGCGCGACCTGCGCAACCGGGCCAGCCAAGCGCAGTTGAAGGATGACTTCGAGGCGTACCTCGATGGGTTCAGCCCGAACGTGCAAGAGATTTTGGACAACTTCGAGTTCCGCAACCAAGTCCCCAAGCTGTCGCGCGCTGACCGTATCGGCGGCCTGATCGAGAAGTTCCTCGACCCGCAACTGAACCTTGGTCCCAATCCGGTTCTGCACGGTGACGGCTCGGTCAAGCTGCCCGCGCTCGATAACCACGGCATGGGCACTATCTTCGAGGCGCTGGTCCGTAAGTTCAACGAGGACAACAACGAGGAAGCGGGCGAGCACTGGACCCCGCGCGATGCGGTCAAGCTGATGGCCGAACTGATCTTCCTTCCGGTGGCGGACCAGATCGCATCCGGCACATACCTGCTGTATGACGGCGCGTGCGGCACGGGCGGAATGCTGACCGTTGCAGAGGAAACGCTGGAGCGCATCGCCCACGAACACGGCAAAAAGGTCTCGACCCACCTGTTCGGGCAAGAGATCAACCCCGAGACTTACGCCATCGCCAAGGCCGACCTGATCCTCAAAGGCGAAGGCGAAGAGGCGGACAACATCGTTGGCGGTCCAGAATGGTCCACGCTCAGCAACGATGCCTTCCCGGCGCGCGAGTTCGACTTCATGCTGTCGAACCCGCCGTATGGCAAAAGCTACAAGACCGACCTTGAGCGCATGGGCGGCAAGGGTGGGATCAAAGACCCGCGCTTCATCATCAGTCACGGTGGCGATGACGAGTATAGCCTGCTCACCCGGTCCAGCGACGGGCAGATGCTGTTCCTCGCCAACCTTGTGTCCAAGATGAAGCACAAGACCGCGCTCGGCAGCCGCATCGCCAGCGTCCACAATGGATCGTCGTTGTTCACGGGCGACGCAGGCAGCGGCGAGAGCAACACCCGGCGCTGGATCATTGAGAACGACTGGCTGGAGGCGATCATCGCCCTGCCGCTCAACATGTTCTTCAACACCGGCATCGCCACCTATGTGTGGGTGCTCAGCAACCGCAAGCCCGCGCAGCGCAAGGGCCAAGTGCAGTTGATCGATGCCACCGGCTGGTTTGATCCGCTGCGCAAGAACATGGGCAAAAAGAACTGCCAGCTTACCCCGGATCATATCGAGCGGATCGTGCAGACCTTCATCGACTTCGAGCCCAACGAACAGTCGCGCGTGTTCCCCAATGACGAGTTCGGCTATTGGAAGGTGACGGTGGAGCGGCCCCTGCGCCTGCGCATCGACCTGACCGACGACAAGCTGCGCGACCTGCGTGCAGCCTGCATGGAAGAGAAGGAAGGCCCGCTGGCCGATCTGGCGGAAAGGGCAGCGCGCGTGCTCGGCACCGGGCCGCATCTGGACTTCAACGCCTTCATCGCCGCTCTGGAACCGCTGGCCGACAAGGCAGGCGTGAAGCTGACCGCCAAACGCGAGAAGCTCCTGCGCACCAGCCTCGGCACTCGCGACCCTGAGGCGAAGGAGATCGTCAAGAAGGTCTACAAGCCCGGCAAGGCCGAGGCTGATCCCATTCACGGCCTGTTCGCCGCCATCATCGGCGGCAAGCAGGTCGTTGTGGAGTATGAGCCGGATACCGCGCTGCGCGACACCGAGAACGTGCCCTTCCTTGAGCCAGGCGGCATCGAGGCGTTCATCGCGCGCGAGGTGCTGCCCTATGCCCCGGACGCATGGATCGAGCCTGAAAAGACCCAGATCGGCTATGAGATCAGCTTCACCCGTGTGTTCTACAAGCCGCAGCCGCTGCGCACGCTGGAGGCCATTCGCGCCGACATCCTCGCGCTGGAGCAGGAGACCGATGGTCTGTTGCCGAGCATCATCGGGGCCGGTGCATGATCGAGGGTTTGCGCCCTTACCTGGAGATGGCTGACACTGGCGTCGCATGGCTGCCAAGCGCGCCACGAGGCTGGGCGACGCTTCGGGCCAAGTACGTGTTTCAAGAGGTGGATCACAGATCGCTGGATGGGCAGGAGACCCACTTGTCGATGCACCAGAAGCTAGGGCTGGTTCCATCGGCTGACTCTGGCGAGAAGAGGCTCGTTTCGGAAAGCTACGCAGGCGGAAAGCTGGTGGAACCAAACGACCTTGTGCTGAACCGGCTCAAGGCGCACCTCGGCGTTTTCGCGTATGCCACACGACCGGGTGTGATCAGCCCGGACTATACCGTGCTGCGACCACTGCCCAACGCTTACGTGCGCTACTACGAGTATCTGCTCAAGTCGCCCGCTTGCCGTGGCGAGTTGCGCACCCGCACCAAGGGCATCGTTGAAGGGTTCTGGCGGCTTTACACGGATGACTTCTACGACATCCGTCTGCCTGTCCCGCCACTCGACGAGCAGCGGCTGATCGTGCGCTTCCTCGATTGGCATGGCGCGATGACGGGCAAGCTGATCCGCGCCAAGCGGCGGCTGATCGCCCTGTTGAACGAGCAGAAGCAGTCGATCATCCACCGCGCCGTCACACGCGGCCTCGATCCCACCGCCAAGCTCAAACTCTCCGGCGTCGATTGGCTTGGCGACGTGCCCGCGCATTGGGAGGTCAGAAAGTTACGTTCGTTGTTTGGCCGCCTTGGTAGTGGAACTACACCTTCGGGCGACGCCTACTACGGCGGTGGAGTTCCTTGGGTGGCCTCTGGCGATCTAAACAATGAGCAAGTGTCTCAGACACAAAAAACTGTGACGCCGAAGGCAGTTGCGGAAGTTAGCAGTCTACGGGTCTATCCGAAAGGATCAGTCATAGTGGCGATGTATGGTGCCACTATTGGCAAGACTGGCATTCTTGCGATGGACGCCTGCACAAACCAAGCGTGTTTCGTTATGGCTGATCCAAACCACAACTTTTCTTCTATTTTTTGTCAACTCGTACTTACGGCGGCGAAACAGGCGCTAATCGAACAGAGCTATGGGGGCGGTCAGCCGAACATCAACGCCGAGATAGTAAAATCGCTCAAAGTCCCGTGCCCACCTAGCGAAGAGCAATCCGAGATCGAGCTTTTCGTGAAGCACGAGGTCGAAGAGGTCAGCAAAGCGAGCACCCTTGCTGCTCAGGAGATTGCGCTCATCCAAGAGTTCCGCGCCCGGCTGATCGCCGATGTCGTTACCGGTCAACTCGACGTGCGCGCGAGCAAGAGCGGCGATGGGCCTTTACGCTGTCGAACGCAGGTTCATTTGACTTTGAAGACCGGGCTGATCGTGCGGCACTATCGGAAGTGAACTGGGACGCGGTGGCCGCCAACCGCTGGTCCGGTGGCACGGTTGATCCATCCGTCAAAAGGGGCAAGCAAGCGGAGTTCCTGCTGGAACACAGCTTCCCTTGGCACCTCATTCGCGGTATCGGAACAAAAAGTGATCGCGTGGCGCGCGTGGCAGCGCAGGCTTTGGGCAATGGAGGCCAGCAAATGGCCATTCGCCCAAAGCCTGAATGGTATTACTGAGGGGACAGAGCCATGGCACAGATCGAACTCAGAAGCGGCGACATCTTGAAGGCGAGCGCGGAAGCCATCGTCAACACGGTGAACTGTGTCGGCATCATGGGGCGCGGCGTTGCGTTGCAGTTCAAGAAGGCGTTCCCGGCGAACTTCCGCGCCTATGAAGCGGCTTGCAAAGCCGACGAGGTGCAGCCGGGCAGGATGTTCGTGTTCGACACCGGGGCCTTCACAAATCCGCGCTACATCATCAACTTCCCCACCAAGCGCCACTGGAAGGGCAAGAGCCGGATCGAGGACATCGACAGTGGCCTGATCGCGTTGGCGCAGGAAGTGCGCGACCGGGGCATCAAGTCCATTGCCATCCCACCGCTCGGGGCCGGACTTGGCGGGCTGGACTGGAACGACGTGCGCCCGCGCATTGAGGCGGCGCTGCGTAGCATCCCCGATTTGGACGTGCTGATCTACCAGCCGAACGGCGCGCCGGAAGTCGTGAAGTCGCGCGAGGCACCCAAGGTGACGCCGGGCCGGGCTTCGCTGGTGACGTTGATGCACCGCTACCTGCAAGGGCTATTGGACCCGTTCGTCACTTTGATCGAAGTGCAGAAGCTGATGTATTTCATGCAGCTTGCCGGTCAGCCGCTCAATCTCGACTATGAAAAAGGGCATTACGGCCCCTACGCCAAGAAGCTGAGCCATGTGCTGCATGCTGTCGAAGGATATTTGGTTTCAGGCTATCAGGATGGTGGAGACCAGCCATTCAAGGAGCTTGCGATCGTGCCCGGAGCATACCACGACGCACAATCCTTTCTGGCCGACAAGCCTGACGTGCAAGACAGGTTCAATCGCGTCGCCGAACTGGTCGATGGGTTCGAGACGCCCTACGGCCTCGAACTGCTTGCAACGGTGCATTGGGTAGCGACGCAGGAAGGTGCACACACTCCGGCAGAGGCGCTGGCCCGCATCCACAAATGGAACGAGCGCAAGCGGGCGTTCACGGAGCGGCAGGTGGCGACCGCCTTCCAAACACTCCAAGCCAAAGGCTGGCTTGCCGCTGCATGAGGACCAACACGTCCGAGGGCGGGCTGGAAGCCCTGATCGTTGCGGACATGACCGGCACGCGGGGCGTGCAACCCGGTGCAGATGCCGTGCGCGAGGCATCCGATGCCATGGCGGCGCTGCGGCATTGGCAGATCGGTGACCCACGGGATTATGACCGGGCGTGGACGCTCGACCTCGTTCAGTTCACCGAGTTCGTGCGCGGCACCCAGCCCGCACTCGTCGGCGCGCTCAGCCTCGATGAGGATACCCCGACGCGCCAGAAGTTCCTTGGTCGGTTGCAGGGCGAGATCACCAAGCGCGGCGTGATCGACGTGCTGCGCAAGGGCGTAAAGCATGGCCCGCATGAGGTCACGCTGTTCTATGCCTCGCCATCGGCGGGCAACACGGCTGCGCAGGCCCGGTTCCGGCTCAATCGCTTCACCGTGACCCGGCAGTTGCGTTACAGCCTCGACGATACGGCCCACGCGCTCGACCTTGGCCTGTTCATCAACGGCCTGCCCATCGCCACCTTCGAGTTGAAGAACAGCCTGACCAAGCAGACGGTCGCCGACGCGGTTGAGCAATACAAGCGTGACCGCGACCCGCGCGAACGGTTGTTCGAGTTCGGGCGCTGCATCGTGCATTTCGCGGTCGATGACGCGCAGGTGATGTTCTGCACCCACCTCAAGGGCAAGGCATCGTGGTTCCTGCCGTTCAACAAGGGCTGGAATGATGGCGCGGGCAACCCGCCCAACCCGGACGGCCTCAAGACCGATTACCTCTGGCGCGAAGTGCTGGCCCCGGTCAGCCTTGCCAACATCATCGAGAACTTCGCTCAGATCATCGAGAAGCGCGATCCCAAGACCGGCAAGGTCAAGCGGGAGCAGGTGTTCCCGCGCTACCATCAGTTGGACGTGGTGCGCTCGTTGCTCGACGACGCGCGCAAGCATGGGGCCGGACGGCGCAAGCTGATCCAGCACTCTGCCGGGTCGGGCAAGTCCAACTCCATCGCATGGCTGGCGCACCAGTTGATCGGGCTGGAAGTTACCGCGCAGCCGGTGTTTCATTCGGTTATCGTCGTGACCGACCGGCGCATCCTGGACCAACAAATCCGGGACACGATCAAACACTTTGCTCAGGTCGGCGCGACGGTCGGCCATGCGGAACGCAGCGGCGACCTCAAATCGTTCATCGCCGCTGGCAAGAAGATCATCATCACCACCGTCCAGAAGTTCCCCTTCATCCTCGACGACATCGGCACCGACCATTCGGATCGTCGCTTTGCCATCGTGATCGACGAGGCGCATTCCAGCCAAGGCGGCAAGGCATCGGCTGCGCTGAACGCGGCGCTGACTGGCTTGGACGACGATGACGACGAGACCATCGAAGACCAGATCAACGCCATCATCGCGTCGCGCGGAATGCTGCCCAATGCCAGCTACTTCGCGTTCACGGCCACGCCGAAGAACAAGACGCTGGAGATTTTTGGCGAGCCCTATCCGGAAGGCGATCAGGTCAAGCATCGCCCGTTCCATAGCTACACGATGAAGCAGGCCATCGAGGAGAACTTCATCCTCGACGTGCTCAAGAACTACACCCCGGTGAACAGCTACTACCGCCTTGTCAAAACGGTCGAGGCAGACCCGGAGTTCGACGCCAACCGGGCCAACAAGAAGCTGCGCCGGTTTGTCGAGAGCCACGACCATGCCATCCGGCTCAAGGCCGAGATCATGGTGGACCATTTCCATGAGCAGGTGCTGGCGCTGAACAAGATCGGCGGAGAAGCGCGCGCCATGGTCGTGACATCCGGGATTGAGCGGGCGATCCAGTATTTTCAGGCGTTCACCGCCTACCTTGCCGAGCGCAAGAGCCCGTACAAGGCCATTGTGGCATTCTCTGGCGAGCACGAGTTTCGAGGTGCCAAGGTCACGGAAGCCAGCCTCAACGGGTTGAGACCCGGTCGCTACCCACTTTGGCGCTAGGAGGCGTGGCGGCTGATACGAACCGCTCTAGATGGGCCTGAAACGCAGCATCCTCGGTGGGATTGCCGATCAACTTGTAGGCTTGCTCGTACTGACCGCTGTCTGCCGTCAGCACCCATGGCACAGATTTGAGGTTGTGAATTGAG
>JAGWPW010000029.1 GCA_028870315.1 Sphingomonadales bacterium | reverse complement strand
TGATCGTTCTGCTGAAGGCGGCCAGGCGCTCGACGAATTCATCGAGGATCGGCCGCTGCACGAACAGCCGCGTACCGGCGTAGCAGATCTGGCCGCTATTGTTGAAGCAGCCCATTGCCGCGCCGGGAACCGCCCGGTCGAGGTCGGCATCGGCGAAAATGATGTCGGGTGACTTGCCGCCGAGTTCGACCGCGACGCGCTTCATGTTGCCTGCCGAGGCCTCGATGATCTTGCGTCCGGTGAAGGTCGAGCCGGTAAAGGCGATCTTGTCGACATCCGGGTGCGCCGCCAGCCGTGCGCCGGCGGTCGCACCAGCCCCGGTGACGACATTGATGACGCCGTCCGGCAAACCGGCTTCCTGCATGATCTCGGCGAAACGCAGCACGCCGAGCGAGGCATCCTCGGCCGGCTTGAGCACGAGCGTGCAGCCGGTGGCCAGCGTCGGGCCGATGCTCCAGAGTTGCGAGATCAGTGGCCCGTTCCACGGGATGATCCCGCCGACGACCCCGATCGGCGCACGCAGCGTGTAGCTGAACAGGTCGCCGGGAAAGGAATTGTGCGGCGTCTCGCCCGCCAGTGCCACCGCCTGGCCCGCGTAGAAGCGCAGCGCCTGCAACACCCAGCGCTTGTAGGTCCGCGTGCGCGCAATGGGTGCACCCATGTCGAGCGTTTCCAGCACGGCCAGATCATCGAAATGGCGCTCGAATGTGTCGGCGATCGACAGGATCAGCGCCTGCCGGTCGAAGGGCTTGAGGCGGCTCCACGGACCTTCGAACGCGGCGCGGGCCGCCGCAACCGCCCGATCGATATCTTTTTCGTCGCCTTCGGCCAGCTGCGCGATGACCTGGCCATTGGCCGGGTTCACGCTGTCAAAGGTCGAGCCGGACAGCGCGTCGACCCACTGGCCGCCGATCAGCAGGCGCTTGGGCCTGCCATCGAGAAAAGGGTGTCCGGCTTCGTTCATGACAAGCGCATCTCCGCCTCGACCGGTTCGTCGGCCTTCGCCACCTCGGTGCAGACCTGCACGTGGCAGCCCGGACAGCAGAACTGCCGGAGCACCAGCTTTTCATCGACATAGAAGGCGGGGTCAGCAGCCGACGGGATGGCCGTGACCGGGCTTTCCTCCATCAGCGCTGCTGCCTTGTAGTTGCCGCCATGGCCGCAATAGCGGTGCCCACAGCGATCGCAGGCGAGGATGCGTTCGCCGTCGCGGTCGACCGATGCGATCGTGGCGTGGACCAGTCGCGGCGGGGCGCCGGTTGCGGCCACCGGGGCGCTGTCGTCCGGAATGCCGGTGGGTCGCCACGCGGCCCGTGCATTGCGCAGCGTCTCGCGCAGCGCTGCTGTCTGCGCCACGTCAGGCTGGCCAGCGGCCGTCAGCGCCACGCCATAGACCGACGATGCCGCCTGCCGCGTCGCATAGCCCAGCGCGACGTCGCGGGCGACGCGGGCGGGCTCGCGGTCGAGCGGATCGCCGTAGCCGCCGCCGCCGCCGACGCGGATCTCCATCACGTCGCCATTGCCGAGCGGGGCTCCGTTGGACTTGGCCCGCAGCGGTTCGGTTCGTTCCGCGGCCAGATCCTCGATGCCGGCGGGCACACGGCCATCGCGCATCCATGCCGGCAGGTCGGTGCCGTAGCGGACCAGGTAGTGCCCGGCGGGCGACGGCAGGCCGCCGAACAGTCCGGGCGAATTCTGCGCCGATACGCATTGCCCGCTGGTGTTGGTGACGACCGTCATGGACTGCGCGCGATACGGGGTGATGGCCGAGCGCACGCCGCCGCCGCCGCGCCACTGGCCGGCGCCGCCGCTGTCGGCATCCTCCTTGCGGTAGAGGAACAACAGCGGATACCACTGCTCGATCAGCTCGACATTGAGGATCATCGACAAGGGGCTGTAGGATGGTCCGCTCGAATCGATGCCGTCGCCGAACGAGCGGGCACCCGATCCCCCGCCGAACGCATCGAGGATCGCCTGACCGAAATAGTTGCCGCGGTCGTCATAGCCGATGAGCACGGGAAGCATGTAGTCGGAGCAGGGGGCAAGCAGGTCCGCCCGAAGCTCGGGATCGCACGCCATCATCCGCGACAGCACTGCCTGAATGACGTTCATCATCGGAATGACCTGCATGATGCCGCCGCTCACCGCGGTCGGATGGTCCACGCAGGTCAGCAGGCCGGGGGTCGGCTGATAGTCGATTTGCCGCTCGCTGCCGCCATAGGCGAACAGTTGCTGGTACAGCATCGAGATCGAGATGATGCCGGTGATCGAGCCCGACCACGAGGTGAACGGAATGCCGTTGGTTCCCGGCGTCTGCGCGTCCGTCCCGATGTTGTCGACGGTGATGCGGTCGCCCCGCTTGGTCACGTTGAGCTGGGTGCGCTGCGTCGTGCGGTCTCCCGGCAGCGCCTCGTCGAGGTAGCGGACTTCCGACCAGGTCCCGTCGGGCAGCTTCGCGAGCTTCTGGCGGAAGCTTTCCTGCGCCTGATCGAGCATGCGGCGCATCGCCGCCTTGACGGTGTCCATGCCGTAGCGGCGGGTCAGCGCGATGATCTGGTCGCGGGCGAAGGTCACCCCGGCGATCTGCGCGCGCAGGTCGAGCGCGACGAGGTCGGGCATGCGCGACTGGCGCAGGTAGAGCGCTTCCAGGTCGCGCCGCAATTCGCCCTTTTCCACCATCTTGAACGGCGGCAGCACGATCGGGTCGTAGTAGACGTCCTCGGCGTTTTGCGGCCACCCTCCGGGAACGACGCCACCCAGATCGTACTGGTGCCCGGCGTTGGCCACCCAGCCGAACAGCTGCCCGTCGACGAAGATCGGCGCCGCGAACAGAACGTCCATCTGGTGGCAGGCGCCGATCCACGGATCGTTGCAGACGTAGATGTCACCCTCGTCGATGCCCGGGCCGCCCGAATAGGTCTCCATGATGTAGCGGATGCCCAGCGGCGCTCCGGCATTGAGGAACTGGACATAGGGCGCGTTGAGCACGACCTCGGCATCCTCGGTGAGGATCGACATGTTGAAATCGAGCGAGGCGAGCAGCGGCGAGCCCGAGATGCGGGTGATCGTATCGCCATGCGCGATGTTGATGGTCCACAGCTTCTGCCGCAACACCTCGAAGGTAACGGGATCGAGGTCATCGGCGGCACCGGTATGAAGCCGAAGCCGCTTGTCGATCCGGTCACGCCAGTCGGCCTTCGGACGATAGCTGTGGGTGCGGCCGTTCCAGTCGATGCCGATTTTCGAGTGTTCCATGGTCGATCCCTCAGGCCAGAGCGGGGAGATTGATGACGACACTGCCGGTCGGGTCGATCCGCGCAGCGCAGTCGTGCGGAACGACAACCGTGGTATCGGGGAATTCGATGATCGCGGGTCCTGCAACCGAAGCCCCCGCGCCGAGCCGGGCGCCGGCATAGACTGCGGTCGATGCCGGCTTGTCGCCGTGCCCGTACCAGGTCACGTCGCGCGGTGCCTTGGCGGCGCCGTCACCGCCGGCCGGGCTCTGGTGGATCACCGCGCCCAACTGCAGCTCGGAAAGCCTGGCGGAGCCGTGGACCTGCAGCCCGGTGAGCGTGAAGCCGGCTGCCGCATAGCCGCTGCCCTTGCCGTAAAGCCGCTCGTACTCGCGCTCGAAGGTCGCGACCAGGCGATCAACGCTGCGCGTGTCGTACTGGCCGCCCTCGGCCGGGACCGCCACCTCGTTGATCTGCAGCGCGTAACGCAGTTCGGCGAAGCGGCGCAGTTCGATCGCTTCGGCAGGGACGCCTTGCTGAACCAGCTTGGCCTTGACCCGCGCTTCGAGCACCGGCCACCGCCGGTTGAGCTCCTCGGGGTCGAAAGGGCTGGCGAGGCCGATGGCGGATTGTTCGGTGACCAGCGCGTCCGACGCGGCGATGCCGAATGCCGACCAGCCGGCTGCGAGATTGCTCATCGGCACGACCACCGAGCCGACGCCCAGTTCGCGGGCGATCGCGGCAGCGTGCAGTCCACCGCCGCCGCCGAAACCGTACAGCGCGAAATCTCGCGGGTCGTGGCCCTGCTGGGTCAGGGTCAGCCAGATCGAATCCGCCATCTGGCTGTCGATGATCCGCAGCGCGGCGGCTGCGGTCTGGCGCGCATCGAGCCCCAGCGGCGCCCCCACCCGGGCGAGCGCTGCGGCTGCGGCCTCGACATCGAGGGTGATGCGTCCGCCAAAGAAGTAGGCCGGGTCGAAATAGCCCAGCACCGCGGCGGCGTCGGTGACGGTCGGTTCACGGCCGCCACGCCCGAAGCATACCGGCCCCGGGCGCGCACCGGCGCTGTGCGGGCCGACTTTCAGCAGGCCGCCCTCGGTGCGAATGATGCTGCCGCCGCCCGCGCCGACCGACCGGACGTCGAGCGTGGGGACGAAATATTCGTATTGGCCATAGCTGCCCGTGGGTCGCCGCACCGGCTTGCCATCGAAGATGGTGCCGATGTCGAGCGTGGTGCCGCCGATGTCGGCGGTAATGGCGCTGCGGCTGCCGCCGATGCCGGCTTGGGCGAGGCTGGCGGCGCCGATCAGACCCGCCACCGGGCCCGAGCCGACCGTCAGCACCGGGATTTCGCGGGCGTGGTCGGCATCGATCAACCCGCCTGCGCAGGACATGATCTGCAACGAGCGTGTGTAGCCGTGCTGCTTGAGGTCGACTTCCAGCGCTTCGAGATAGTGCCGCATCGGCGGTCCGATCAGAGCGTTGACGATCGTCGCGATCGACCTTTCGTATTCGCCGACCCGGGGGCTGACCTCGGATGAGATCGAGACGAACAGGTCGGGCGCGATCTCCTTCACCAGGTCGCGCAGCCGCCGTTCATGCGCATCGTTGGCCGTGGACCACAGCAGGGAGATGGCGATGGCCTCCACACCCTGGTCGACGAGCCGCCGGATCGCCGCCCACGCGCGCTCCTCGTTCAAGGGCACGACGATGTTGCCGTCGAACGCCACGCGCTCGTCGATACCCTCGCACAGCGCCTTGGGCACCAGCGGCTCGGGCTTGGTCTGCTTGGCGACATGCGCGATGTAGTCCGCGGGCATCCACTTCAATCGCCCGCCTGCCTTCATGATGAAGATCGAATCGACGTGGCCGCGGCTCGCCAGATATCCCACCCGGGCGGTCTTGTGCTCGACCAGCGCGTTCGTGCCGACGGTGCAGCCATGATAGACCTGCGCGTTCGCCAGCATCTCATCGAGCGCGACGCCGTGCATCTCGGCAGCCGTGCGCAACGCACCGATGAAGCCGGTCTGGAAATCGGGTGGGGTCGAGGACGACTTGCCGATCTTCACGACCGGCGCCGCTCCGTCTTCCGCAACCCTCAATGCGACACAGTCGGTAAACGTGCCGCCGATATCGACACCCACAATGAAACGCACGGCATGCTCTCCCAAGGCCATTTTCTCATGGTCCAACAATTGAACTTTGCGCTTTCCGGGACTGCTGTCAAGCCTTTCCGGCGTGCGGCCCGTGCGTCGGAACGCGAAGGGCAACAGTCAGGCCGGTCGTGCTGGCGTCACCACGAGCCGGCCTACGCGACCACCGCGTTCAAGGCACCGTCCACGACCAGCACCGACCCGTTCACGAACGAGCCCGCAGCGCTTGCCAGCAGGATGATCGGCCCGACCAGTTCATCGAGTTCGCCAAGGCGCCTGGCGGGCATGCGCCGGATGTAGTCAAGCCCGGCGCTCGTCTCGAAGAACTCGCTGTTCAACTCGGTCTTGAACCAGCCCGGCGCCACCGTGTTCACCCGAATTGCGTATTTCATGAGGTCGATGCTCATGGCGCGCGTGAGCTGGATGACCGCGCCTTTCGATGCGCAATAGGCACTCTGGCCGCTCTGGACGGCAAGCCCCAGCACCGAGGAGACGTTGACGATGCTGCCACCGCGCCCCGCCTTTATCATTCGCCGCGCCCCTTCCTGCGCGACATCCCAGACGCCCTTGAAGTTGGTATCGAAAACCGAATCGCGGGTCTGTTCGTCCACCTTCATGAAGTTCATCGGCGCGCTGATGCCGGCGTTGTTGACGATGACATCGACGACGCCGAAGCGACTTTGCGCCTCATCATAGGCGGCGGCGATACTGGTCTTGCTGGTGACGTCCATGGCCACGCCAAGAGCGACGCCGCCGGCGGCGGCGATGTCGGCGACGAGTTCGGCTACACGGTCCTTGCGGCGCGCCGCTGCAACCACGCGGGCGCCTGCCTCGGCCAGCCCCTTGGCGACGACGAAGCCGATCCCGCTGGAAGCGCCCGTGACGAGCGCGGTCTTTCCGGCGAGCGAGAATTTTTCAAGCACCATTTGCAGGCCGCTCCTCGGCTGATCCCTTCGGGGCGACCATGCCGCCGATCGCGGGGAAAATTCCCAGAATTTCATGGGCTGCGGACTCGAGTGTGGCTTCGCCGGACTGGAGGCGGCTGCAGATCGCGTCGATCCCGGAACCTTCCAGATTCCTGACATACCGTTCGACCAGGGTTGCAGCGTGCGTCGCCAGCATCCGCTTCGCGCGGATGGACGCGCCCGATTTTGCATGGCTGCGGCTGGCGGCAAGCGTTTCCACCCTGCCAAGGATCGCATTGACGAGGTCGGCTACGCCGCTTCCCGTTGACGCAGAGGTTCGCATCACGCGCCGCTGGCGACCACCGGACGAATCATGCAGCATGTTTTCGAGTTGCAGTGCCGTCGCTTCCGCGCCCGGCAGGTCGGACTTGTTCACCAGGAGAATGTCGGCGATTTCGAGGATGCCTGCCTTGATGGCCTGCATCTCGTCCCCAAGCCCGGGAGGGCAGATCACGAGCCGGACATCCGCCATGTCGGCAATGTCGATCTCTGACTGCCCGGTACCGACCGTCTCGATGATCACCGCATCCATGCCACCGGCATCGAGGATGTCGATGACGGTGCTCGTCATCCTTGTGAGGCCGCCCAGGTGTCCGTTCGTCGCGAGCGAGCGGATGAACACGTTCGGGTTGCGGCTATGCGCCGCCATGCGCACGCGATCCCCCAGCACCGCCCCGCCGCTGATCGGACTTGTCGGATCGACGGCGATGATCGCGATCCTTTTTCCTCTGCCCGACAGTTCCGAAACCATGGCGCTGATCAGCGTCGATTTGCCGCAGCCGGGCGGTCCGGTCACGCCGATGCTAAAGGCGTTGCCGAGGTGTGGCTGGATGAGCCTGACGATCTGGCTGGCGTCCGGCGACCCGTTCTCGACCGCGGAAATGGCGCGCGCGATTGCCAACGGCTGCCCCTGCAGCAGGTCCCCGGCGCGAAACTGCCTGCTCACCGGCATGCTTCCATGGCTGCCCGCGCCAGCGCAGACAGGCGGGGAAGGGCTTTCGCACGCTCCCTGGCCTGCGCGTTGGTGGCGGTTCCGCGCATGACCCGGCCCTTGATGCCATGAATGATGGCGGCAAGCCGGAAGAAGTTGAATGCGAGGTAGAAGTCCCAGTCGTCGATGCCGGACCGGCCGGTGCGCTGACAATAGGCGGCGATATAGTCGCGCTCGGTCGGCAGGCCAAGCGCGACCGGATCGCGCCCGCCGATGCCCGCGACGATGTCGCCGGGCATGCGGTACATCATCGCGTGATAGGCGAAATCGGCCAACGGGTGGCCCAGCGTCGACAGTTCCCAGTCGAGCACCGCGAGGATGCGCGGCTCGGACGGGTGAAAGATCAGGTTGTCGCAGCGGAAATCGCCATGGACCACGCTGGTCTCGTCGCCATCGGGGATCGCAGTCGGCAGCCATTCTACCAGCGCATCCATGTCGGGGTCACGCCCGGCGAGGTCATCATCGAGATATTGTGTCGACCAGCGCCCGATCTGACGGGCAAAGTAATTGCCGGGCCGGCCATAGCTGCCGAGGCCGACCGCGTCGATATCCACCGAATGGAGCGCGGCAATGGTCTGGTTCATCGCATCGTAACAGGCCGCGCGGCCTTCGACCGGCACGCTTTCGAAGGCGGCATCCCAGAAGATACGGCCATGGACCATGGCCATGACATAGAAAGCGCTGCCGATCACGGCTTCGTCCTCGCATGTGCCCAGCACCTGCGGCACCGGCACCGGCGTCGGCCCGAGCGCGCTCAGCACCCGCGCCTCGCGCAGCACGTCGTGCGCGCCCTTCAGCAGCGGCCCCGGCGGCTTGCGCCGCAGGACATAAAGCGCACCCGGCGTGCGCAGGCGATAGGTCGGATTGGACTGGCCACCGTTGAATTGCGCCACTTCGAGCGGCCCGGCAAAGCCCGGTACGTTCGCGGCCAGCCAATCGGCCAGCGCCGCCTGATCGAGCGCAACCCGAATTTCGCCCGTGCCGCTGTTCGCGGCAGCGATGTCGTGTGCGGCATCAGCCATTGGCCTGCTTCCAGTCCCGCTTGATCTTCTTGGCCAGGCTCCATTTGTGCACTTCGGTGGGGCCGTCGTAAATGCGGAAGGCGCGGACTTCGCGGAAGATCTGCTCGACGATGGTCTTGTCCGTCACGCCCGTCCCGCCCATTACCTGCACGCATTTGTCGGCCACGCGCATCAGCGCCTCGGAAACCGCGACCTTGGTCATAGAGCTTTCCGCGGTGCCGAGCGATCCTGCGTCGAGCACGCCGGCGCACCAGTCGATCATCAGTTCGCACTGCTTCAGGTCGATCAAATTCTCCGCGAGCATGAAGCCCACGCCTTCGTGGTCGATCAACGGCTTTCCGAAGGCCATGCGCCGGTTGACATAGTCGGTGGCGATTTCCTGGGCGCGGATGCACCCGCCAAGCCAGCGCATGCAGTGGGAAAGACGGGCCGGAGACAGCCGGACCTGGGCATATTTGAACCCCTCGCCGGCATTGCCCAGCATCTGGTCGGCCGGCACACGCAGGTTCTCGATGCTGATCTCGGCGTGCCCGCCGGGGGTGGCTGTGTCGATGGTGTTGGGAACCCGGGTGATGCGGATCGCCGGGTCGGGCAGATCGACCAGAAACATGCACGCACCGCCCAGCGAGTCGCGATCCTCGCTTCTCGCCATCACAATGCCGATGGTCGCACTGCCGGCGCCGGTGATGAAGCATTTTCTGCCGTTCACGACCCAGTGATTGCCATCCTTGCGGCAGGCCGTGATCATCATCGAAGGGTCCGCGCCGGCCCCGTTCAGTTCGGCAGGCTCGGTCATGAAGAAGGCGGAGGTGGCGCGGCCTGCGATCATTGGCGTCAGGAAGCGTTCCTTCAGCCGGGGTGTGCCGACATGGCCGATCAGGTACATGTTGCCCTCGTCGGGCGCCTGGGTGTTGCAGGCGAGCATGCCCAGCGGCGAGAGGCCCGACTTCGTCAGAATAAGCGCCGTCCCGCGCTGGTCGAAATGGTGGCCGTCGGGCTTGATGTGCGGCGTGAGCACGCCCTCGGCGCGGGCCAGCTCGCGCAGTTCCGCAACCAGTTCGCCGGTTGGCGCGCCGTGATGATCGCGACGCGGATCGCGCTCATACGGCACGATCTTTTCGCGGACAAAGGCCTCGACCCTGGCGGCCATGATTCTGGCTTCGTCACTCGGTGACATCGTCATTTCCTTTGCATGGGCACCACGGCCGCCGACCCTGACCACACTCCGGATGGCCTGGCAGCGGCTGCGGCGCGAGGGCGGTTATGCGGGCACCCGCGCCGGACAGAGCGCCATGTCGCGCTTCAGCCCCGAGCCGAGCCAGTCCCGCAGGACCTCCATGTATTCGAACGGCCCTCCGCCATAATTGCTGAGCCAGATCGAATCCCGCTCGTTGTGGCCTTCGTTGTTGTAATAGCCCGGGGTGCATTCGCGCAGGAACGTGGTGTCCTTCATCGCCTTGTCGTGCAGCACGCCAAGCCAGCGGTCCTCGGCTGCGGTTGTCACTTCGAACGTCGCCGCGCCCGCCTCGTCGCAGCGCTTGACTATCGCGGCGAAATGTTCGGCCTGCCGCCGGTTCATGAAGGTGATGTTCCAGGTGATCCCGGCCTGCTTCAGCCCGCTGATCACGCCCATGTTGGGGAAGTTATGGGTGAACATGCCATGCAGCGTGCGGCGGCCGCGCTTCCAGTGCTCGCTCAACGTGATTCCGCCGCGACCGTGCATGTCGAACCCGGCCGTGCGATCGGGCGGCGAGGCGACTTCGAAGCCGGACGCGAAGATGATGCAGTCGACTTCGTATTCGACGCCGTCGAACACGATGCCCTGTTCGGTTATGCGGTCGAGACTGCGGCCGAGCGTATCGATGAGCGTCACATTCGGACGATTGAAGGTTTCGAAATAGCCGTCGACGAACAGCGGTCGCTTACACATCCAGTTGTACCACGGCTTCAGCGCGTCCGCTGTCTTCGGATCATGGACGATGCTATCGATGCGCGCGCGCATTTCGTTCATCTTCTCGAAATCGGCGACTTGCCGGCGGCGCGCCATTTCTTCTGGTCCCTGGTCGACTGCGGAATACATCGCCTCGGTCATCCGGCCCCAGTTGCGGGTCCATCCGTCTCCGGTGAGGTCCTCGGCCTGCGGGATGGAGTTGACGAAGCCTTCGAAATTCAGCGCGCGCCGTTCCCACCAGCCGGGTTCGAGCTTGTTCCACCAATCCGGATCGGTCGGCGCGTTTTCACGCGCATCGACCGCGGCTGGTGTGCGCTGGACCACGAACAGGTGCCTGGCCGACTGGCCAAGATGGGGAATTGCCTGGACGGCGCTGGCGCCGGTGCCGATGATCGCCACGCGCTTGTCGGCAAGACCGGTCAGATTGCCGGAATTGTCCCCGCCGGTATAACCGTAATCCCAGCGCGCGGTGTGGAACATGTGGCCCTGGAACGTCTCGATGCCGGGAATGCCGGGCAGCTTGGGGCGGCTGAGGATGCCGCTCGCCATGCACAGGAAGCGGCCGCGGATCCGGTCACCGCGGTCGGTGGTGACGATCCAGCGCTGGCTCGCCTCGTCCCAATCCGCGCCGGTGACGCCGGTCTGGAGGCAGGCCCGCTCGTAGATGCCGGTGGCGCGGGCCAGGCGGCGCGCGTGCTCGAGAATTTCGGGTGCGGCGATGTAGCGCTCTGACGGCATTTTGCCGTAATCCTCGATAAGCGGCAGGTAGTTGTAGGCGTCCACGTCGCAGCGGCAGCCAGGGTAGCGGTTCCAGTACCAGGTGCCGCCGATGTCGCTGCCCTTTTCGATCACACGGAAGTCGTCGATGCCCTCGCGATGGAGGCTGACCGCCATCAGCAGGCCGGAAAAGCCGCCGCCGACGATGACCATTTCGACATCCTCGCTCACCGGATCGCGGTCGATCGGTGCAGCGGCGTAGGGATCGTAGATATCGCCGTAGAACGGATGATCGACCTCACGGTACTGATCCACACCCTTGTCGGTGATTCGCTTGTCGCGCTCGTCGAGATACTTCTGCCGCAGAGCATCGAAGTCCAGCACGGGGTCGAGGGTGGTGGTCATGGCACTCTCCGGTTTCGTGTTGTCGTCAGTTGGTTTCGGGCGTGGCTGCGCGCACCACGCCCTTCTCGGTCAGGGATCGGATTTCGCGGTTGCCGAGGCCCAGTCCGGCAAGAACCTGGGCGCAGTGTTCGCCGAGTTTCGGCGGCGGTGTACGCAAGGGCAGGCGTTCCCCATTGACGCGGATCGCAGTGGCAACGGTGCGGAACCCGTCGCTGTGGTGGACCATTCCCGATGCCGCGGTGTGGGGATGGGCAGTTAGCTCGGCGAAGCTGTGCACAGGCGAGGCCGGTATTCCGTTCGCTTCGCACAGCACCAGCCATTCGGCGCGGGGGCGCGTGCGCAGAATGGCGGCAACCTTGCCGACCACGTCGGCGCGATGTGCCACGCGGGCGGCGCCCGTGGCGTAGCGCGCATCGTCCGCCCATTGGGAGTTGCCGGTCCGTGCGCAGAAACAGCGCCAGAGCGCATCGTTGGCAATTCCCAGGATGATCGGCGCGTCGGCCGTTTCGAATGCCTGATAGGGGCAGAGCGAATCGTGGGCCGAGCCGCGCCGCTGCGGTTCCGCGCCGGTCTGCCAGAAGCCCTGCAGCATATAGCCCAGCAGGCCCACCGCCGAATCGAACAGCGATGCTTCCAGCTTCACCCCTTCGCCGGTTCGCTCGACCTGCAGCAGCGCGGAAAGAATGCCAATGACCGCGTTCAGCCCGGTCGTCTGGTCGACCGGAGAAAACGGGCTGCGCGCCACATCGCCGTCGGCCTGGCCGGTGATCGACAGCATGGCGCAGAAGGCCTGCGCGATGAGGTCGTAGCCCTTGCCCTCGCGCATGGGCCCTTGCGTGCCGTAGCCGGAAATCGCGGCATAGACGACTTTTGGATTGACCGCGCGCATGGCCTCCCAGCCCACCCCCAGCCGATCGGCCACGCCAGGACCGAAGCTTTCCACCACTACGTCGCTCGTCGCACCCAGGCGGCGAACGAGCGAAAGCCCCTCGGTGGTTTTCAGGTCGATCGCGATGCTCTGCTTGTTGCGGTTCACCGACAGGAAGATGGTGCCGGTGCCGTCCTGAAACGGCGGCCAGAAACGTGTGTCATCGCCGCCAGGCGGCTCGACCTTGACGACCTCGGCGCCGAGGTCGGCCAGAACTTGCGTGCACAGGGGGCCGGCCAGGATCTTGGTAAAATCCAGTACGCGCCGCCCCGCAAGGGGGAGGAATACCCGCTGCGTGACTTGCTCTCGTGCTATCGGCCGTATCCTCTCAAATGTTTGGACAATTCTAAATATCCAATAATTGACATAAAGGCATGATAGCCATAGGACCGCCAAAGGCAACACTTGAATCCCACGCTGGGCAAGCGGATCGGAACGGCGGGATGCTGGGCAGTCTGAGCAAGATAAATGTCCTGAAATCGAGCGATTTTCTGGCGGAAAAGCCGAGGCGCGTCGTGCGGGCGCAGGGGCGGATTCCGGCGCCAATCGAGGATGACGATGGCGAAGCGGCGCGCCGCCGGGTGGAACGCGATGTCCACGCCTGCGCGCGGTTCCGCGAAGCGGCCTTGTCTCCTGCCGGCGCGAGCCTGCGCGCGAGTTTCACCGGTGAGCGGCATCACTGACGACGAAGGAGGGTCGGGCAGTTGGAGACGAGAAGCGAGTTGCACTGGAACCGGATGCAGCGATGCTTCGCCGATCGCCCGGCAAGCATTTCCGCGCATCTCGCCGGGGTGTTCCGGGCGCGGGGCGATGCTCTCGCGCTGGTGGACGGCGAGGCGCGTGTTTCCTTTGCAGCGCTTGACCTTCAGGTCCGGGCGCTCGCAGCAGCTTTGGCCCGGTGCGGTGTAACGCGTGGCGACCGGGTGGCGATCATGCTCGGCAATGATGCCGACGCCATTCGGGCAGTGCTCGCGGTTTTATGGCTTGGCGCAGTGGTCGTGCCGGTCGGCACGCGGTCGCGCGCACCCGAAATTGCCTATCTTCTCGGCGATGCGCAAGCCTGCCTCGTCATCCATGCGCCCGAATTCCGGCCCGAATTGCCCTCCTCCATGCCGCTCGCGCTGGAAACCGGATCGAGCGAATGGGCCGCGGCGCTGGCGGGGGAACCAGTCGCCGGCCCGGTCGACGGGGTCGGCGAGGAGGATCTGTTTGCGATCCTCTACACATCGGGCACCACCGGGCGTCCGAAGGGGGCGATGCTCACCCATCTCAACGTCATTCATTCCAGCCTGCACTGGATCGCCGCCTTCGAACTCGGCGCTGCCGATCGAACACTGCTCTGCGTCCCCTGGACGCACGTCAGCGGCCTCTGCGGCGTGGTGATGCCATTCCTGCACGCTGGCGCAACTATCGTTGTGCTGCGAGAGTTCGATCGCCGCGCCGCGCTGGAACTGGCTGCCCGGGAGGCGATCACCCACGCGCTGATGGTCCCTGCGATGTACGGGTTGTGCCTGCTGGAACCCGACCTTGCGGCGTTTGCGCTCGGGTCGTGGCGAATCGCGGCCTACGGCGGCGCGCCGATGCCCGATGCGACGGCCGGGCGCTTTGCCAAAACCTTCCCGAGCCTGGCGATGTGCAATTGCTATGGTGCCACCGAGACGACCTCCCCCGCGACGATCATGCCACCGGGCGAAGCCGGTGAACGGCTGGACAGCATCGGCAAGGTCGTGCGCTGCGGCGAGATTCGCGTGATGGACGATGCGGGGCGCGAAGTGGTTGCCGGCCAGACCGGAGAACTGTGGATCGCCGGGCCGATGGTAGTGCCCGGCTATTGGCGCAACGAAGCCGCGACCCGCGCCGCCTTTGCCGGCGGCTTCTGGAAATCGGGCGACATCGGCAGTGTCGATGCGCAGGGCTATGTCCGCATCGCAGACCGCAAGAAGGACATGATCATTCGCGGTGGGTTCAAGATCTACTCCGCCGAACTCGAAAACGTGCTGGCCGCAATTCCGGGCGTGGTGGAAGCGGCCGTGGTGGGGCGGCCCGACAGTATGATGGGCGAAACCGTTGTCGCGTTCCTGTGCGTCAGCGATCCGGGGCTGGATGCGCCGAAGGTGCGCAAATGGTGCGAGACGCGCGTGTCGGACTACAAGGTTCCAGGCGAGGTTGTGGTGTCGTCCGATCCTTTGCCGCGCAATGCCAATGGCAAAATCCAAAAGAGCGATCTGCGCCGGCGCGCCGCCGCGCCTGCGGGTGGAGTGGCGATATGAACCGGCGTGATCCGAACATGCCCGTGCTCGTCGGGATCGGCGTGGTCCAGCAGCGCGAGGAGGATTGGACCCGCGCGCTCGAACCTCTCGACCTGATGGTCGAGGCGGTCCGTGCCGCGGGAGAAGATTGTGGCGCGCCCGGGCTGCTTGGCGCAGCCGAACTCGTCTCGGTGCCGCGCGGCCGGTGGGCCTATGCCAACCCCGGCCGGGCGATCGCCGATGCCATCGGGGCGGCTGATGCGCACAGCCTGCTCGCCACTGTCGGTGTGTTGCAGCAGACTTTGGTGGCCGATGCCTGCCAGCGGATTGCATCCGGAGAACTGGGCTGCGCGGTGGTGGCCGGCGCCGACGCCGGCTATCGCCTGTTGCGCGCGCGGCTGGCGGGTTCGAGGGCTGGCGAACGCGCGACGCAAGGCGCGCCCGACATCCTGCTGGAGCCGGCGGCCGAACTTCGTCACCCCGCCGAACATGCCGTCGGCTTTGCCATGCCGGTGGGCCTTTATGCCATCATCGACAGCGCCACGCGGGCAAAGTCCGGGCTCGATCCCGATGATCACCGCGATCGGCTGGCCGAAAGGGCGTCGCGGTTCAGCGAGATTGCCGCGGCCAATCCGCATGCCTGGGACCGCCGCGTGCGGGAAGCCGGTGAAATCCGCGAGTCCGGTCCACGCAACCCGATGCAGGCATTTCCCTATACCCGCGCCCATTGTTCG
>JAGWPW010000028.1 GCA_028870315.1 Sphingomonadales bacterium | reverse complement strand
CTCGGCATGCTGACCCCGGCGCAGGCCTGGCAGCTCGCCGAGGCCGGGCTCGACTATTACAACCACAACATCGACACCTCGCCCGAGCATTACGCCGAGGTCATCACCACGCGCACGATGGACGACCGGCTCGATACGCTGGCGCAGGTGCGCCGCGCCGGGATCGCCGTGTGCAGCGGCGGCATCGTCGGCATGGGCGAGACGCGCGCCGACCGCGTCGGCTTCCTCCACACGCTGGCGACGCTGCCAGCGCATCCCGAAAGCGTGCCGATCAACGCGCTGGTGCCGGTCAGGGGCACGGTGCTCGGCGATATGCTGGCGGATACGCCGCTCGCGAAGATCGACGATATCGAATTCGTGCGGACGGTGGCGGTGGCGCGGATCACCATGCCCGCAAGCATGGTGCGGCTGTCGGCCGGGCGCGAGAGCATGAGCGAGGCGGCGCAGGCGCTGTGCTTCCTTGCCGGCGCCAATTCGATCTTCACCGGCGACAGACTGCTGACCGCGCCCAATGCCGGCGATGACAGCGATGCGGCGATGTTTGCAAGGCTGGGGCTGAGGGCGATGGCGGCAGAGGGAGTGCACGCTCAATCCAATGTTGATTGCATTCGTAATGCGCGTGCGTCGGCGGTGGCTGGGGTGTGAGCGACATCAAACGCCTTTTGTGCTTTGCCGGGCTTGTCACCTGGCCCGCAGCGGGGGCTTGGCTTTGGCTCCGGTCAGATGGCGATTGTTCGGGTCCGATGTGGTGTGCGCAAGGTGGCTGGCCTCTTTGGACAGCATGGCCCGTTCTCATCGGCTGGTTCTTGGGACGGGTACAGGCCATTCGGCTGTTCGTGCGAGGGATGTAAATTGTTTGTACAAACGCTCTTCGCTCATCACGGCGAAATCACCTGCTGTGAGAACCGTGCGGGCCGCTACGCCGCCGCGACCTCGCGCTTGACCACCGCGCCCCATTTGGCTTCCGCCTGATGCAGATCATACGCTGCCTGCATATTCAGCCACAGCCGCGCCGGGGTGCCGAGGCTGGCTTCAAGGCGCAGCGCGGTTTCGGGGCTGATGCCGCGCCGGCCCGCTACGATGTCCTGTATCCGCTGCGGCGGCACGCGCAGCCGCAGCGCAAAGGCGTTGGCCGACAATCCGCGCGCTTCGAGTTCTTCCTTCAGCACCGCGCCGGGGTGAACCTTGGTAAAGGCAAAGTCAGTCATCGCAGAACCTCAATGATAATCGACAATCTCGACATCTTCGGCGTGCCCATCGTGAAAGCGGAATACCAGCCGCCACGGGTCGTTTATCGTCATCGCCCACTGGCCTTGCCGGTTTCCCGCCAGCGCGGGGAGGCCGACCGATTTGAGCGGCGGAATGTCCTCCAGCGCGGTCGCGGCATGAAGCAATTGCAGCCGGGCCATCGCCCTGGCGCCGTCCATCCCGGCGAACTTGCTCTTGCCCTTGACGGCAAACCGTTCAGTTGCGCGGTTGGCGAAGCTGACGATCACATGGATCATATGGCATGATTAGCATGACACGTCAAGCGTGTTATCAAAACGGTAGGTCGTTGCGCGACGACGACACGAATGGGGTCTGGGACCGCTGGCCTCAGAGTCACACTTTTCTTCGGGGGCACTGAACTTGTTCAAAAAAATCCTCATCGCCAATCGCGGCGAAATTGCCTGCCGGGTGATCAAGACGGCGCGGGCCATGGGTATCGCCACGGTGGCGGTCTATTCGGATGCGGACGCGCGCGCGCCCTTCGTCGCCATGGCGGACGAGGCGGTGCATATCGGGCCATCGCCCGCGGCGCAGTCCTATCTCATCGCCGACAAGATCATCGCCGCCGCCAAACAGACCGGCGCCGAGGCGGTGCATCCCGGCTATGGCTTCCTTTCGGAGCGGACCAGCTTTGCCGAGGCGCTGGCCGCCGAAGGCATCGCCTTCATCGGCCCGCCGGTGAACGCCATCGCCGCGATGGGCGACAAGATCGAATCGAAGAAGCTTGCCAGCGCGGCGGGGGTCAATGTCGTGCCGGGCTTCGTCGGCGAGATCGAGGATACCGACCATGCGGTGCGCATCGCGGCGGAGATCGGCTATCCGGTGATGATGAAGGCTTCGGCCGGCGGCGGCGGCAAGGGCATGCGGCTCGCCCATGATGAGCAGGACGTGCGCGAGGGCTTTCCCGCGGTCAAGCGCGAGGGGCTGGCGAGCTTCGGCGACGACCGGGTGTTCATCGAGAAATTCATCCTCAATCCGCGCCACATCGAGATCCAGATCCTGGGCGACCAGCACGGCAACATCCTCTACTTGAACGAGCGCGAATGCTCGATCCAGCGCCGCCACCAGAAGGTGGTCGAGGAAGCGCCCTCGCCCTTCGTCACGCCGAAAATGCGCGCCGCGATGGGCGAGCAATGCGTCGCGCTGGCGCGCGCGGTCGGCTATTTCAGCGCGGGCACGGTCGAACTCATCGTCAGCGGCGCCGATCCTTCGGGCGAGAGCTTCTACTTCCTCGAAATGAACACCCGGCTCCAGGTCGAGCATCCCGTCACCGAGGCGATCACCGGCATCGACCTCGTCGAGCAGATGATCCGCGTCGCGGCGGGCGAGAAGCTGGCCTTCACCCAGGCCGATATCGGCATATCGGGCTGGGCGATCGAGAACCGCGTCTATGCCGAGGACCCCTATCGCGGTTTCCTGCCCTCGACCGGGCGGCTGAGCCGCTATCGCCCGCCGGTGCCGGGCTGGAGTGATGATGGCGCGGCCAACGGGCGGCGCGGGGTCGCCGGGGTGCGCGTCGATGACGGCGTCTATGAAGGCGGCGAGGTCAGCATGTTCTATGACCCGATGATCGCCAAGCTCGTCACCTGGGGCGAAACCCGCGACGAGGCCGCCGACCGCCAGATCGCCGCGCTTGATGCCTTCGAGATCGAGGGGCTGGGGCATAATGTCGATTTCGTCTCGGCGATCATGCAGCATCCGCGCTTCCGTTCGGGCGAACTGACCACCGGCTTCATCGCCGAGGAATATCCCGAAGGCTTCCACGGCGCGGCGACCAGCCCCGAACTCCTCGCCAGGCTTGCGGCGGTGGCGGGCTTCATCGCCACCGCGCGCGACGATCGCGCGCGGCGCGTCGATGGCCAGCTTGGCCCGACGCTCGAGCCTTGCGATGCGTGGAGCGTGACGCTCGCGGGGCAGCGTTTCGCGGTGACGCTTGATGACGAGGAGGGCGTCTTCGTCGATGGCGCGCCGGTTGATCTTGCCATGGAATACACGCCCGGCGACCGGCTGGTCCGCGCCGAGGCCGATGGCGAGAGCCTTGCGATCCGCATCGCGCCGCGCGGCACCGGCCTCAGGATGATCACCCGCGGCGCCTGCCACGACGTATCGCTGCTGCCGGCGCGGCTCGCGCCGCTGGCCGCGCATATGATCGAGAAGGTGCCGCCCGATCTTTCCAGATTCCTGATCTGCCCGATGCCGGGGCTCCTGGTCGCGCTCCACGTCAAGCCGGGCGACCGGGTCGAGGCGGGCCAGCCGCTGGCGGTGGTCGAGGCGATGAAGATGGAGAACATCCTGCGCGCCGAGAAAAGCGCGACGGTCAAGGCGGTCAATGCCACGCAAGGTGAAAGCCTTGCGGTCGATGCGGTGATCCTGGAGCTCGAATGAGCCTGCCCGCGCTGCTCGCGGGCGCCCAAGCGCGCGCGGATGGTTTTGCGCTGACCATCCCCGAGGACTGGCATCAGGGGCGCACCGCCTATGGCGGGCTGAGCGCGGCGCTCGCGCTGGAAGCGGCGCGTCGGCTGGGCGGGGCGGCCCTGCCGCCCTTGTGTTCGGCGCTCATCAGCTTTGTCGGTCCGATCGCGGGTGATGTGCTGGTCAGCGCCCGGGTGCTGCGGCAGGGGCGCAACGCGACCTGGATCGCCGCCGAGACAGGCGGAGCAGGGGGCTGCGGGCTTGCCGCGAGCTTCGTGTTCATGCACCGCGGCACCAGCCGGCTGGCGCTGGCGGGGCACGCGCCGCCCGCGGGGTTTATCCCGCTTGCCGAGGCGAAGCCGGTCAAGCTCAACGCCTTCAGCCCGGTATTCCTTGCCCATCACTTCGATTTGCGTTTCGCGCAGCCGCGCGGTCAAGCGCCGCTTCCCGAGATCTGCTGGTGGGTGCGCCCGCGCGCGACCGAAGGGCTGGCGCCCGAGACGCGGCTGCTGCTGTGCGCCGATGCGCTGCCGCCGGGCGTGCTGCCGCTGCTCGACAAGCGGGCGCGGGTGTCCTCGATGACCTGGCAATTCAACCTGCTCGATCCTGCGCCGGCCACAAGCGACGGCTGGTGGCTGCTGCGCGTCGCCGGCGAGCATGCCGGTGGCGGGACGTCGAGCGAACGGCTGGATGTGTGGAACGCCGAGGGGGCGGCGATGGCCACGGGGATGCAGGCGGTGGCGCTGTTCGATTGACCCGCCTCAGCTCTCCCCGAGCCCCCAGCGCCGGGTCGCGACATCGGGGGTGGCGGCATCGCGCGGCGGCATCGCCGGCGGCGCGCCGTAATCGGGCACCGCGAACCACCTTCCGCTGAGGTCGGGCGGGCCGCGATATTCCTGCGCGAACAGCCGCCAGGCAAAGCGCCAGCCTTGCGCGGTCAGGCAGAAGCGGTCGTAATAGGTGCCAAGCGCAAGGTTGGTCTCGCCATTGTGCCAGGCGCATTGTTCGCTCATCAGGACGCGTCCGCTTGCGGTGGTTTCGCCGATCGACAGGATCGGGGTTGCAAAGCTGATGCGCACCTTGCGCAGCCGCGCCATGATCTGTGCGATCGTCGCGCGGATTGCCTCGCGCCCGCGCAGTTCGAGCCCCGAGATGCGCCACTCTCCGTCCTCGGCGAAGCAGTGCGCGAAGGCGTCGTAATCGTGCCGCCAGACCGCATCGGCGTAAGCCGCGAGAAGTTCGGCGATCGCCTGCCGGGCGGCGAGGTCAGCGGTCGAGTTCGGCATCGAGAAAACGCGCGACCTCGCCGAGATCGACCGTGGAATCGAGAAAGGCCCCGCCGATCGCGCGCAGCAGCACGAAGGGCAGGCTGCCGGCATCCATCTTCTTGTCGTGCCGCATATGCGCGGCGAGCCGCGCGCCATCGCAAGCAAGGCCGAGCGGGGCGAGCCGCGCCGGCAGCCCGACCGTGGCGAGATGCGCGGCGATGCGTTCGGCCCCGGCCGGCGCCAGCAACCCGCGCCGCGCCGAGAAGCGGGCGGCAAGCACCATGCCCAGCGCCACCGCCTCGCCATGGAGCAGCCGGTCCGAAAAACCGGTCTCGGCCTCGAGCGCATGGCCGAAGGTGTGGCCAAGGTTGAGGAGCGCGCGCGCGCCCGTGGTCTCGCGCTCGTCGGCGGCAACGATCCGCGCCTTGGCGCCAACCGCGACCGCGACCGCATGCGCGCGCGCTTCGGCATCGCCCGCAAGCAGCGCGGTGGCCCTGGCCTCGCACCAGGCGAAGAAGCCGGGATCGTCGATGAGCCCGTATTTCACCACCTCGGCATAGCCGGCGCGCAGTTCGCGCGCGGGCAGCGTCGCCAGCGCGTCGAGATCGGCGAGCACCAGCGCGGGCTGGTGGAAGGCGCCGACGAGATTCTTGCCGGCGGCGGTGTTGATCGCGGTCTTGCCGCCGACCGAGGAATCGACCTGCGCGAGCAGCGTCGTCGGCAACTGGATGAAGCGGCAGCCGCGCTTGACGATCGCTGCCGCAAAGCCGGTGAGATCGCCGATCACCCCGCCGCCGAGCGCAAGGATATGGTCGCCGCGCTCGACGCCTTCGCCAAGCAGCCAGTCGGTCGTCGCGGCAAGCCCGGCCCAGCTCTTGCTCGCCTCGCCGGGGGGCAGCACCCGCCAGCGCGGCTCGTGGCCCGCTGCGGCGAGCGCCTGCCCGACGATCTCGCCCCAGGCGTCGAAGACGTTGGCATCGGTGACGATCGGCACCTTCGCCTTGCGCAGCCGCCCCTCGCAATGCGCGGGAAGATCGGCGAGCAGCCCGCGGCCGATCGTCACCGCATAGGGCGCGCCGGCGATGGCGACCGGAACCGTGGTCATGGCGCTGCCGCCGCCGTAATTGTCGAGGGCGCCGGGGGCGCGAGCCAGGCGAGCAGCGCCTGCGCCAGCTGGCCGAGCGTGCGCTGGTGCGGCACATGGCCGCTCTTCACCCGGATCGGCGCCGTCGCGTAATCGGCCTCGCGCTCGGCCATCAGCGCCGCGAGGATCGTCCGGGGATCGCCGCCCTGGAGCAGCGGCCGGTTGTCCTTGCGCGCGGTGCGTTCGACCAGCGTGTCGAGATCGGCATCGAGCCAGACCGCGATCGCGCTGCGCAGGATGAGTGCGCGGGTTTCGGGGTGGCAGAAGGCGCCGCCGCCGGTGGCGATCACCTTCACCGCGCTCGACCCGGCGGCCGGGTCATCGCCCTCGCCGCCGATCAGCCGGGCGATCACCCGCCTTTCGCCGGCACGGAAATACGCCTCGCCGTAAGTGGCGAAAATCTCGGGGATCGACATGTGCGCGGCCTGTTCGATCGCTTCGTCGGCATCGGCGAAGGGCACGTCGAGCAGCGCCGCGAGCCGGCGCCCGAGGCTCGACTTGCCCACCCCCATCATGCCGACCAGCACCACCGGCCGGTCGAGCCGCGCGCGCAGCGCGGCGATCGTGGCATGGTCCAGGGCGGGGAGATGGGAGGACGACATCTTCGCGCGCCTATAGGGCGCTAGCACCCGCGCGGCCAGCGCCGATACGCAAAGCCGCTTGGTTTCGCCGCGGCTCCTCGCCTATAGCCGCGCGGGCGGGCGAAGGCAGGAATGCGGCGACGGTGACGGCAACAAAGGCGAAGCGCGGGTGACAAGGGTTGTCAGACGAGATCGGCGCGGGCCTGGCGGTCGGGCGCTGGCGGGCGCGGCGCTGCTTGCCGGCGCGGCGCTCGCGCTGGTCGCGGTGCTGTGGATCAAGGGCGGGCCGCGGCCGGTGCACCGCATCGTGATCGCGCTGCCGGTGCCCGCGGCGGCAATCGCGGGGCACCACGCGTGACGCGGTCGCGATGGCTCGCGGCAGCCGCGCTCGTCGCCATGGGCGCGCTCGGTTCGGCCTGGGCGCTGGCGCAGGAGGCGCCCGAATCGCTGCTTCCGCATGAATTCGACCAGCCCGCGCGCCCGCCCGAGCGCAAGGTCGAGCCGCCGCGCGCGCAAGGCGTGCCGGCAACGCCCCGGCCCGAAGCGGCCACCGTGCCCGTTGCAGTCCCCGAAGCTGCGGCGAGCGAGGCGGCGCCGTCTGTGCCGTCTGCGACCAGCGAGGCTTTCCCCCACGGCATCGCGGCGATGACCGACATCGAGGGCCTGCCCCCCGACAAGCTCGACCAACTGCTCGGCCTCAAGCCACGCGACGACATTCCGCCGGCGGCGCGCCGGGCGATGCTGCGCATCGGGGTGATCGCCCGGGACGAGGGCGGGCTGCCGCCGCTCTCGCTCGCGCATCAGGACCCGGCGCTGGTGCGCGCGCTGCTTGCCGGCAACAAGGGTGAACTGGTGTCGCGCTGGGGGCATGTGCTGCTGCGCCGGGTGCTCGCATCGCGGCTCGATGCACCCGCCGGCTATGATCCGGCCGAATTCACCGCCGAGCGCGGCGCCCTGCTGCTGCGCATGGGCGAGGGCGATGCGGCGCGGGCGTTGATTCAGGATGTCGATCCCGCCAATTACAATGGCCCGCTCATCGATGCCGCGGTCGATGCCTATGTCGCGACCGAGGATTTCACCGGCATATGCCCGGTGCTCGCGCTCAACCCGGATGCGCGCCGCGATGGCGAATGGCAGGTGCTGAAGGCGATCTGCGAGAGCTTTTCGGGCGATGCCGCGGGCGGCCTCGCGCAGCTCGACCGGCTGACGAGGGCGGGGGTCTTGCCGCATTTCGACATGCTGCTTGCGCAGAAATACGCGGGCGCGGCCGGCCATGCGCGCCGCGCGGTGACCATCGAATGGGACACGGTCTCGGACATGACCCCGTGGCGCTATGCCTTCGCGCTGGCGACCGGGCTCAATCCGCCCGCCGAATTGTTGCTGTCCGATCCTTTGCGCTATGACGAGGCAACGGCGCTGGCGCCGATGCTTGGGCTTGGCCTGCGCGCCGATGCCGCCGACCGCGCCGGCGGCATCGGCCTGTTGTCGAGCGCGGCGATGGTCGATCTCTACAGCCAGATCTACGCCGACGATGCGGTGAGGGGCGATGCCGCCGACCGCGCTCTGCTGCTGCATGATGCCTATCTCGGCGATTCGCCCGAGGCTCGGCTCGATGCCATGCGCCAGTTGTGGAACGGCGCGGCGGGGCCGTTGCAGCGCTATGCGCGCGAGGTGCTCACCGCCTATGCCGCGGCGCGGCTGGCGCCGGGTGCCGGGGCGGCGAAGGATGCCGGCGATCTCATCGCCGCGATGCTCGCCGCCGGGCTCGATGGCAATGCCATGCGCTGGGCCGGGCTGGTGCCGACCGGCAGCCAGGGCTGGGCGCTGCTCGCGCTGGCCGCACCCGCGCCGCGCGCGCCGGTCGGCAGCGGCGGGCTGGATGCCTTCGAGAAGCAGGACGGCAGCGACAATGCGCGCAAATCGGGCTTCCTGCTCGCCGGGCTTGCCGGGCTCGGCCGGGTCACGCCGGCGGTGGAAAGCGGCTTCGCCGGCAAGCTCGGGATCGATCTTGCCGCGCCGACGCGCTGGACCCGGGCGATCGACCGCGCCGCGGAGCTTGGCAATCCGACGCTGGTCGCGCTGCTCGCCGGGCTTGGCATGCAGGGCGATGGCTGGGACCGGATGACTCCGCGCTATCTCTATCACATCGTCGGCGCGCTGCACCGCGTCGGGCTCGACGGCGAGGCGCGGATGATCGCCGCCGAGGCGGTCGCCCGCGGCTAGACCCGGCATGGCCGATCGCCCGCCGGACCCCGCCCGCCCGTCGCGCGCGGCGATTGCCGCCTTCCTCGCGATGCTCGGCGCGACGCGCGGCGCGGCGGCCAATACGCTTGGTGCCTATCGCGGTGATCTCGAACAGGCCGAGGCGGCGCTGGGCGATCTCCTCAAGGCCGAACCCGCCGCGCTGGCCGCGCTCGGCGCGCATTGGGCCGCGCTTGCGCCGGCAAGCCTTGCGCGCAAATGCTCGGCGCTGCGCCAGTTCTATGGCTTTTGCGTCGACGACGGCTGGCGGCGCGACGATCCGAGCGCGGCGCTGCCGCGGCCGGTGCCCCGCCGCCCGCTGCCGCGCATCCTCAGCCACGCGATGGTCGATGCGCTGTTCGCGCGCGCCGAGGCCGACGCGGCGGGCGAGGATCCGGCGGCGCTGCGCCTGCTCGTGCTGCTCGAACTGCTTTATGGCTCGGGGCTGCGCGCGAGCGAGCTGGTTTCGCTGCCGCGCGCCGCGGTGCCGCGCGATGCGCCTTTCCTCACCGTCACCGGCAAGGGCGGGCAGCAGCGGATGGTGCCGATCGGCCATCGCGCGCGCCAGGCGCTGTCGCGCTGGCTGCGGCTGCCGGCGCGTGACGCGCGCGCCCGCTTCGTGTTTCCCTCGCGCGGGCGCACGGGGCATCTGACGCGGGTGCGGCTGTTCCAGCTGCTGCGCGATCTGGCGCTGCGCGCGGGGCTCGCTCCCGAATGCGTCTCGCCGCATGTGCTGCGCCATGCCTTTGCGACGCATCTGCTCGAAGGCGGAGCGGATCTGCGCGTGCTTCAGACCCTGCTCGGCCATGCCGACATCGCGACGACGCAGATCTATACCCATGTCGATGCGGCGCGGCTGGTGGCGCTGGTCAATGCGCGCCATCCCCTTGCCCGCCGCGCCGACGAACGGTAATCGCGCCGGCGATGGTATCCTATCTCGATTTCGAAAAGCCGGTCGCCGCGCTCGAAGCGCGCATCGCCGAACTGCGCAGCACCGCCAGCGCCGACGCGCTCGATATCGACAGCGAGATCGAGAAGCTCGCCGCCAAGAGCCAGCGTCTTCTTGCCAGCACCTATCGCAGCCTCACGGCCTGGCAGAAGACGCAGGTCGCCCGGCATCCCTCGCGCCCGCATTTTCGCGATTACATCGCCGGGATCTTCACCGACTTCATGGCGCTGGGCGGCGATCGCGGCTTCGGCGAGGATCGGGCGATCATCGGCGGACTCGCCCGGCTGGGCGATCGCCGGGTGATGGTGATCGGCCATGAGAAGGGCCATGATACGGCCAGCCGCATCCGCCACAATTTCGGCATGGGCAAGCCCGAGGGCTACAGGAAGGCGGTGCGGCTGATGGCGCTCGCCGGGCGCTTCGGGCTGCCGGTGGTGACGCTGGTCGATACCAGCGGCGCGTTTCCGGGGGTGGAGGCCGAGGAACGCGGCCAGGCCGAGGCGATCGCACGCGCGACCGAGGCCTGTCTTGCGCTGCCGGTGCCGATGGTCGCGGCGATCGTCGGCGAGGGCGGTTCGGGCGGGGCGGTGGCGCTGGCCAGCGCCGAGCGTGTGCTGATGTTCGAACATGCCGTCTATTCGGTGATTTCGCCCGAGGGCTGCGCCTCGATCCTGTGGCGCACCGCCGAAAAGGCGCCCGAGGCGGCCGAGGCGATGAAGGTCACCGCGCAGGATCTTCTTTCGCTCGGAGTGATCGACCGTATCGTGCCCGAACCCATGGGCGGCGCGCATCGCGATCCGGCAGCGGCGATCGCGGCGCTGGGCGTGGCACTGGCCGAGGAACTCGACGCGCTGGCCAAGGTGCCCGGTGACGAATTGCAGGAGCGGCGGGCGGCGCGATTTCTGCGAATCGGCGAAAGCTGATCCCAACTGTAAGGCGCTTCGACAGGCGCCGCGCCGGCATCAGGGCCGGTTGGGCTTCACGCAAACGCGAAGGGGCGGCGAGATGCCTCGCCGCCCCCCTGATTTTGCTGAACGTCCGCGAGGGTCTTACGACGCGGCGGCGTTGGCAACGCTCATCGAGCTCGAAGTCGTGTTGAAGGTCGACTTAAGCTGGTTGCCGAGGCCGTTCATGGCGGTGATCGCGGCCACCGCGATGAGCGCGGCGATCAGGCCGTATTCGATGGCGGTCGCGCCAGCTTCGTCACGGATCAGCTTGTTGAAAAAGGTCATGGTCAGTCTCCAGTTTGGCAGTCAATCCCACCCTGCTTTCACCCGTCTCGCAGCGCGGTGAGGCTTGAATTAGATAAAAAACATTAACAAAAGGTATTAGGTGCTCGGCATTCGATCACGTCATTCCGGTTGCGGGAAATCATTCATAAGCAATTGAAATAACTTCAATAAGCGGATGTCGCCTCAAAGGCATTGCCGGGAGTTTGGTTAATTGCGGCATAATCCGAAAATTGAAGATCGGGTTAATTTCAAAATTTCGCCGGAAATATTTCCGGCGACGGCGTTTGTCTGGGGAGGGTGCGAGATTCGCCCGCGTCGATTGCTCCGCCGAGCAGAAAATCGGGCGCGATGCGGTTGGTGTCGACGGCCCCCTTGCCGATCGGCTTGCGGAAACTGCCGCCTGGGCCTTGTCCAAAAGCGAAGGGGCGGCGAGTTGCCTCGCCGCCCCCTGACTGTGCTGGATGTCCGCGATGCCCTCAGGCTCTATTTCAAAACGCACTCTTTCGCGCTGGGTTTTGAAACGGGCGCTTACGACGCGGAGGCGTTGGCAACGCTCATCGAACTCGAGGTTGTGTTGAAGGTCGATTGCAACTGGTTGCCAAGGCCGCTCATCGCGGCAATCGCGGCCACCGCGATGAGCGCGGCGATCAGGCCGTATTCGATGGCGGTCGCGCCAGCTTCGTTACGGATCAGCTTGTTGAAAAAGGTCATGGTCAGTCCCCAGGTTGGCGGTCATTCCCACCTTGCTTGTGCCCATCCTGCTTTCACCCATCTCGCAGCACGGTGCGATTCGTTTTATTTAAACAACCTTAAAAAACGGTGTCAGGTGCACAGCGCGGAATTGTATCACGCAAACCGTGATGGTCATGCATAAGCTATTGAAATAAGTGATATAAATTATTTATGCCTAAAATTCTGCTGAATATTTGATTAAATGTTATTTAATACAAACATTGAAAAAAGAGATAATTTTCAGATTTGTTAAAAATATTACCGTCGGTGGTTTTTATTTGAGAAGAATGCGATTCGCAGCCGCGATCATTGGCGCTTGCAGGATCCGGAAGTTTTCCAAGACAGGCGCGTCGGTGCGGTCCCGCGCGTGACCGATCAGGCCGTCGCCTGCGAAACCGCGGTCGAAACGTCGCTGGCGACAAGGTTCCACTGGCTCGAGGTCTCGCTGCCAAGCGCGGTGACGCCGCCGACCATGGCGAGGAAGATCAGGGCGAGGATAAGCCCATATTCGATCGCGGTCGCGCCCTGTTGATCGCGGAGCAGCATTTCGATCTTCTTGCGCATGACGATCACGGCCCCCGGTTGGCGATCGCTCGCGAATATGTCAGGCCGGGGTTAACAAGATGCTTACGCAGGGCCTTGCATTGCCAGAAAATCCGACAGCGACATGGGTGGTGTCGGTTGCGCTGCGGCGCGTCGATGGCGCGGTGCTGATGCAACGCCGCCGGCTCGACCGGGCGCATGGTGGGCTGTGGGAGTTCCCCGGGGGCAAGGTCGAACCCGGCGAATCCGCCGAAGAAGCCTGTGTTCGCGAGATTGCCGAAGAGCTTGGCGTGGAAATCGACGCTGCCGTGCTCGATGTGGTGGGCTTTGCCAGCG
The DNA here is from genome assembly GCA_028870315.1 of Sphingomonadales bacterium. Classification (GTDB taxonomy): domain Bacteria; phylum Pseudomonadota; class Alphaproteobacteria; order Sphingomonadales; family Sphingomonadaceae; genus Novosphingobium. The sequence goes on along the minus strand of JAGWPW010000028.1, from coordinate 2,073 downwards.
ACCCCGCTCGGCGGCTTGTCATTTTGCTTTACACCGCCACGCGCTGGCGGGGCGAACCGCTCTGTCTCGACGGCGAGGAGATCGGCTGGTTCGCGCCCGGCGAGCTTGCGAGGCTGGCGATGCCGCCGCTCGATTATCCGATCGCGCGGGCGCTGTGCTTATACATTAGCGGCTTGCCAAGCTCGGGAGCGGGTCCTAAAGGCGCCTCTCCCGCGCGCCCGTAGCTCAGCTGGATAGAGCATCAGACTACGAATCTGAGGGTCGGACGTTCGAATCGTTCCGGGCGCGCCAATTTTTCAATGGGTTAGAGGTAGGGTGGCTTCGACATCAGGGGTGACGGAGCTTCTAGCAAGCGAATAGCAATCACCGGGACAATTTTCGCGGCCGGCTCGGCGCGGAAGCGGATTTTACGTTCGCGCCGCTTCAGATGCGAGCCGCTTGGCCTGATCGATAGCGGCCTTCACTTGCTCATCGCTGCCGAAACGGAGTGCCCATGCCAAGCGGCTCGCGGGTGACCAGGTGGCGCGTTCGCTTTCGGTGACGCGCGCATCGGCGTCGGCAAACCGATCACACATCTGCTTTATGCGCTCATTGAACGCTGCCGCATCAATGGCGGTCCGCTGCGGATGCGGCCGAGATACCTCAAGCCGCGCGATCCTGTCTGTCAGCCTAGCCATTGTCCGCCTCTTTCTCCAGCCGGGCGACGCGCTCGGCAAGGTCTGTGGTTTCCGCGATTCGCCCCTGTCGTTCGATCAGCGCCATGATGGCGTCGGCTTCGGCTGGGCTTATCTCGCCGCTGCTCATGGCGGATAGCACCGCGTTGCCCGCTGCTGCCAGCGCTTCGGGGCCGGCGATCGGGGGCAGGTCGATCGCGATGGGCCGATCTTTGCGGGCCGGCAGCACTCTTTCGAGCACAAGCCGCGCCGCCGCCGTGTCGCCGTTCTCGGCGGCGCGGATCACCGCCTCGGCCACCTTCTCGGCCGAGTTGCCCACCAAGGCTTCGAGGGCGCGCACTGAACGGTTGCGCGCGCCCTTTGGTTTGCCCGCATTGCCCGGCTGGAAGCGGGTGGCATGGTTCGTCCGTTTAGGGGTCGTATTTTCGGTATCGGTCATATTTCTAACCCTCGAATTTGCCGCACTTCGTGGTGCGGCAGTGCAGCAACGTCCACCAGTTCACCGACTTCGATCCAATTGCGCAGGTCGCGGTTCATGTCCTCGCGTTCCACGATGCGCGTCACCGGCCGCCGGCCCCCAAAGCGGGGCGAGCCAGGGACAGGCCCCGCGCGCATATTGTTCGGCGATGCCATGGTGCCGCCAGCTCGCCATGTCCGCGCCGATCACCAGCGAGCGTGCGCCGCGCAGCCGATCGGCGATACCGCCCCAATGCGGTTTGTCGGGGCAGATGCCGAACAGGTCGGCAGCGCTCCACCCGGTCGCGGCGGCGGCAACCGCGAAGCCGTCGAGCAACCATTGCGCATCGTCGCACAGTATCGCCCAGCGGCTCGGCGCGATGCCCTCGGGCGGCCGGCAGGCGTCGCAGCGGGCGAGGTGCGCGCGCCATTGGCGGGGGTCGCGCGGGGGCGAAATGCGGGAAATGGCATCGGGGACAATAGGGACATTAGGGACAATAGGTGTGATCGGGGGGCTATTGTCCCTATCGTCCCTATTGTCCCGCACGCCTTCTTGCTCGCGCAGGTGCCTTGCGAGGTCGCGCCAGCCGCTCACTGCCCGCGCCCATGCACCGCCGGATTGACGGAATAGTCGCCGCCGCCCCGCCCCGGATTGTCGCCGTCGCGTGTGCCAATGTGCCGAATCCATGCGGCATCGGTCAGCACCTCAAGCGCCGCGTCCATTGCCTTCGCCTCGCGAAGCATCGGCAACGCCGACTTGTGCGGGCTGCGCTTCAGCGCGCGCTTGTTGAAGCCGCGAAGGCGTAAGCGTGGCGAGGTGGCCGCGGTGTCTATGCGGCCATGCTGGCGGGAGCCGCTCCGACCGTCCAGTTCCACGGCATGAGTTCGTCCCAGCGCGAGGCGGGCCAGCCACTGGCGATCCTCTCGATGACATTGGCGATGT
>JAGWPW010000027.1 GCA_028870315.1 Sphingomonadales bacterium | reverse complement strand
GCCGCGGCGGCGCTCGCCGGGGCGGGGGCGCAGGTGACGCTGGTCGCGCGCAGCCCCGGCGAGATCGAGGATGCGGCGGCGCGGATCGGCAAGGGGGCCGCGGCGGCGGCGCTCGATGTCACCGACCTCGCCGCGGTCACCGCCTTCTTCGAGGCGCGCGCGCCGTTTCATGTCCTCGTCAACAACGCCGGCACCAACCGCCCGCAGCCGATGTGGGAGACGAGCGAGGCGGATTACGACGCCATCCTCGGGCTCAACCTCAAGGCGGCCTTCTTCGTCGCACAGGCTTGCGTGCGGCGGATGCTGGACGAAAAGGTCAAGGGCAGCCTCATCCACATCTCAAGCCAGATGGGGCACATCGGCGGACCGACGCGCAGCCTCTACTGCGCCAGCAAATGGGGCATGGAGGGGATGAACAAGGCCTTCGCGCTCGATCTTGCCCCGCATGGCATCCGCTCGAACACGATCGCCCCGACCTTCATCGAAACCCCGATGACCAGGCCGTTCATGGCCGATCCCACCGCCCGCGCCGCGATCCTCGACAAGATCAAGCTCGGCCGCCTCGGCAAGGTCGAGGACATCATGGGCGCCATCACCTTCCTTGCCTGCGACGCCGCCGCGCTCATCACCGGCACCTCGATCCTCGTCGATGGCGGATGGACCGCCGAATAGGAGCCGCCATGTTCGAACCCTTTCCCGGCAATTACGTCTGGAACCTTGGCATCAATCTCGCGCTGGTCTGCGGCGGCAACCATGGCGAGCTCGACGAGGTTTGCCGGCCGCTGCGCGCGGCGGCCACGGCGGGCGCCGATGCCGGCTCGGCGCAGCTGTTCGATGCCTGGGTGGGGGTTGCCGATCAGGTGGCGAGGAACGCCGACGCCGATCTCGCGCGTGGCTACACGCTTTCGGCAGGCGCCAAATATCTGCGCGCCTCGGGCTATTACCTTGCCGCCGAACGGCTCCAGAGCCGCGACTACGCGCCGCGCTGGGCCGCCTATGACCGCGGGCTGGAACTGTTCCGCAGGGGCGCGGCACTCAAGGGCATGCATGTCGAGCCGGTCGAGATTCCCTATGAGGGCAGCGCCTATCCCGCGCTGTTCTTCCACGACGGCTCGGGCAGCCGGCGACCCTGCCTCGTTTCGGTCAACGGGCTCGATTCGATGAAGGAGCAGGTGCTGATGGCCGGCCACGGCGCGGTCAATCTCGAACGCGGCATCAACACGCTGTTCGTCGACCAACCCGGCACCGGCGAGGCGATCCGCAAGCGCAACCTTCCCGCGGTCTGGGACAGCGAGCGCTGGGGAAGCGCAGCTTTTGATGTGCTGTGCGGGCGCGACGATGTCGATCCTGCGCGCATCGGTATCTTCGGCCTGTCCTTCGGCGGCTATCACGCCCCGCGCATCGCGGCGAACGACCCGCGCTACGCGCTGTGCGCGGTCATGGGCGCGAACCACGTCTGGGGCCGGCGCCAGCGCGAACGCCTTGCCAACGAAGGCGAAAACCCGGTGCCGCATTACTGGGACCATGTCATGTGGGTGTTCGGCTTCGATGATCGCGATGAATTTCTCGATTACGCCGACCGGATCACGCTCGACGGCGAGGTCGCAAAGATCCGCGTGCCGTTGTGCATCACCCATGGCGAGGCCGACCGCCAGATCCCCGCGTTCAACGCCCGCATGAGCTACGATCAGGCGGTCAATAGTCCGAAACGACACCTGCGCATATTCACGCATGAGGATTTCGAGGTCGAGCATTGCGGCGCCGACAACGGCACCGGCATGCGCGACTATATCGCCGACTGGTGCGCCGAAACCTTCGCCGGGATGGGCTGATGGCCGAATTCGCCTTCCATCACGGCGGGGTGTCGGTGCCCTCGCTCAAGGACGCGATCGCCTGGTATGGCGAAGTGCTCGGGTTCGCATTCGAGCGCGAATTCTTCATCGAACGCGAAGGCGCGCATGCCGCCTTCATCCGCAGGGGCGCGATGCGCTTCGAACTGTTCGAGGTTACAGGCGCCGCGCCACTGCCCGAGGGACGCCGCAGCGTATCGGGCGATCTCAAGGTGCATGGCAACAAGCATCTCGGCTTTCGCATCGCCGACCTCGACGCCTTCCTCGCCGAAATGCGCGAAAAGGGCGTCGAAATCGTCCTCGAAGTGCGCAAGCCTTTCGGCTCGGGCTGCTTCATCCACGACTGCTTCGGCAATCTCATCGAATTCGTCGAGGAACCGAACGACGGATAATCCAGCGTTGGAGGGAGAGAATACGATGAACAGCGATCCATTCGGCACCGCCCGTTTCGCGCGCGCCGCGCATGCGCTGCTGCGCATCATGGCGGCACTGAGCTTCATCTCGCACGGCACCATGAAGCTGCTGCATTTCCCGACCATGCCAGCGATGCCCGGCGGCCCGCCGCCAATGCCCTCGCCGCCGCTGCTGTCACTGTTCGGCGTTGCCGGCATGTTCGAGATCGTCGGCGGCAGCCTGGTGCTGCTCGGCCTGTTCACCCGCCCGGTCGCGCTGCTGCTGTCGGGCGAGATGGCGGTGGCCTTCTGGCTGGTCCATGCCCGCGCCGGCATCATCCCGGCGACCAATATGGGTGAGGCCGCCTATCTCTATTGCTTCCTGTTCCTGTGGCTGGCGACCGCCGGCGCGGGACCGTGGTCGCTCGATGAGCGGCGCAGCGCCTGAGATCCGGTGATCGCCGCACCGCCGGGGCCGCCCGCCCCGGCGGTGCGGCGCGCTGCTCAGATCGCGTGCTCGTCGGCCGCGGTGATGTCGGCAAGCTCGCCCGTGGCCGGTTGCTTGCCCGGCTCTGCCTTGCGGAAGGGCGCGAAGCTCTGGCGATCGGCGTCGAAGGTCATTTCCCAGGGAATGTCGGGGCCGCGGAAGATCGGCGGCGCATTGTTCGACCACAAAAGCGAGCCGAATTTGAAATTCCACGCGCGCGGTACCCAGTTGTCGTCGAGATAATCGGTATCGGCGTGATATTCGGCCTCGCCCGCCTCGCCCGGAATCTCGCAATAATAATAGATCGCCGAGGAAATGCGGTGGCGCGAGATGCCACCGCTGGTATTCATCGTCGTGTTCTTCCAGCCTCTCGCCTCCATCAGATTGGCGCCGAGCATCACCTCGTCGATGTCGTCCATGCCGAAGGCGATATGCATGAATTTGAAGTGGTCGGGGGCGATCGGCAGGTCGCAGTTCACCCAGAAGATCGAATGATGCTCGAAGGTGCCGTCGGCGCGCGCGAAAATCCCGGTGCCCAGCGAATGGTCGGTGTAGCGAAAGCCGAGCATGCGTTCGTAGAATTCAAAACTGGCGACATAGTCGGGCGAGAAGAAGACGACATGGTTGATCGTCTTGGGAATCGCGCGCTGGCGCCAGATGCGGTGCTGGTTGAAGCGCGGATGGCTGCCGGGGGTGTTGACCGGGCTCGCCGTGCTGACCACCGGCCGCTTGGCCCAGACGCGCAGGCCGATCGGCTGTCCGTCGGGGCAGACGGCATGCGCGGTGCCGTCGGCCTCGCGCGTGACCGCGACCTCGCGCGCGAGCCGGGCGACGATCGTTTCGAGCTCCCCGGCGCCGGCCGCGCCCCACACGGTTTCCTTGATGCCGTCGCCGGGAAAGGGATCGGGCACCGGAAGCCGCGGATCGCCATGCGCATAGACGATCACCCGGCTGCCCGAGGCGAGGCGGAAGATCGCCTCCTGCTCATCGACATGCTCGACCGGAAGCCCGAAATCGCTCCAGAAGCGGGCATGTTCGGCAAGGTCCGCCACGCCGAACACCACGCTTTCGACACCCAGAATGCTCATGCTCGCTCCGCGCTGCTGCCGGCCACCTTATGGCGCGGCGCCGGGTTGGCGGGAAATGCATTGCATGGGATCGATGGCAGCGGCTTTTTCGATGGCTGGCGCCCGTCAGCGGTCCGGCCGGTCTGCACCTATTTCCTAAACAGCAGCGTCAGCAGAAACCAGATCATCCGCGCGTCGAGCAGCTTCAGCCCGGCGCGTGCCTGCGCCGGGGTCAGTCTCGCGACCATCGGCATCGCGCCGAAGATCTTGCCGCGGATGACCAGAGTGCTGCCATCGCGTTCGATCGCGCGGACGGTCATCAATTCCCTGTCGTTGGCGTCGAGGATTTTCATTGGACAGCGCTTCCCTGGATTTTCTGGCCGCAGACCTTGTCGTAAGCCAGCCCCATGTCGTCCATCATCTGGATGGCGGTGGCGCGGCCCGCGCCGAACACCCCGCCGCCCGGATGCATGAACGGGCCGACGAGATAGAGCCCGTCGATGCCGGGGACGCGCAGCGAACCAAGATCGTGGGTCGGGCGATGGCCGACGGTCTGGTAGAAAAACGGCGCGCAGCCGTGGATATCGCCCTTCAGAAACGAGGCGGGGCTGTCGCGCTCGTGATCGACGGGTGAGCGCACCAGCCGGCCCATGATGTTGTCGTCGGTCAGGTTCTCGTAGAACTTGCGATACTGGGCGAGCGCCTTGTCCGCATGTTGTTCCTTCTGCTCGTCCCAGGCGGCGCTGCCGCCGTCGAAGAGATCATAGGGCGCGAAATTGACGCCGTAGAACACGCCCGCGCCTTCGGGGGCGCGGCTCGGATCGAAGATCGTGTTGTCGCCGCCGGCGATCAGCCGCGAGGACACTTCGCCGCGGCGCAGCTTGTCATATTCGAGCAGCATGTCGCGCAGCGTGTAAAAGTCCATCAGCTCGGTCATCATCGCATTGGTCTGGTTGCCGACGCGCAGCCGCAGCCGTTCCCTGAGCGTGAGATGGGTGAGGTTGATCGAGAAGGTCGAGGGCGTCACCCGCTCGGCGCGGCGCAGCACCGGCTCGGGCGTCTCGGCGACGAATTTGCGCAGCACATGCGGATGGATCGCGCCGATGACCCCATCCCTCGCCATGATCGTCTCGCCGTCCGTCAGTTCGAGGCCCACCGCCTTGCCCGACTGGACGATGACGCGCCGGACTTCGCTGTTGCAGCGCAGCTCGCCGCCGAAATGGCCGAGCGCGCGCGCCAGCGCCTTCGAGAGCTGGCCCGAACCGCCCTTCGGCATCGAGCAGCCGTAGCTATGGATGATCCCCGGCATGATGAAGGCACCCATGCCGGTGCCGAGCTCATCGGGCATCTGGAGGTTCTCGGTCACCATCCGCAGGATGTGGAGCTTGAGAATGTCGCTTTCGAAATACTGGTTGACCACGTCGAGCGCCGAGCGCTGCATGACATCGAGGAGGAAGCGCCCCTCGTCCGACTGGTCCATCATCGCAACGAAGGCGCCCATCGGGAACGGCGGCGAATAAAGCCCCGAGAGAAACATCGGAAGCACGCCCATGCTGGTCTGGGCGAATGCGCGATAGGCCTCGGCGTCTCTTGCGGAAAAACGCGCGATCTCCTCGCAGGTGCGGTCGAGATCCTTCCAGCTGCGCATCACCGTGCCGTCGTCCCACACCGAGGCATGCGGCAGCTCGGGATAGATATATTCGAGCCCGAAATGGCTGAACAGCCCAAGCTCGTCCTCGCGGATCATCGGGTTGCCCTGGATCATGATATGCACGTTGGAATGCTCGTCGTGCCAGAAGCCGGGCTGGATCAGTTCGCGGGTCGAAACGCCGCCGCCGAAATGCGGCTTGCGTTCGAGCACCAGCACCTTCTTGCCCGCCTTCGCCATATAGGCGGCGGCGGTGAGACCGTTGTGCCCCGCGCCCATGACAACGATGTCCCAGCTGCTCATGCGGGTTCTCCTGCGAAAAAGGCCCTGAACCCGGCGATCCCCGGCACATGGCTGGCGCAGCCGCCATCGCTGACCAGCACCTGCCCGGTGATGTTGCGCGCCGCCTCGCAGGCGAGGAAGCACACCGCCTCGGCGATGTCCTCGGCCTCGCCCAGTTGCGGCCGCAGCGTTTCGGCCTCGACCATCGCGCGCAGCGCCGGCGGGAAGGCGTCGCGCAGCGCCGGGGTCATGGTCATGCCGGGGGCAACCGCGTTGCAGCGCACGCCGCTGCTGCCGTGGCTCGCGGCGATCGCCCGGGTGAGCTGGATGAGCGCTGCCTTCGACGAGCTGTAGGCGGCCTGGATGACATGGCCCTGAAGCGCGAGATTGCTGACCGTGTTGACGATCGCCCCGCGGCTCGCGCGCAGATGCGGCAGCGCCGCGCGGCAGGCGATCATCGTGCCGCGGACATTGACCGCATAGGTGCGGTCCCAGAGCGCGGTCGCCATATGCTCGATATCGCCATCGGCCTGCGCGACCTCGGGGCCGAGCAGCGCGGCATTGTTGTGCAGCACGTCGAGCCGGCCGAAATGCGCGACGACGCGCGCGACCATCGCCTCGATCGAGGCTTCCTCGGCAAGGTCGAGCGGCACCGCCAGCGCGCCGGGGATGGCGCGCGCCAGCGCTTCGGCGCGCTTGGTCGCGATATCGGCGATGGCGACGCTGGCGCCGCGCGCGGCGAGCATCCTTGCGGTCGCCGCGCCGATACCGCCGGCGCCGCCGGTGACGATCGCGACCTTGCCGTCGAAGCGCAGCCCGTCCATCCGCCCTCTCCCGTTGACTGGGTCTGTGCGCGTCATATCCTCGCGCGCAACCAGCGGAAGACGGCACTTTTTTGTGCCCGGGAAAAGGGGACGCGCATGGCAGACGGCGCCGGCATCGCCCGCCTCGCCGCCGAGATGGCGGCGCATGGCACCGCGCGCGATGCCCCGGTGCGCGCGGTCATGGCGCTGCTCGGCGACCGCTGGAGCACGCTCATCCTGCTGGTCCTGGCGACCGGCCGCTGGCGCCATGCCGAGCTGCGGCGCGTGCTGGCGCGGCTTTCGGCCGAACAGGCGATCTCGCAGCGCGTGCTGACGCTGAAGCTGCGCGGGCTCGAACGCGACGGCTTCGTGCTGCGCGCGGCGACCCGCGACGTGCCGCCCAGGGTCAGCTATGCGCTGAGCCCGCTCGGCATGGCGCTGTGCGACGAAGCCCGGCGGATGATTTGCTGGGTGAATGGGCAAGAAGCGGCGATCCTCGCCGCGCGCGCCGCCTTCGACAAGGCCGATCAGCGCTGCGGGTGATTCATCCGGTATTCGACTTCGAGCGACTGGCGGTCGGGATCATCGTCGCTTTCCAGCCGATCACCCGCACCGGCCCTTGCCACCGCCGCCAGCCGATCGACCACCCAGCGCAGCGCCTTGTCGTTGGTGTTGGCGATGTTCCATTGCACCGCCTCGCGAATCGGCGGGATATCGAAGGGCACCTCGCGCGCGACCAGCGGCATGTTGCGCACCACCATCTCGGCCATCCGGCGGTGCATGGTGGCGATCCGCCGGGTGCCGACCACCAGCCCGGGCAGCGACAGGAAGCTCGGCGCCACCACCTCGATGCGGCGCTGCTGCTTCTGGCGGCGCACGAACCAGTCGTCGAAGGCGGGGACGCGCGCCCGTCCGAACCGCGCGGTGACATGGCCGAGCGCGAAATAGGCCTCGCGCGAGATCGGGCCGCGCAGCGCCGGATTTTCCGCCCAGCCGACGACGACATAATCATCCTCGAACAGGATCTGGCTGGGATGGTCGGCGGCGATGGCGACGTCGATGGTCAGCAGCAGATCGATATGGCCACGCTCGATCGACTCGATCGGATTGTCGCCCATCGGCTGCACTTCGAAGCGCATCGCCGGCGCTTCCTTTTCGAACAGCGCGAAGGCTTCGGCAAGCAGCGCCTGCGTCGAATAATCCGACGCCATCATCCGGATCTGGCGGTCGCAGGTCGCGGGATCGAAGGGCGGCGCCACCGCGACGGTGCTGCGGATCTGTTCGAGCACCGCGCGCACCGGATCGATCAGTTCCTCGGCGCGCGGGGTCAGCACCATGGCGCGCCCCTTCACGACCAGCAAATCATCGCCGAAATAGTCGCGCAGCCGCCCCAGCGCGCTCGATGTCGCCGATTGCGACAGGCACAGGCGATCGGCCGCCATGCTGACGCTCTTCTCGTCGAGCAGCGCATCGAGCGCGACCAGCAGGTTGAGATCAAGCCTCCCGAAGCGCATCGCCCTCCCCCGGCGCTCCCGCTCTATTGCAGCGTGGCGAGGGCGCTGGTGACCAGTGTAGCAACATCGCCGTCATGCGCAAAACCGGCGCGCTCGGCGGCCGGGGTGGCCAGCGGCGGCTGCGTGGCGAAGCCCGCCTCGAGCGCGGGATCGGGGGCATGGGTCACAAGGCCGGGCGAAACCCCGCATTGCCGTGCCACTTCGTCGGCAAGGTCGCGCAGGGTGATGCGCAGCGCCGGCAGCGTCACCGCGCGGGTCGGCGGCAGAACACGGCTGTCGATCGTCAGCGCGGCGGCGAAATTGGCGGCGCAGCGCGCGAGCGACTGCGCCCAGATCGTGCCCTGCGCCGAGACCGGGCAGGTGAAGGCCGCGCCCGCGCGCAGCGCATGGAACAACTCGCTCATGAACGCCGACTTCATCCCCGAAGCCGCCTTCGGCCGCGCCAGAATGCCCGGAAGCCGCAGCGTCACCCCGTCGAGCAGGCCGCGGTGCGAAAACAGCGCCACCGCATCCTCCATCATCGCCTTGTGCCCGCCATAGATCATTTTCGGCGCCAGCACGGTGGCATCATCGACCATCGCGGGGAGCGGGTCGCCGAACACCGCGATCGAGCTTGCATAGACGAAGCGCGCGCCCGGGCTCACCGCGGCGAGTTCGAGCATGAGATCGTACATCGCATCGACATTGATCCGGCGCGAGGCGGCGGGATCGGCCTCGGCCGCGCCGCCGGGCACCGTTGCCAGATGCACCAGCGCATCGCGGCCCCCCGCGAGCGCCGCCGCGCGCACCGATGCCGCGGCCAGATCGCCGGCGATCCCCCGCACCCCCGGGGGAAACGTCGGAAGATGGCTGTCGAGCGCGACGACATCATGGCCTTGGCCGAGCAGCTGCGCGGCAAGCCGCCGCCCGACGAAGCCCCCCGCACCGGTGATCACCACTTTCATTCCCGGACGTCCCGTCTGTACCGCGCGGCGATCACAGCGCCGCGAGCGCGGCTTCGGCGATCGCGACATCGCCGCCATCGGTGCCGCTGATGCCGATGCCGCCAAGCGTGTGCCCGCCGGCGATGATCGGCAGGCCGCCGGGCAGCGCGATGAGATCGGGCAGCGGCGCTGTCATCGCGCCGCCGGGGGCTGGCCCGGTCGCGCGCCGCGAAATCGCCGCGGTGCGCGCCTTGGCGATGGCGAATTCGACCGACACGAAGGTTTCACCGTCCATCTTCTCGAACAGGATCAGACTGCCATCGGGACCGGCAATCGCGATCGTGCAGGCGGGAAAGCCCATTGCCACCGCCCGCGCGCGCGCGGCATCGGCCATGCGCCGCGCGGCATCGAGCCCGATCGCCGCGCCATAGGGCGGCGCCGGGATGGCATGCGCCTCGGCCGCGTCGATCGGCGCGGGACCGGCGGTTGCCGGCGACGCGATCGCCAGCGCCGCCAGCATGAGCAGACCCCCGCGCATCAGAAATCGACCGCCAGCCGGCCGCCGAAATAGCGCCGGGCATCGCGCGCGGGCTGGCCGATCACCGCATTGGCCTCGCCCACGCCGGGGGTCGGCCCCCACACCGAGGAGAAGAAATCCTCAAGGTTCGTGTAATAGAAATGATTGGTGACATTGTTGACGAAGAAGGTCGCGGTGACTTTCCGGTCCTTGCTCTGCACGCCCACGCTGAGATCCAGCAGCGCGAAACCATGCTGATAGGTCTGGCTGTTCTGATCGGCCTGGAGAACGGCCCCGGTCCGCGCCGACAGGTTCGAGCCGAGCAGGATGTTGAAATGCTCCATCGGCACGGTCTGCTCGATACTGGCGTTGAACTTGAATTTGGGCGAATCAGGAAGCGGCTTGCCCGAAAGATTCTGCGAACAGCTGTTGGCGCCCGCCTGCCCGCCGGCCAGAAAAGCCGCCTGCAATTCGTCGGGATTGCAGGTGGCGTTGGGGAAATCCTTGAATTTGGCGTCGATATAGGCGCCCGACAGCGTCAGGCTGGTATTGCCCGTGCGGTAATTGATCTCGCCCTCGGCGCCTTCGGTGCGCGCACCGGCATTGGCAAGCACCAGCAGCGCGATGCCGCCGCTGCCGAGCCCGGTCGAGTTGTTGAACAGCTGCGCCTGGTAATTGTGGTAATTGGTGTAGAACAGGTCGCCGTCGAACGTCAGGTGCCCGCCGAGCGCGCTCAGCTTGGCGCCCGCCTCGAAGCTGTCGATCGTCTCGCCCTTCGTCGGATTGACATAGGGCAGGTCGGTCGCGGCCGGGGTCGCCTGCGGCGCGGTGAAGGTGTGGTTGGTGTTGTAAGCGGCGGGCTTGTAGCCGCGCGTGTAGGAGGCATAGAGCATCGAGTGCGGATCGAGATGGTATTGCAGCGCGGCGTCGCCGACCAGCTTGTTCGAACTGCTCGCAAGGTTCCAGTCGAACCCGCCGATCCCCGGGCCGCTGGTGCCGTACTGGCCGGCGGGGAAATTCACCAGCAGGTTTTCCTGCCAGCCGATCCGGTCATGGTTGTAGCGCAGCCCGCCGGTCACCGAGATCTTGTCGGTCAGCTTGTCGGTCACGCGCGTATAGGCCGCGTAAGTTTTGGTGTTCGAGGTGACGATATAGCTCAGCGGATTGCCGATGATCTGGCGCAGGATATATTGTTGCGCCGTCGTATCCGAATAGAACAGTCCGGCGATGAAGCTCAGCGGCCGGTTCGCATCCGAAACCACCTTCAATTCCTCGGTGGTCTGGCGGTTGTAGCCCTGCTGGGTCTGCGTATTTCCGAAATAGGGCGCATTGCCGCCGGTCAATATGTTGAAGAAATACTCGTCATTCAGGAACAGATCCTGCGACTGATACAACTTTTCGTAGAAGTATGAGGTCAGAGAGCTGATTGTCAACCCGCCAAGGCGATAGTTGATGTTCGCGGACCCGTCAGTATCTTCATAGCGCGAGCCGACCTGAACCGGGGAATTGTAAATATCGTTGCCGTAATGCGGCGTGTAATTGGTGCCGAGCGCGGCCGCCTGGCTGAGGAAGGGCAGGGGAATGCCGAGCTCGTAAGCGCCGGGGGTGATATAGGTATAGACGAAGTTGCCGCCGGTCGAATTCGTATAGGCATAATGGCCCATCAGCGTCACATCGAAGTCGCTGGTCGGCGCAAACCTGAGCTTTGCGCGCAGACCCTTGCTATAGGCCTTGCTCTGGTCGTTCTGCATGAGATTGTACACAGGATAGGGCGTACGCGCATCATAGCCCGACAGGCTGAAGCCGAGCGTGTCGCTGATCGGCCCGGAGACATGGACGTCGAACCGTTGCTCGCCATCGTTGGTCAGCACGGTGTCCATGCCGAAATGGGTCGTGCTGGTCGGGCCGAAGGTGACGAAATTGATCTCGCCCGCCGAGGCGGTGCGGCCGCCGAGCGTTGCCTGCGGCCCCTTGAGCACCTCGATCTGCGAGACATCGGTGATGGTATTGGCCGCGAAGCTGTCGGCGGGCACCGGCACGCCATCGACCTGGATGTTGACCCCCGAGGTGAGGCCGACCGTGCCTTCGTTGGCGTTGGTCGAGATGCCGCGCATGCCATAGGGAACGCGGCCGTTGAACGTCCCCTTGATCTCGACCGAGGGGACGACCTTGTTGATGTCCGACAGGTCGGTGACATGTTCCTGCGCGATCGCGGCGCTGGTCACGACCGAGGCGGCGACCGGGATTTCCTGGAGCTTTTCGGGGCGCTTCTGCGCGGTGACTATGATTTCGGCGGTGGTGTCGCTCGCGTCGGCGGCGGGCGCCGGCGCGGTCTGGGCCAGCGCGGGGCCGGCCAGCGCCAGCGTGGCGACAGCTGTGGTGGTACGCAGAAGCTGGCGCATGATTTCTCTCCCCGGTTGCGCGTTTCTATCTGATCCTGCGCAATTAGCGCCGCACCCGCGGCATGGCCCGCCGATTGTGTGGATGGGCACATATTGAAGATGTGAATTTGTCTCTTTCCCCAACCCCGCTAGCTCCAGCGCCATGAACGACAGGACAATCGGCAGCATCGCCAGCGCGCTCGTCGTGGGTGGTGGCATCGGCGGCATGGCGGCGGCGATCAGCCTTGCCGAGCGCGGGCTATCGGTCACGCTCATCGACCTCGATCCCGCCTGGCGGGTCTATGGCGCGGGCATCACCATCACCGGGCCGACGCTGCGCGCCTATCGACGGCTTGGCCTGCTCGAACCGATCAAGGCGCAGGGCGCGATCACCAATGTGACCCGGCTGTTCCGTTATGACGGCACGCATCTCCACGATCTCGACGAGCCGGTGATCGAGGAAGGACTGCCCGCGACCGGCGGCATCATGCGCCCGGTGCTGCACCGCATCATGCAGCAGCGGGTGCGCGCGCTCGCCATTCCGGTGCGGCTGGGCCTGACCGTCACCGCGCTCGCGAATCGCGCGGACGGGGTCGATGTCGGCTTCTCCGATGGCGGCTCGGCGCGTTTCGATCTTGTCGTCGGCGCCGACAGCGTCGCCTCGACGGTGCGCGAGATCGCCTTTGCGCATATGGCGCCGGCGGTACCGACCGGACAGGGCTGCTGGCGCATTTCGATCGCGCGGCCGCCGGGGCTCGATGCCGGCGAATTCTATCTCGGCCACGCCGATCCCTGCGGGATCACCCGCTGCGCGCCCGACAGCGTCTATATGTGGATGCTGACCCGGCATGTCGAACGCGACGCCTTCATGGGCGATGCCGAACTGTTCGCGACGCTGAAGGCGCTGCTCGCCGATTTCGGCGGCAACGCCGGCTGGATCCGCGACCACATGACGCGCGAGAACTGGATCAATTACCGCCCGCTCGCCGCGGCGCTGCAACCGGCGCCCTGGTATCATGGCCGGATCGTGCTGCTGGGCGATGCGGTGCATGCGACCACGCCGCATCTCGCCTCGGGCGCGGGCATGGCGGTCGAAAGCGCGATCGTGCTTGCCGAGGAACTGGAGCGCGCGCCTTCGGTGGAAGCGGGCCTCCTTGCCTATCAGCAGCGCCGCTTCGCGCGCTGCCGCGACGTCATCGAGAGCAGCGTCGCGATCGGCCGGCTGCAACTCGACCACCGCCCGCCCGAGGAACACGCCCGGCTGCTCGAAGGCGCGCTGGCGCGGCTCAACCAGCCGTTCTGATCACCATGCGGTCGCGCCGGCATCGATCGGGATATTGGCGCCGGTGACGTAGCGGGCCTCGTCCGAGGCGAGCCAGATGGCGCAGGGAGCGATGTCTGCGGGCTCGCCGAGGCGTTTGAGCATGTTTTTGGCGAGCACCCTTGCCTTGACGGCGGGATCGGCGGCAAGGTGGCGGCGGGTAGCGTCGGTGAGGATGAAGCCCGGCGCGATGCAATTGGCGCGGATGCCGTGCGCGGCGCCTTCCATCGCAAGCTGGCGGGTCATGGCGAGCACCCCGCCCTTGCCCGCGCAATGCGCGAGCGCGGGCGAGCCTTCGAGCGCATGCACGGCATTGGCGCTGGCGAAATTGATCACGCTCGCCGTCCCGCTCGCCTTGAGCCAGGGCCAGGCGGCGCGCGTCGGCAGGAAGACGATGTCGAGCTCGCCCGCCAGCGTTTCCTTCCATTGCGCATGGCTCATCGCCTCGATCGGCGCGAAATGGGCGAAGGCGGCAGCGTTGAGCAGGATGTCGATGCGGCGGTGCGCGCGCCCGATCGCGGCGAAGGCGTGCGATACCGCGGCCTCGTCGGTGAGGTCGCAGGCGATGTCGCCGCCCGCCCGGTCGATGGCGATGACCCGCGCACCCTCGCGCCGGAAGGCCGCGGCGCAGCCCTCGCCGATGCCTGCCGCCGCGCCGGTGACGACCGCGACCCGGCCCGCCAGCCGCTCAGCCACGCGCCATCGCCGGCGAACCGCGCCCCGCGACCAGCGCCGCCACCGCCCCGCCGAGCGCGGCAAGCGCCAGCACGCCGAAGGCGCCGAGCAGCCCGCCCGCCCGCTTGCCCGCGAAGGTTACCACCACCGGGCTCAGGAACTGGCCGAAGGCGAAGGCCGATTGCCACAGCCCGGTGCCGCGCCCGCGGATCGCGAAGGAAAGGATCGACATCGACCAGACGAGCAGCGTCGGCAGCAGCATCCCCGCGCCGATCTGGTTGACGAAGCAGCCGACGAGAAACCCCGGCACATTGCCCGCGCGCGCCATCAGCGCAAAGCCGACCGCCAGCAGCAGGAACTCGGCGAGGAGCAGCCTTGCCACCGGAAATCTTTCGGCGAGCCGCGAATAGACGAAGGTGCCAAGCGGCACCCCGATGCTGGCGAGCGAGGTCAGGAAGCCGCGCCGCGCCGGGCTGGCGAGGCCGAGCGCGGCGAGCCCGCCCGGCGCCTGGATCTGCACGGTGTAGAAGAACACCGAGCCATAGATGGTGATCGCAGCGATCATCGCCATCACCGCCCAGGGAAAGCCTTCCCACGAGCCGTTGTGCGGCGCCGCCGCGGCCTCGTCCCCGGGGTCGCGCGCTGACGGCTCCCAGGTGTATTTCCAGACCAGCGCGAACATGGCCAGCGCCCAGGCATAGACGAAGAACGGCGTGCGCCAGCCGCTCTCGCCAAGCAGTCCGCCCAGATTGAAGAACAACAGCGCCGACAGCGAGGCAAAGGCGGTCTGGCCGGCCAGCCAGCGATCGCGCGCAAGGCCGGTGTAATAATCGCCGATCATCACCGTCGAGAGCACATAGATCATTGCCTCGGCAATGCCGACGCCGACCCGCGAGACAAGGATCGCGCCGAGGCTGTGAAGGAAGGTCGGCGCGACCCCCACCCCCGCATAGACCACGAAGGCGGCAAGCAGCAGACGGCGGCGCCCGAACCAGTCCCCCAGCATCCCGGCAAACGGACACAGCAACGCCGAACAGAGCGCCGGAATCGTCAGGATCATCGGCACCCAATATTCATGATCGGGAACATGCGCGAACACGCCCATCAGATCGGGCACCACCGGCGCCAGCAGCACCACCGCCATCGTCGTCAAGGTAATCGGCAGCAAAAGCGAAATGCCGGTCATCGGCCCGGGTTGATGATGGTGATCGATCATGCGTCGCGTCCTCTGCCCGGGTCGGGCGGTCCTTCGTTCACCCTGCCCGACCGGCAGCCAAAGCAAATTGCGTGATGTCCCAAAATCACGCCATTTGCTCCAGGTCCTTGTTGCCGCATCGCCGTTTGGCGCGATGCTCCAGCCGTCCGATTCTGACATTCGCGACCTGCCCATCCGGGGAGCAGGCAAGCGAACGCCAAAATCAATCCCTTAGGGGCTGGCCGCCGGGCATGGCCAATTGATAGGCTGGAAGCCGACCTATCGCTTTGATGGCGGCTTCACGCCACCGGCGCAACGCGCTGGCATCGACGGGAACGAAAGGGCAGATTGCCGCGCATGACCACGCCGATCGATCCCCGCGCGCTGCGGATGTTTCTGGCGATCTGCCGGGCGGGCTCGATCAGCGGCGCGGCGCGGCGGCTCGCCATTTCGCAACCCTCGGTGTCGAACGCGATCGCCCGGCTCGAAGCCAAGCTCGGCGCTTGCTTGTTCGAGCGCGGCCGTGCCGGCATCTTGCTGAGCGCCGAAGGCCGCGCGTTGCTGCGCCACGCCGAGGCGATGGAGCATCTGCTCGCCAACGCCGCCGAGGAGGTCGCGGCCGCGGGGCGCGGGATCGCCGGCCCCTTGCGCGTCGGCGGCACCCCGGGCGCGCTGGTCAGCCTGCTGCCGCCCGCGGTCGAGCGGCTGAAGCGCGAATTCAGCCGTTTCGCGCTGCATGTGATCGAGCGCCCCGACTCGATGCTGAACGCCATGCTGCTGCGCGGCGAGATCGATCTGGCTTTCGTCACCACCGCGATCGAGGCGCCGCCCGCCGGGATCGACGAGATCACCCTGGCGCGCGATCCTTTCGCGCTCATCGTCGGCCCGGCCAATGCGCATCTGCCCGGGGAACTGGCACTGACCGACGGCGGCGCGCTGAGCTGGGTGCTGCCCGAGGCGGTCGGCGCGTTCCGCCGGCAGGTGACGGCGCTGTTCATTGCCGCCGGGGTCGCCGAGCCAGCCGATGCGATCCGCTGCGATTCGCTGCTGACCACCAAGGCGATCGTACGCGACAGCGATCGGGTGACGATCCTGCCGCGGCAGGTCGCCTCGGCCGAGCTGTCGATGGGGGTGCTGCGCGCGATTGCCATCCGCGAGGCGCGGTTCGAACGCAGCGTCGGGGTAAGGCGGCTCACCGCTGCGGCGCTTTCGCCGCTCGGCCGCGCGCTGCTCGCGGCGATGGGGCATGACCCATAGCTTCATACTATGGATCATGGAAAAAACATTATTTTACTTTGAATCCGGCTTTCTCCATCCCGGTCGTCGACAAGTACCGGGAGGCAGGCGATGCGGACCTTGATCCGCGATATCCGGATTTTCGATGGCAGCGGCAGCGCCCCCTTCGCCGGCGCGGTGCTGGTCGATGGCGAGCGGATCGCCGCGATCGGCCACGGCAAGGATGCCCTGGCCAATGTTTGCGCCGGGCACGTCATCGACGGAGCCGGGGGCACGCTGATGCCGGGGATGATCGAGGCGCATGCCCATCTCACCTGGGGCTCCTCGGTCGAGCATGTCTATCACCAGTTCATGCTGCCGCCCGAGGAACTCGAAGTGGCGGCGCGGCGCAACGCGCGCGTGCTGCTCGACCATGGCTTCACCTCGGCGTGGTCGGCCGGCGCGCTGGGCGACGGCATCGAGACGCGGCTCGCGCGGGCGATCGCGGCGGGCGAAACCTGCGGCCCGCGCCTTGTCCCCTCGACGCTCGAACGCAGCCCCGAAGGCGTCGAGGGCGTCGAAACCGGCGATATCTTCAATGGCCGCGGCCCCGCGGCGATCCGCGGCTTCATGGCGCATTGCGCCGCCGAGGGGGTGGGCTCGGTCAAGCTGGTGATCTCGGGCGAGGATGCGCTGAAGCCCGGTTCCTCACGCGATATTCTCTACAGCGCCGCCGAGATCGCCGCCGCCGGCGAGGCGGCGCGCGCGCATGGCCTGGCGATCGCCGCGCATTGCTACACCGGCGAGGCGATCGCGCTGGCGCTCGGCGCGGGTGCGCGCATCCTCTATCATTGCTCCTTCGCCGACGAGGCGGCGATCGCGGCGATGGCCGCGCAGCGCGAGCACATCTTCTATGCCCCCGCCTGCGGGGTCTCGGTGGCGGCGCTCGAAGCGGCGCCGCCGCCGCATATCGACATGCGCGCGATGAAGGCATCGGCGGCCGAGCGCATGGCGCTCGAGGCAAGGCTGGTGCCCGCGCTCAAGGCGCGCGGCGTGCGCGTGCTGATCGGCGGCGATTACGGCTTCCCGTTCAACCCCAACGGCCGCAATGCCCGGGACCTTGCGCATTTCGTCCAATATTTCGGCTTTACCCCGATCGAGGCGCTGGTCGCGGCGACCCGGTTCGGCGGCGAGCTGATGGGGCTTGGCGTCGGGCAGGTAAGGCAGGACTATCTCGCCGATCTGCTGCTGGTCGATGGCGATCCGACGAGCGATGTGACGCTGCTCCAGGACCCGGCGCGGCTTTTGATGATCATGCAGGGCGGGCGGCTCCACAAGGCGCCCGTGCCGGCCGAGCCCGCCTGAAGGCGCGCGCGATGTTCGATGTCGCGATCGTCGGCTGCGGGCCGGTGGGGGCGCTGGCTGCCAATCTCCTCGGCCGCGCCGGGCTGAGCGTGGTGATTCTCGAAAAGGAGCGCGCGCTGCATCCACTGCCGCGCGCGGTGCATTGCGACCATGAAATCCTGCGGCTGTTCCAGTCCGCCGGGGTCATCGCGCGGCTGCTGCCCGACCTGACCGATACCGACGGCAATCTCCATGTCGGCGCCGACATGGGGGTGATCCGCACCATGGTCACGGTGGGGATGGCGCGGCCCTATGGCTGGGCGAACGACTGGTTCTTCTACCAGCCCGAGCTCGAGGCGCATCTGCGCGCCGGCTTTGCCGAAATGGCGCATGTCGAACTGCGCGCGGGAGCGGAATTCACCGGGCTTGCGCAGGACGGGGACGCGGTGCGGCTGCGCTATCGCCAGGACGGCAGGGCGGCGGAGCTGACCGCGCGCTGGGCGATCGCCTGCGACGGGTCGCGCAGCCCGATGCGCAAGGCGCTGGGGGTGGCGCTCGACGATCTCGATTTCGAGGAGCCCTGGCTGGTCGTCGATGCCGAGGTCGACGGGCCGGTGCATTTTCCCGAAATCTCGGGCCTGCCCGAAGGCGTCGATCTGCAACGGCTGTCGGTGATGCTGTGCGATCCGCGCCGCCCGGCGACGATCGTGCCCGGACGCGGCCGCCACCGTCGCTGGGAATTCATGCTGCTGCCCGGCGAGACCGACGAGGCGATGATGGCGCCGGCGGTGGTCGATGCGCTGGTCGGCGCCTGGCTGGGCGCGATGCCGCATCGCATCCTGCGCGCGGCGACCTATCGCTTTCACGGGCTGGTGGCGGCGCGCTGGCGGGTCGGCAATGTGTTCCTTGCCGGCGATGCCGCGCATCAGACCCCGCCGTTCTTCGGCCAGGGCATGTGCCACGGGCTGCGCGATGTCGCCAACCTTGCCTGGAAGCTCGCCGCGGTCGCGCGCGACGGCGCCGATGCGGCGCTGCTCGACAGCTACCAGCCCGAACGCGATCCGCATGTCCGCGCGGTGATCGCCGCGGCGGTCGCGGCGGGGCGCTATATCTGCGAGATCGATCCGCAAAACGCGGCGCGGCGCGATGCCGAAATGCGCGCGCGCGCGGCAAGCGGCGTGCAGGAAACCGCGACCGATCTCGTGCCCGCGCTCGCCGCCGGGGTGGTGCTGACCGGCACCCCCGGCGCGGGCGAGCGCTTCATCCAGCCACGGCTCGACGATGGCCGACTGCTCGACGATGCGACCGGCGGCGGCTGGCGGCTGTTCGTCAGAAGCCCGGCGGCGGCGATGACGGCGGCGGGTGTCACCACGGTCGCTGTCACCGCGTCCGGCGATGGCGGCGCGCTCGCCGCCTGGCTCGATGCGCGCGGCGTCGATGCGGTGCTGCTGCGGCCCGATCACTATGTCTTCGGCACCGCGCGCGGCTCGGCGGGTCCGCTGCTTTCGGCCTGGCGCAAGGCGCTGGGCCTGCCCTCGCCGGTGCTGGCATGACCGTGCTGCCGCTCGCCGCCGCGCAGGCGCTGATCGCCGCAACGCTGGCCCATGCGCGCGCGCTTGATGCAAAGCCCCTGGCGGTGATCGTGCTCGATGCCGGCGGCCATCCGATCGCCTTCGCGCGGGCCGACGGGGCAAGCTTCGGCCGGCTCGACATCGCCCGCGCCAAGGCCTGGGGGGCGCTGGCGATGGATTGCGACACCGCCGCGCTCGCCGAGCGGGCGAAGGGCAACCCCGCCTTCTTCACCGGGCTTTCGGCGGTTTTCGACGGCCGGATCGCGCTCTCGCCCGGCGGGGTGGTGCTGCGCGATGCGGCGGGCGTGGCGATCGGTGCGATGGGCGTCAGCGGCGATACCGGCGAGACCGACCTTGCCTGCGCGCGTGCCGCCATCGCCGCGGCGCAAGGGACGAAGGGCGGAACATGAGATTGCGCAGCATCGAACTGGCGCTGCCCGGCGCGGGCGAAGCGGCGCGCTTCCTTGCCGATGTCTGGGGCTGTGCCGATGCCGGGCAGCGCGGGGCGAGGCATTACCTGCGCGGATCGGGCGATCTGCCCTATCTCGTCCGCCTGACCGAGAGCCGCGAAAACGCGGTCGAAAGCGTCACCTTCACCTGCGCGCGCGCGCGGCTTGCGGGGCTGGCGCGCGCGGTTGCGGCGCACGGGCTCAAGGCGCGGCCGGTGACGAGCGACGATCCGGGCGGGGGCGAGGGAATCCTCGTCGAACTGCCCGAGGGCGAAGTGCTGCGCTTCCTTGCCGGCAGCGCCAGCGTCGCCCCGATCGCGCCGCATCCGCGCGCCAGCCGGCGGGTGATGCCGGTAAAGCTGACGCATGTCGTGCTCAACGCGATCGATGCCGAAGCCTCGGCGCGGGTCGTCGAGGAGGTGCTCGGCTTTGCCGTCTCGGACCGCACCAGGGCCATGGTCTTCCTGCGCTGCAACCGCGCGCATCACTCCACCGCCTTTGCCCGCGCCGGCTTTGCCAGCCTCAACCATATCGCCTTCGAGATGGACGATCTCGACGCGGTGATGCGCGGCATCGGCCATATGCGCGACCATGGCTTTGCCCCCGCCTGGGGGCCCGGGCGGCATGGCCCCGGCGCCAATGTCTATGCCTATTACATCGCCCCCTTCGGCGCGGTGATCGAATATTCGACCGCGGTCGAGCGCGTGGCGGCGGACCACCGCGCCGGGACGCCCGAGGACTGGAACTGGCCCGACAAGCGCATCGACCAATGGGGCCTGTCCGACAAGGACACCACCGCGCTGCGCGCCGCCGAGGAAAAATTCCGCTTCCACCGCAACTGGGCGCCCGCCCCGCTCAGCCGCTCTGCCAGAGGATAACAGCATGCGCCTCATCAGCTTCACCCGCGCCGACGGCCAACCATCCTGGGGCCGGGTCGAAGGCGGGACGGTGATCGATCTCGGCGCCGCGCCGGGCGCGCCCGCCAGCCTCAGGGCGGCGCTCGCGGCGGGGCTGCCGCAGCCCGACGCGCCGGGCACGCGGCATGCGCTGGCCGCAGTGACGCTGCTGCCGGTGATCCCTGATCCGGGCAAGATCCTGTGCATCGGGCTCAACTATGCCGACCATGTCGCCGAAACCGGGCGCGAGCAGAAGGCGCATCCGGCGGTCTTCACCCGCTGGGCCGATACGCTGGTGGCCGATGGCGCCCCCCTTGTCCGCCCGCGCGAGAGCACCCGCTTCGATTACGAGGGCGAACTCGCGGTGGTGATCGGCAAGCCCGGGCGCCGGATCGCACGCGCCGACGCGCTGGCCCATGTCGCCGGCTATGCGGTGTTCAACGACGCCTCGGTGCGCGACTGGCAGCGGCACAATATCCAGTTCACCCCGGGCAAGAACTTTCCCGCAACAGGCGGTTTCGGCCCGGCGCTGGTCACCCGGGACGAGATCGCCGACCTTGCCGCGCTGCGCGTGCAGACCCGGCTGAACGGCGCGCTGGTGCAGGACCAGCCGCTGTCCGACATGATCTGGGATGTTCCGGCGCTGATCGCCTATGTCTCGACCTTCACCCCGCTCGCGCCGGGCGACATGATCGCGACCGGCACGCCCGGCGGGGTCGGCGACAAGCGCAATCCGCCGCTTTACCTGCGCGCCGGCGACCGGGTCGAGGTTTCGATCGGCGCCATCGGCACTCTCACCAACCCCGTGATTGACGAGAACTGATCGCGGCAAGCCCATAAATCATCAGGGGAGACAAGCATGAATACGATCAGCCGCATGGCCATAATCTCGGGGATCGCGCTCGGCGCCCTCGCATCGCCCGCCATCGCGCAGTCGGCCGCGCCCGCGACCGGCGCCACCGACGATGCCGCCGGCAACGGCGAGATCGTGGTGACCGCGCAGCGCCGCACCGAAAATGTGACTTCGGTGCCGATCTCGATCACCGTTGCCGATCAGGCGCAGCTCGAACGCCAGCAGGTCGATACGATCGACGATCTCAACCGCATCGCCCCCAGCCTCGAAATCGATGCGGCGCCCGGCCAGAACACCGGCGGCGGCGGCACCATCCGCGGCATCGGCACGCAGACCTTCTCGGCGGGCGCGGTGGCTTCGGTCGGGATCGTCGTCGATCAGGTCAGCCAGGGCAACGCCAATATCTCGGACCTGTTCGATGTCGCGCGGGTCGAGGTGCTCAAGGGGCCGCAAGGCACGCTGTTCGGCCTCACCACCTCGGCGGGCGTGATCAACATCACCACCAACAAGCCCGATTTCAACGCCTTTTCGGCGCGGCTGCGCACCGAGCTGTCGAGCGCGGGAACCGCGGGATCGCTCTATGGCGACCAGATCGTCCAGGGTGTGGTCAATGTCCCGCTGGCGGGCAATGCAGCGGTGCGCGTCTCGGGCTTCACCAATTTGCGGCAGGGGCCGGATTACGATGTCACCGCCGGCAGATATGTGGCGAACGACAGCTTCGGCCTGCGCGGACGCCTGCTGTGGGAACCGACGAGCGCCCTCACCGTCAATCTGATCGGCGACTACAGCCACGACCGCTATACCAACGGCGGCGATTTCTTCACCTTCATCAAGTCGAGCGGCGCCGGCACCCTGCCGCTGCCCACGCCGTTCCCGGTTGCCGACAATATCACCGCCAATCTCGCGAGCTGCGGGGTGAGCGCCTACACCGGCAACCGCAATTTCTGCATGGCGCAGGGCTTCAGCGACCGGGTCGAGAACGGCGGGGTGTCGTTGCAGCTCGACTACAAGGCCGAGCCTTTCACCATCACCTCGATCACCGCCTACCGCCGCAGCCTCGATTCGGGCTATGGCGCGGCGTCGAACGTCTTCCGCGCCGACCCGCTCGAATTGCAGGTGTTCAACGGGCCGGGCGATCATCCGGTCGATCTGTTCACGCAGGAACTGCGGCTGTCCTCGCCCGCTGACCAGCTCGTCGAATATACCGCCGGGGTGTTCTTTTCGAGCCAGATCCAGCATGTCGCGCCGACCACACTGCTCGTCGAGCTCCACCCGGTGGCGCCGGTCTATATCCCGGTGGTCAACGGCGGCACCGGCGCCTATCGGGTTTCCGACAGCTCGATGGCGGCCTTCGGCCAGGCGACGATCCACGCGAGCCGGAAACTGCGGCTGATCGCGGGCGGGCGCTACACCTCGGACGTGCTCAGGCTCGATACCTATGCCGGCGCGATTCCCGGATCGGCGAACAGCCACACCGTGCTCGATGCCGGCAATTTCTCGTGGAAGCTGGGCGCGCAATATGATGTGGCGGCGCGCACCATGGCCTACGCCACGGCGTCGCGCGGCTTCAAGGGCGGCCAGATCTCGCAGCCCGCGGGCCAGGCGCCCGTGGCGATCCTGCCCGAAATCCCCACCGCCTATGAGGTGGGGCTCAAATCGACGCTGCTGCGCGCCTGGGTGCTCGACGCCGATCTGTTCTACGAGAAGATCCGCGATTTCCAGGCGCAGAGCTGCACCACCACCAGCACCAGCACCGGCGTGCTGTCCTGCACCCAGACCAACATCAACGGCGTCAAGACGCGCGGCGCCGAGATCGACCTGTTCGGCAGGGTCACCCGCCATTTCACGCTCGATACCGGCTTCATCTGGGCCAAGGCGACCTATCCCAAGGGGTTCGTCGGTTCCGACGGCACGATCATCGGCGGCACCCAGCTCGCCTATGCGCCCGAGTATAAATTCACCTCGTCGGGCGAATATACCGTGCCGCTGGGCGAGCGCTTCAATGGCTTCCTCGGGCTCGACGCGGTCTGGAAATCGCGCATCCGCTATGAAGAGACCTCGGTTGTCGACAGCACCTTCCATCCGCATTGGACGGTGGGCGGGCGCGTCGGCGTGAAGACCGCCGACGAGCGCTTCACCATCGCGATCTTCGCGCGCAATCTGTTCAACCAGCACGAGCCGATCCTCGCCCAGAGCGGCTTCCCCTATGTCGAGGGCGGCAACCAGAATATCGGCGCGATGTATGGCCCGAACTCGTTCCGTCAGGTGGGGCTCTCGCTCGACGGGAAGTTCTGAGGAGAGGATAGCGGCGATGCTGAACGCGATCAGGTCATGACCGCCGCCGAACGCGCCGATGCCATCGCCGCGATGGGGCAGAACCTGGGTCCCGAGGTGCTGCTCGGCTGCGAGGCGCTGTTCGCCGCCGAACAGCAGGCGCTGATGGCGGCGGTGCCGGCCGCCGCGCGTGATATCGCCTATGGCGCGCACCCGCGCCACAGGCTCGATCTTTATGGCACGCCGGGCGCGGCCGCGCCGGTGCTGCTGTTCGTCCACGGCGGCGGCTTCGTCCAGGGCGACAAGGGCGATGGCGGCCGCTGGGTCAACGCGCATGTCGGCCGGATGGCGGCGCGCGCCGGCCTGCTCGGCGCGGTGATGAATTACCGCCTTGCCCCCGACCATGGCTGGCCGGCGGGTGCCGAGGATGTCGCGGCAGCGGTGGACTGGCTGCGCGCGCGTGCCGGCGAACGGGGCGGCGATGCCGGGCGGATCGTCGCCATCGGCACCTCGGCGGGCGCGGTGCATCTTGCCGGCTATCTTGCCGCGGGGGGAGCCGGGCTGCGCGGCGCGGTGCTGCTTTCCGGGCTTTACGGCTACACCGCGCTCGATCCGCGCGACGAACGCTATTACGGCGTGCCCGCGCTTTATCCGCAGCGCATGCCGCGCGCCGCGCTCGAAGCGACCGGGCTGCCGCTGCTGGTCGCCTGCGCCGAGTTCGATCCGCCGCGCTTCCAGTCCGAATTTCTCGCGCTGATGGCCGCGCGGCTGGCGTGCTGCGGCACGATGCCGCGCGGCTACATCGCCTCCGGCCACAACCATTACACGCTGGCGATGCATCTCGGCACCGACGACCGCCGGCTCGAAAGCGAAATTCTCGATTTTGTCGGCCGCTGCTGCGGCGGAAAGGAACCGCGATGATCGATCGCCGAAACCTGCTGGGCACGCTCGCCGCAACACCGCTGCTGGCAGCGGCAAGCCCGGCGCGCGCCGCGGCGCGCGACCGGGCCTTTCCGCGCGGCTTCCTGTGGGGCGCTGCGACCGCGGGCCATCAGGTCGAGGGCAACAATGTCAACAGCGACTGCTGGGTGCTGGAGAACGTGAAGCCGACACTCTTCGCCGAACCCTCGCGCGATGCCGCCAATTCCTTCGCGCTGTGGCCCAAAGACCTCGATCTGGTCCGCGATCTTGGCCTCAACACCTATCGCTTCAGCCTCGAATGGGCGCGGATCGAGCCCGAGGACGGGCTGTTTTCCACCGCGATGCTCGATCACTATCGCGCGATGATCACCGGCTGCCACGCGCGCGGGCTGACGCCGATGGTCACCTTCAACCACTACACCACCCCGCGCTGGTTCGCGATGCGCGGCGGCTGGACCAACCCGCAGGCGGCGGGCCGCTTCGCCCGCTACTGCGAGCGCGCGGCGCGGCATCTGGCGGCCGGGATCGGCCATGCGACCACGCTCAACGAGCCCAACATCATGAACGTTCTGCGCGTCGTGCTGCCCGAGCCGGTGGTCGCCGCGCAGCATGCGATGCTGCAAGCGGCGGCGCGTGCGACCGGCGCTGCGAAATTCGCCGCGGGCAATGCCATCGAGATCGACGAGGTCGACGGCGCCACCACCAATCTCATCGCCGGGCACCACGCCGGCCGCGCCGCGATCAAGGCGGTGCGGCCCGAACTGCCGGTAGGCTTGAGCCTGGCGATGTTCGACGACGAGGCGGCCGGCCCCGGCAGCCTGCGCGACATCATGCGCCAGCGGCTCTACGGGCGCTGGCTTGACGCGGTGAAGGGCGATGATTTCCTCGGCGTCCAGAATTACGAACGGCAGGTCTGGACCGCGACCGGCAGGCTGCCCACCCCGCCAGGGGTTCCGGTCAATTACATGGGCTCGCAGGTCTATCCGCCCTCGCTTGCCAACGCGGTGCGTTATGCCCATGCGGCAAGCGGCCTGCCGATCATCGTCACCGAGCACGGCGTGGGCACCGACGATGACCGCATCCGCGCCGCGCTGATCCCGGCCGCGCTCACCGATCTGCGGCGGGCGATCGTGGATGGCGTGCCGGTCCTGGGCTATGTCCACTGGTCGCTGATCGATAATTTCGAATGGATCTCGGGCTACAAGGTTCACTTCGGCCTGCACCGCGTCGATCCGGTCAGTTTCGCCCGCAGCCGCAAGCCGAGCGCGTCGGTGTTCGCGGCGATCGCCCGCGCCAATGCGCTGCCGGCGTAGAACGCCGCGGTAGTGACGACGATCGGTGCAGCCATTCCTTGCCTTTCGAGCGTCCCCGGGGTTCGGGACTATTCCGGGACTCGCGGCCCGTGTTCACGCCGCGTTCCGCCGCTCGTGGCCAAACCTCCCCTTCCCCCTTGCGCGAAAAAGGCTGGAAACCTAAGGCCTTTCGTGGTCCGGGGAGTAGCGCAGCCTGGTAGCGCATCTGCTTTGGGAGCAGAGGGTCGCAGGTTCGAATCCTGTCTCCCCGACCAATTTTTCAATGATTTATCTGGGCCTGGCCAAGGCGCTCTTGCAGGCGTTTCATACCAATCGTCTGACGCGCTGGGCGCTTCCCAAGCGGGCCGGATGATGATTCGTTGCCCCGTCAATTGGCGGCAGGCAGGGATGTGACGGAGTGAACCGCCCCGCTACGCCCAAATCCAGCGGTCCTTCGGGGCATCCATCCGCCTGGCATTCGCAGGGGCCTTCTACACGGAAAAGCCTGAATTGCTTGGGGCCTGCTGTGGCGTGATGCGCCCGCGGCAAACAGTCCGCGCAGGACGATCTACAATCGATTCATTTTCTGGAGCGCATGAGCGTGGCATGGGCATCAGCGTTGCGGGCCGCCTGAGCCACTTCCTTGCGCACGATGGTTTTGCCAACGGGGAACAGCGTCAGGCCCGCCAGTTTGAAATGTTGGATGCCGAAGGGGATGCCGATGATGGTGATGCAGTTGGCGATGCCCCAGACGATGTGACCGAGGGCCAGCCAGGCACCCGCGAACACGAACCAGATGATGTTGCCAACTGCCCCAAGGCCGCCAGTTCCCAGATCATCCCGTCCAGTCAATTCGCGGCGGCTGATCGCTTCTCTGCCGAAGGGGTGGAATGCCATCTGCCCAATGACAAAGCAGGCTCTGGCCCACGGCAGGCCAACGACGGTGATGGCTGCAAGCAAGCCGAAGAACCACCAGCACAAGCCCATCCAGAAGCCGCCGAGGATGAACCACAGGATATTGGCTGCCGTTCGCATCACGCTCTCCCCCGTCCAATAGGCCGAGCCGCCTCTGCTCTGCTCTTCGCTGCAACTGCTGCGCATCATTCCGTCCGACTCCTTCCATGCGCCGGACGTTACTCGAATCTGGAGGAAAACACGGGGCTCAGGCCAATCGCAAAGCCGCTAATCCGCGCGCTTCACAAAACTGTCGATCACCCGCTTGGTCCCTGCATTCTCGAAGGCGATCTCAAGCTTGTTTCCCTCCTGCCCGGTCACCACCCCATAGCCGAATTTCTGGTGGAACACGCGCATGCCCACGCCCACGTCGGCGCTTGGCTGCGCGGCGAAGGAGGCGGCGCTGCGCGTGGTTTCGGGGATGCGCGCCGCAGCGGTGTCATAGGAGCTGGCGGCGGCGCGTTGCCAGCCGGGGCCGCGGCTCCGGACGCGGTCGGGGCGGGTCTCGGCGAGGTGGGCGAAGGGGTCGTCGCGTCCGGACCAGTTGGCGCGCCACAGCGATGCGCCGCCGGAAAGGGTGGTTTCCTCCTCGACATGCGCCGGCGGCAGTTCGGCGATGAAGCGCGACGGAATCGAGCTTGTCCATTGGCCATAGATGCGGCGGTTGGCGGCGTGGAGGATGGTGCAGCGGCGCCTCGCGCGGGTGATCGCGACATAGGCAAGGCGGCGTTCTTCCTCCAGGCTCGCGAGCCCGCCCTCGTCGAGCGCGCGTTGCGAGGGAAACACGCCTTCTTCCCAGCCGACGAGGAACACATTGTCGAATTCAAGGCCCTTGGCGCCATGGATGGTCATGATCGTGACCTTTTCGTCATCGCCGGCGGCGTCGTTGTCCATGACGAGGCTGACGTGTTCGAGAAAATCGCCCAGCGTCTCGTAATCCTCCATCGCGCGGGTAAGTTCGGCGAGGTTTTCGAGCCGGCCCGCCGCCTCGACGCTTTTTTCCGCCTGAAGCGCGGCGCTGAAACCCGATTCATCGAGGATGGTCCGCGCGAGCTCGGCAGGGGTGGTCTGGCTGGCAAGGTCGCGCCAGCGGGCGAAATCGCGCATCAGCGCAAGCAGCGTGTTGCGCGCGCGCGTCGGCAATTCGTCGCTGTCGGCGATGCTGAGCGCGGCGGCGGCGAGCGGCTGGCCGGCGGCGCGGGCGAGGCGGTGCAGCCGTTCGATCGTCCGGTCGCCGAGCCCGCGCCTGGGGGTGTTGCAGATCCGCTCGAAGGCAAGGTCGTCGGCCGGCTGGGCGACGAGCCGCAGATAGGCGATCGCGTCGCGGATTTCGGCGCGCTCGTAGAAGCGGAAGCCGCCGATGATCCGGTAGCCAAGCCCGATGGCGATGAAGCGGTCCTCGAATTCGCGCGTCTGGAACTGCGCGCGCACGAGGATCGCGATGGTGGAAAGCGGCGCGCCTTCGCGGCCGAGCCGCTCGATCTCGTCGCCGACGCGGCGGGCCTCCTCCGGCCCGTCCCACACGCCGATCACGCGCAGCTTGTCGCCGCCGTTCGCTTGTGTCCACAAGCTTTTGCCGAGGCGTTCGCGGTTCGCGCCGATCAGCCCTGCGGCGGCGGCGAGAATATCGGGGGTCGAGCGGTAGTTCTGTTCGAGCCGGATCACCCTGGTGCCGGGAAAATCCTTTTCGAAGCGCAGGATATTGGCAATTTCCGCGCCGCGCCATGAATAGATCGACTGATCGTCATCGCCGACCACGCAAATGTTGCGCCGGCCCTGCGCAAGCAGCCGCAGCCACAGATACTGAACCTGGTTGGTGTCCTGATATTCATCGACCAGGACGTATCTGAAGCGCTTCTGCCAGCTTTCGAGCACCTCGCGGTGGCGGCGAAGAACGGTCAGCATATGGAGCAGCAGGTCGCCGAAATCGCAGGCGTTGAGCGCCTTCAACCGCGCCTGATAGGCGGCATACATCGCCCGGCCCCGGCCGTTCGCATAGGCTTCGTTCTCTGCCGCATCGAGATCATCGGGGGTGAGGCCGCGGTTCTTCCAGCGATCGATCAGTCCGGCGAGCTGGCGCGCGGGCCAGCGCTTGTCGTCGAGCCCCTCGGCCTGGATGAGTTGCTTGAGCACGCGAAGCTGGTCGTCGGTGTCGATGATCGTGAAATTGGCTTGCAGCCCGGCAAGCTCGGCGTGGCGGCGCAGCATCCGCGCGGCGATGGCATGGAAGGTGCCGAGCCACGGCATGCCCTCGACCGCCGGGCCGATCATCGCGCCGACCCGCTCGCGCATCTCGCGCGCGGCCTTGTTGGTGAAGGTGACGCAGAGAATCTCGCTCGGCCAGGCGAGCCGCGCCCGCACCAGATGCGCGAGGCGCGCGGTGAGCGCGGCGGTCTTGCCCGTGCCTGCGCCCGCCAGCATCAGCACCGGGCCTTCGGTGGTCAGAACCGCTTCGCGCTGCGGCGGGTTGAGCCCGGCAAGCAGCGGATCGGCGGATGAATCGGCGGGAACAGGGGGGTGCGACACCCGGAACACCTAGGGAACAGGAGCGGTTCGCGCAAGGGCGTGGCGCCGGCCGGCCACCTGGCGTATCGCGCATTTTGTTGCGGCCCGCATCCGCTTTGTCCTGACGTCAGGGAACCGTGGCGGGTTTGTCGGATTGATACGGCAAGGGAAGGCGAGCGACCTTGCCTGCCCCGCGCGCGGGGCGTTTGCCGATTCTGTCCAGGAGAATGCGATGAACAGGCTCATCTCTATGACCGTGCTTGCCGGACTTGCCACCGCCAGTCCGGCTGCGGCGCACCATCCCATGCACCATTCCATGGCGAGCCATCCGGCGAGCGTGACGATCGACGGCAAGGATTACAAGGTCTGCGGTGGCGCGGTGCAGGACGACTGCGTCAATCCGCGGCAGGCCGGTCTCCACTATGGTGACGTACCGACCCATACCTACCATCGCCACCACCATCATCACCGGGCCATGGCCAAGCCCAGGAGCTGACGCCAGGAGCTTGACGCCAAGAGTTGACGATCGCGGCGCGCGCCGCCCTGGAGCCTCGGTGGGCAACCGGGGTTACAGGGCGGCGGCGGCGGCGCTCGTCACGGCGCGGCCGGCTCGCGCTGAAGCAGGCTGATGCGTGCCTTCCCCACCTTGCGCTCGGCGACCTGCGCGAAGCCGCGCAGCCGTAACGGCTCATCCGCGGCGGTTTCGAGGCTGATCCAGCTTGCCGGCCCGATCCAGCCGAGCCGCGCCAGCCGGTCGAGCGCGACGAGGCCCGCGCCGCTGGCGTAGGGCGGATCGAGCAGCAGCAGGTCGCAGGCCGCGCGCGCCGGCGCCAGCGCCAGCACCGATCCCGCGCGCACCTCGCAGCGCGGCTGCGCGCCGAGATGCGCGATATTGCCGCGCAGCGCGCGCAAGGCTGCCGGGTCCATCTCGGCGAAAAGACAGTGCGCCGCCCCGCGCGACAGTGCTTCGAGCCCGAGCGCGCCCGAACCGGCGAAAAGATCGGCGCAGCGCAGCCCTTCGAAGCTGCCGAGCCGGCTCAGCAGCATCGAGAACAGCGTCTCGCGGGTGCGGTCGGCGGTCGGTCTCGTCGTATCGCCCTGCGGCGCCGCAAGCTTGCGGCCGCGCCATTCGCCGGCAATGATCCGCAGGCTCACGGCCGCGGCCGCCGATCGCGCGCGCCGGGTGGCCGTCGCGGTGGCTTGCCATGGGGGGGCTTGCCACGGGGCGCGGTCGATTCGCGCCGCGGGCGATCGACGAGGATCTC
>JAGWPW010000026.1 GCA_028870315.1 Sphingomonadales bacterium | reverse complement strand
TTCGCCTCCCTCTCCCACGCTCTGCGTCTCTATATCGTATTTTTCATGGACGAGCCCGGTGCTTCGATAGGCGAGATCGACCGTCGTGATCCAACGCCGGGCGATCTCGGCGGCAAGCGCGCCATGGCCGTATTTCTGTAACCCGCTCACCGCGATCCAGTGCAGCGGCGCCCAGCCGTTGGGACTGTCCCATTGCTGGCCGCTGCGCAGCAGCGAGGTGCGCAAGCCGCCCGGCGCGAGGAAGCGGTCACGGGTGAGCCGGGCGGTCGCATCGGCCTGCGCCTTCGTCGCGGCGCCGGTGAACAGAGGCGCGAAAGCCGCTGCCGTCGGCGCGGTGCGCAGCGCGCCGGAATCGAGGTCGAAATCACAGAAAAAGCCTGCGGCCTCGTTCCACAGGTGCCGTGTCATCGCCACGCGTCGCCGCTCGGCCCTTGCGGCAAAGTCGCGCGCATCGCCTTCGCCGCTGTTGCCGAGCGCGGTTTCGAGCCCGAACAGCAGGGCGTTGAGATCGATCGGCACGATTCGCGTGGTCCGGATCGAGGCGAGGTCGGCACTCACGAGCCAGCGCGATGAGAAATCCCAGCCGCTTTCGGCGCCGGCACGAAGTTCGCGCCAGACGTCGCCGGGCGGCCGATCGCCCGCGCGCGCGGTGGCGCGGTCCTCGCGCCAGCTTTCGTCGCGCGGCGTCTCGCTGGGATCCCAGTAGCGATTGAGCACGCTGCCATCGGCGAGCATGACCACGCGCCGCGTCTCGCCACCGGGCGCCAGCGTCCCGGCGCCGCGCATCCACCAGCCATATTCGCGCTTCATCGTCGCGAGCCGCCGCGCCGCCACCGCCGGCCGCCGATCATCGAGCAGGGCCACCATCCGGTGATAGAGCGGCGGTTGCGAGCGGCCGAGATAATAGCTGCGCGTACCGTTGGGCACATAGCCATAGGTTTCGATGAGTTCGGTCATGGCATCGACGATGCCTTCGGCCAGCACCCGTTCGCCGTCGCGGAGGAGACCAAGAAGCGTGAAATAGCTGTCCCAGTAATAGAGTTCGCGAAAGCGCCCGCCCGGAACGATATGGCGATGGCCGACCGCCAGCGCCGAGCCGCCTGGTGTTGCCGGCTCCGGCGCGCGCGCGAGGCTCGCCCAGGTCGCGCGGATATAATCGCGCAGCGGTTGTGCGGGCTGCCCCGACGGGGCTGGCGCAATCGTCGGCGGCAGATCGAAATTGGCGCTGACGAAGCGCCGCAGCGCATCGTCATCGTCGCGAAGCGACGCGAAGTCGGCCATGATCGCCTCGATCGCGCGCTTCGGGGTCGCGTCTGCGAAGCTCTTGCTGTCAGCGAACAAACCGCGTTCCTGGACTGCGGCGAACAGCGTGCCGAACAGCTCGGCGGGTGGCTGCGCGTCAGGCATCGCCCGGTTCACGCTCATCCTGCCGCGACAAGCCCCGCCATCAATGGCCAAAATGGTACGAGGCGCGGATGCCGAACATGCGCGGCTCGGTATAGGTCAAGCCGACGAAGCCGGGCCCGGTGTAATACTGGTCGAGCACGCCGACGGGCTTGGTGACGTTGGTGAGATTGGTCGCGAACAGCCCGACGTCAAGCTGTCGGCCGCCGATGTTGCGCAGGTCGAGGTTGGCGTTGAGCAGCCCGTAGCCCGGCAGGTACGTATAGTAGGACTGGTTGGTCTGGACGGTCGATACGCTGCTCTGGTGGACGTAATTCGCCGACACCGCGAGCGTGCCGACGCCTTCGAGCGGCACCTCGTAGCTGCCGCCGACCGAGACCTTGTTCTTCGGCGTGTAGGGGAACGGCGCTCCCGCCAGCAATGCGCCGACACTGGCGTCGCTGACCTCGGTATAATGCGCGTCTATATAGGAATAGCTGACATTGAGCGTCAGCCCGCGGAAGGGCAGGATTGCGCCGTTGAATTCGATGCCCTTGATCGTCGCCTTCGCCGCGCTGCGGGTGACGTTGAGGACGACGTTGTCGACGGTTTCGGGGACGGTGCGCTGGATGTTGCGATAAAGCCCGCGATAGGCGGCGACATCGGCGCGGACCTGCGTGTCGCCGAGCGAGAACTGCGATTTCAGGCCGATCTCGATGTCGGACAGCTTTTCCGGCGGGAAGGTGCGGAACGAGGAATCGGCGGGCACCGGCCCATTGACGCCGCCCGACTTATAGGCGTCGCGCGCGGTGATATAGGTGTGGACGCCTTGCGTCACATCGTAATCGAGCGTCGCGGTATAGCTGGGGTAATGGCTGTTGGCGGTGCCGGTGACTGCGGGTGGCGCGATCAGCGTCGTCGAGACGTAGCTGCGCTCCCAGGTGTAGCGCAGCCCGCCGGTAACGCTGAGCCCGGTCAGCGCCGGGGCGAGCTTGCCGATGTCGAGCGTCGCCTGGCCGAATACGGCGCGGCTGCGGTTCTTAAGCGTCTGGTAGAACGCGATCGGCGGAATCAGCGTCCCGATCGGGAAGGAGGTGTACTGGCTGATCCCGGCGGGATCGCTCCAGCCCTGATTGTCGAGATAGCCGCCGATCGCATAGTCGAGCGCGTGATCGGCGGTCTTGCCCTGAAACTGCAGTTCCTCGGTGAAGTAATTGGGCGCGGTGGTCGGGATCGGCCCGGTCTGGCCGGCGATCGGGAACGGCGTCGCGTCGTAGTCATATCCGTAGCGCGTGCGCAGCTCGGAATAGCTGACGATGTTTTTGAGCTTGAGCGTGTCGGTCAGTTCGACCGAGGCCTGGTTGATCACCTGCCAGTAGGTGGTCTTGGAGAACTGGTTGAGGTCGTAGGCGACATTGCGCGGGCCCATCGCCTGCTGCTGCGCCAGATAGGTGGCGACGCCGGGATAGACGGTGGCGATCAGCGCCGCGTCGGCCGGGTTGAGCGCGGCGAGCACGGTTCCGCCGCCGTTGTTATTGGAATAGTACCAGCGCGCGAGCGTGTAGATCTCGACCCCCGCCGCCGGCCGGATGGTAAGGCCGGCGCGCAGGCTCTGGTAGTCGAGATTGTCGTAGCCCTTTCCGGGGAAATTGGGGCCGACATCCCTGGTGTAGCCGTCGCGACGGCCGATCTCCCCCGCCACGCGCAGCAGCACCTTGTCGGTGACGATCGGGACATTGATCGCGCCTTCGAGCCGGCGGTCGTTGTAATTGCCGTATTCGCCGCGGACATAGCCGTCGAAATCGTCCTGCGGCTTGACCGGTTCGAACAGGATGTTGCCGCCGGTGGCGTTCTTGCCGAACAGCGTGCCCTGCGGCCCCGCCAGCACCTGGACGCTGGCGAGATCATAATAGCTGCCGACGCGGCCATCGATGTTGAGGCTGTTGGGCACCTCGGCGAAATAATTGATCACTCCGGGCACGGAACCGAACGCCGGCCCCTGGCCGCGCAGCGCGAAGAAGGCGAATTCACGCGGATAGCCGCCGTTGATCGTGAACAGCGAGGGGGTGTTGTCGGCGAGCGAGGTGCGATCGGTGATCGCCCTGGCTTCGAGCTGCTGCGAGGAATAGGCTGTCACCGCGATCGGCACCGCCTGCAGGTTCTCGGCCCGGCGTCGCGCCGTCACGACGATGTCGCCAAGGCTGTTGGCGGGGTCAGCAGAAGCGGTGGCGTCCGAGGGCGCCGGCGCCGCGGGCGCGGTTTGCGCGATCGCAGCCGGTGCCATGCCGGCAAGGCCGGTTCCGAACAGCAGGACGACAGCCTTGCGGGCAGGTGACATGGACGCTCTCCCTTTATCGTTCATTCTTGGTCTGGCCGGATTGCCGCGAAATGATATCGATGTCAATGCATATTTCAGGATAGAGCGCTATGCTGCTATGTATGAAGTTTCTGTTCTGCTATCGATGTCAGGCCGCGGCCGGGAGAATGGCATGACGATCGACCCCCATCGTTTCGCCGACTGGGTGAGCGGCGAAGCCAGGGAAGCACTCGCGGGTGATTCGACGGTGCCGCCGCCGGGCGCCTCGATCGAGGTTCTCCGCCAGCATTACGGCCGCTTCTGCGAGCACAGGCTGGCACAGTCGCGCACAGCCTATCCGGTCGCGATTGCCGAGGTCGAGCGCGCTGGTGTGCCTTGCCACCTCGTCGAGCCGGCCGGAGGCGCGCGCCACGCGGGCCAGCTGATCTGCCTGCACGGCGGCGCCTTCATGTGGGGCGCCGGCGCCGGGGCGCTGCTCGAAGCGGTTCCCGTCGCCGCGGTGAGCGGCATGCGGGTGATTGCGGTCGAGTACCGGCTCGCACCCGAGCATTGCTTTCCCGCGGCCGTCGAGGACGTCGTCGCGGTCTACCGGCACCTGCTTGCCGACGGCAGCGCCGCGCGCCTCGGGATCTACGGCTGCTCGGCCGGGGCCGCGCTCACCGCGCAGGCCGTCGCGCGGATGATCCGCGACAGGCTCCCGGTGCCCGGCGGCATCGCCATGCTGCACGCGGCGGGGCTCGAACTGGCCGGCGATTCGGCGATGACCGCGCCGCTGTTCCAGCCGTCGCCCGCAACAGCGGCACCAAGCTTCGCGACGATGCCCTATTTTTCTTCGACGACACCCGACGACCCCCTCGCGATGCCGGGCAATCACCCCGACCTGCTGCGGCACTTTCCCCCGGCGCTTCTTGTCACCGCCACGCGCGATTTCGCGGCCAGCTCGGTCTCGGTCATGCACCGGCGGTTGCTGGCGGCGGGGGTGGAGGCGGAGTTCATGCTGTTCGACGGCATGGGGCATGCGCATCATATGGCAACGACGCTGCCCGAATCGCGCGAGACCTTCGCCGCGCTGGCGCGCTTTTTCGCAAGAGTGCTGGAACAACCCGAGGCGTTGCGGTCATGAACTGCTGGCGCGGACGACCAGCTCGACCGGCAGCGGCTTGAGCGCAAGCCCGGGGGTATTTTCGATGAGCGCGACGATGGCGCGGCCCAGCGCCTGGCCGGCGCCGAGGCCGTCCTGGCGGATGGAGGACAGCGGCGGGCGATGCGCGGCGGCGATCGGCGTGTCGTCGAAGCCGACGATCGCCACCTCGCGCGGCACCGTCACGCCACGCGCGACCAGCGCGTCGCAGGCACCGGCGGCGATGAAGTCGCTCGCCGCGACGACGGCGTCGAAAGCCAGCGACATATCGAGCGCGCCCGCAAGTGCCGCCGCACCGCCCTCGATGGTGAAGGGGCACGGCAGCACTCCGGCGAGCACCGCCTCGCTCGCTGCCAGCACCTCGCGCACGCCTTCGAGCCGCGCCGCGACCTCGGGATGCTCGGCGTCACCGAGGAACAGCAGCCGCCTGCGCCCGGCGGCGACGAGATGCTCGGCGGCGACCTTGCCCCCCTGGCGGTTGTCGCTGCCGATGACCTTGATGTCGAGGCCCAGGATCGGCTCGCCCCAGGCGATGAGCGGCAGGTCGAAACCGACCATTTCGCGCAGGCCCGCGCCGCCCTCGCCCTCGCCGATGGCGACGATGCCGTCGGCGCCCATCGCGTTGGAGGTGAGGAAATGCGCCTGCGTCGTCAGGATCAGCGCATAGCCCAGCGGGGTTAACGCTTCGAGCAGGCCACCGATGATCGACAGCAGCAGCGGATCGGCGATCGGGCGGTCGCCGCGCGAAAGCTGCTCGACGACCACGGCGATGGTGTGCGAGCGCCGCGTGCGCAGCGTGCGCGCCGCGACATTCATCCGGTAGCCCGCCTGCTTCGCCGCCTCGGCGATTTTCTCGCGCAGCTCGGGGCGCACCAGCGCGCTGCCGCGCAGCGCCCGCGACACGGTGATCTTGGACACGCCGGCACGCTGCGCGACCATTTCCATCGTCGGCCGCTCGCCGCCGGATCTGCCCCTGGTCATCGCTCAGCCGTTGTCGAGAAGCGCGCCGCTGTCACGCGAAAAATGGCGCAGGATCAACCGCGCGATACACGCATAGGCGTTTGCGACCGCGGGAATGGCGACCGGCAGGAACAAGAAGCCGTGCGGCAGCGACGGCAGCCGGCAGGCCAGCGTCTCGACCCCCGCCCGCACCAACGCGGCTGCGTAGAACTCGCCATCGTCACGCAACGGATCTTCCTCGGCGGTGAGGACGATCGCCGGCGCCAGACCGGCATGCGATCCGGCCCGCAGCGGCGAGACCAGCGGATCGTCGGGGTCGGCAGCGCCGAGGTACAGCGCCCGGCACGCTTCGAGATAGCGGCGCTCCAGCCCCGGTGCCGCGACCGCGCCGATCGAAGGCAGCGCGAAGCGCATGTCGGTCACCGGATGCACCAGCAACTGGAACAGCGGCTGCGCCTCGCCCGCGGTGCGCAGCCGCAGCGTGACCGCTGCCGCCAGATTGGCCCCGGCGCTCTCTCCGCCCAGAGCGATGCGCGCCACGTCGCAGCCGAGCCTCGCCGCCTCGCGCCTCGCCCAGCGCAGCGCGGCCAGCGCGTCGTCGAGCCCGGCGGGAAAGCGGTGCTCGGGCGCGAGCCGATAGGCGACCGCCAGCACCGCGCAGCCCGCCTGCCGCGCGAGCTGGCGATGCATCGCGTCGTGCGTATCAAGATCGCCAAGAAACCAGCCGCCACCATGGAGGAAGACCAGCAGCGGCAGATCGTGCGCGGCCGAAGGGCGATAGAGCCGGACCGCGACACCATCGGCGCTATGGTCCTGAACCACTGGCAGTTTCGCGCCCGTCAGCGCCCCGCCCATTGCGCGCATGCCCGCTCGCATGTCCGCGATCGAATCGGGCGAAAGCGCGGGCGGGGGTGCGGCAGGGCCGAGCAATGCGGCGATGTCGGGATCGAGCATAGGTTGGTTCTGGTTTCGAATGACATCGATGTCAATCGCCCCTATAGCGCGAGTCGCTGGGGAGACGGATGTGGATGTGATCGGACCGTTGCGGTTGCCGGTGACGCGCGGTGGCGCGAACCCGCCGGCGCGCGCCCGGCTCGCATTCGAGGTGTCGGGGCTCTACCTCGCGCTCTATCTGCACTTCGGCTTTTTTGCCTTCCTGCCGCTGTGGTTGAAAGCAAGCGGCGCGCCGCCCGGCGAGATCGGGCTTCTCGCCGCGATTCCGCTGGTCCTGCGCCTGCTCACCGTGGCGCCGTTTTCCGCCTGGGCCGGGCGACGCGCGCGGGTGCGCGACGCCATCGCCGCAACCGCGCTGGGCTCGGCCGCGGTGATCCTGCTGCTGCTCGGCGGACCGGGGCATGTCGCGCGGGCGGCGATCTTTCTCCTGTTCTCGGTCATCTGGGACCAGATCCCGGTGCTGACCGATGCCTATGCGGTGATCGCGACGCGGAGCCACGCGCTCGATTTCGGACGGCTGCGGGTGTGGGGCTCGATCGGCGTGGTCGTCTCCAACGTCGCGGCCGGCTCGGCGATCGGGCTTGCCGGCATCGGCTGGCTGCCGGCGATGGTCGCGGCGCTGCTGCTGCTGCCGGTCGCCGTGGTGCCGCTGCTTCCCGATGATCGCGGCCTGGCGCCGGTCGAGGAGGCGCGGCCCGGGCGCTGGCGCGATGTGCTGGGCGATCGCGCGCTGCTGCTGGCGATGGCCGCCGCCTCGCTGGTGATGGGCAGCCATGGCGTGCTCAACAGCTTCGCCGCGATCCAGTGGGCGGCGCAGGGGCTGGCGACGGGGGTCATCGGCCTGCTTCAGGCGCTTGCGGTCAGCGCCGAGATCCTCGCCTTCTGGTTCGGCGCCAGGCTGCTCGGGGGCCGCGATCCCTGCCTGCTGATCGCGCTCGGCGCGCTGGCGGCGATGGCGCGCTGGCTGATCATGGCGACGCGACCGGGCATCGCGGTACTGGTCGGCGCGCAACTGCTCAACGGGGTCAGCGCCACCGGCACGATTCTTGGCATCATGCTGGTGATCGCGGCGCGGGTGACCAGCAATCTCAGCGCCGCCGCGCAGGGGCTCAACGCCGTGCTGTTCGGCGCGGTGCTGGCGGTTTCGACCGCCGGATCGGGGCTGCTGTGGTCGCAGGGCCCGGCGATCTCCTACCTCGCCATGGCCGGGTTGGCAGCGCTCGGCGCGCTTTTCGCCTGGACCGCGTGGCGCGCGGCCGGCCGCGACGAGAAAATCCTTCCAGACGGAGCGCAAGCACAATGAGCAGTTGGTCCGATAGAATCGCCGTCATTCGCGTCAGGGTGCTGCGTCTCGCGATGCTCGCGGTCACGACCGTGCCGGCGCTCGCGCAGACACCGCCGCCACCAGCGCCGGGCAGCCAGCCCAACATCCTGCGCTGGCCGATGCCCGAGACGGTCAGCCCGCAGGGTCGCGCGCTGACGACGATGATGGCCCGGGCGCCGGTTCCCGACCCGCTCCCGCCGCTCGTTGACCAGCGCCGCTTTGCGGACGCGGTCCAGGCGTCCTTCGGCAAGACCCTGAGCAAGCGCTATGCGGTCGAGGTCAGGACGTCGGAAATCGCAGGCGTGCCCGTGCGCATCGTCCTGCCGAAGGGCGTTTCCGCGCTCGGCAGCGGGCCGTTGCTGCTCAATCTGCATGGCGGCGGCTTCACGCTCGATTCGGGCTCGCTGACCGAAACCATCCCGATCGCGGCATTGACCGGCATCCCGGTGGTCGCGGTGCTTTACCGCCTCGCGCCCGAGCACGCGTTCCCGGCGGCGGTCGATGATGCGCTGGCGGTCTACACGGCGCTGCGCCGCGATCACCCGGGACGCCCGATCGCGGTCTACGGCACCTCCGCCGGCGCGGGGTTGAGCGCGCAATTGGTCGCGCGCCTGATCGCCCAGCACCAGCCGCTGCCCCAGGCCCTCGGCTTCTTTTCAGGCATGGCCGATTTCGCCACGCCCGGCGACAGCGAGAGCTGGCAGCCGCTGCCCAACGCGAGCAGGACGCTGGCCGAAGGCATGGCCGGCTATGTCGGGAAAACGCCGGCGAACGACCCGCTGCTGTCGCCGCTGCATAGCGCGCTTGCGAAATTTCCACCGACACTCCTCGTCAGCAGCACCCGCGACATCCTGTTGAGCGGAACCGCGATCTTCGGCCGCGCGCTCGAAGCCAAGGGCGTCGATACACGCCTG
Source organism: Sphingomonadales bacterium (assembly GCA_028870315.1). Taxonomy (GTDB): domain Bacteria; phylum Pseudomonadota; class Alphaproteobacteria; order Sphingomonadales; family Sphingomonadaceae; genus Novosphingobium. Next base: position 35,894 of record JAGWPW010000026.1, on the reverse strand, counting down.
ATTGTTTTCGACGGGCTGCCGCACGCCTTCTGGGCCTATATGGACATCCCTGAAACCCGCGAGGCGAACGAATGCATGGCGCGCTTCCTGAAAGCGCACACCACGCTCCATCATTGACGGGAATGCGCAGGTTCGAATGGTCGAATTTGGCCGCCACTTTCGGACCGCCCCCAACATCACCCGCAGCCACGGCCGCGCGCGCCACAGGCGAGCGCGGCCGGATGGGATACCCGCACGGCATCGTCAACGAGCCTGCGTTGAGAATGTCCGCGCCCCAGCCCCCGGATCAGCACGCTATCGTCGTTGGCGGTGAAGGCATAGGTAGCGCCGTTGGGCGCACGCAGGCTCGCGCCTGCTTCTACCGCAAAGATCGTTCCCCCTGAGCCTGCTGCGCCGGGGCTCGCGCATGCTCTGCGCACTCTGAAATCAGAAAATCATGGGAAATCAGGTCCGGCTGAGGCAAGCAAATGTCGAAATCGATCCACTTGCATGGGAAACCGGACATGTCGCTGAAACCATCGCCTGAACACGTTCCGCTCGGCGCGAGCGGCGTCGCCGTGTTCCCGATCGCCTGGGGCATGTGGCGGCTCGCCGATCGCGACGGCCGCGACGATATCGGCGCGGTGATCGCCCGGATCGAGGCGGCGCTCGAGGCCGGCATCACCCTGTTCGATACCGCCGACATCTATGGCGCGGGCGAACCTGTCGGTTTCGGCGGCGCCGAGGCGCTGTTCGGCGGGGCGCTGGCGCGGCGGCCCGAGTTGCGCGCGCGGATGATCGTCGCGACCAAGGGCGGGATCCGGCGCGGCTGGCCCTATGATTCATCGCCCGCCTATCTGGCCGAGGCGCTGGACGCCTCGTTGCGCCGGCTCGGGCTCGACCACATCGACCTTTACCAGATTCATCGCCGCGACTTCCTCACCCATCCGCGCGAACTCGCCGATTGCCTCGCCGCCATGGTCGCGGCGGGCAAGGTCCGCCATCTCGGCGTCTCGAACCACAGCCCCGCCGAGGTCGAGGCGTTGCAGGCCTTCCTGCCGGTGCCGCTGGTCGCCACCCAGCCCGAATTCTCGGCGCTCCACCATGCGCCGCTTCATGATGGCACGCTCGACCAGGCGATGGCGCGCGCGATGGCGGTGCTCGCGTGGTCGCCGCTCGGCGGGGGCCGGCTGGTCGGGGGCGATCACCCGGCCGCGGTGCTTTTCGCCGAACAGGGCGCGCGCTTCGGCGCCGATCCCGCCGCCGCCGCGCTGTCCTGGGTGATGGCGCATCCGGCGCGGATCGTGCCGATCATCGGCTCGCAATCGCCCGAACGCATCCTGCGTGCGCGCAATGCGCTCATGGTGAGCTGGACCCGGAGCGAATGGTACGCGGTGCTCGCCGCCGCGCGCGGCGCACCTTTGCCCTAGGGTGATGTCCAGCCCTATCGGATCACCGTGATTGCGTCAGGCAGGGCCGCTGGCGAAGCGCGGTGCGCCGCCGCCCGGTCCGGTTCAAAACGCGCGAAAGAGCACGCCTTGGGCGCGCAGGCGGCATCGCCGACCGGGCTGTATGCCCTTGCCCTTCATCAGTTCGCGAGCGCGCATCGGCGATGGCACCAGCACCTTGCGCAGGGTGCGCGGCACACCCTCGCCTTCGAGGTCGGGCCATTTCAATAGCAGGCTTCTCACCCGCCAGCGCGGTAGCCCGCCTTGGTGGCGCCATCGCCGCCGCCCCGTTGCAGATCGATGTTCGGCAGGAAGAACTCGACAAATCACCAAGCTCAACCTCGTCAAACGCCAAATGTACGACCGGGCAAAACTCGATCTGCTCGAAGCATGGCTGATCGGCGCGACATCATGACGATCATCAAAATTGCGTCAGAGCCCAACCGGGACCGGCTCGATCATGCGTAGGACAGCTTTGCGGTCATGGCGGTCGCGCCATCGCAGCGCACCGCGCGGACTTCCCCCTCATCGCCGTCCTGAAGGTGGATCGGCTGGCCGAGGAACAGCGGCACCTGCGCGCGGAAGGCGAAGCGGGCGAGCGCGCCCCGGCGTTCGGCAAATCCCGCCAGCCTGGCCGCGGTGAACGGGCCGTGGACGACGAGCGCGGGATAGCCTTCGACCCGGGTCGCATAATCGCTGTCATAATGGATACGGTGGCTGTTGAAGGTCGCCGCCGAAAAGCGGAACAGATTGACCGGCCCCGGCTGCCACACCTCGCCATGGGTCCGGCTCGCCGCGTCCGGGCCAGCCGGTTCGGGCATCGGCGTGGGTGGACCATCGTCGCGATAGACGTAGCTTTGCGTCTCGACGATGCGCGTGCGGCCCTGCTGTCCAAGCCGGCGTTCGACCTCGACGAAGACGAGATCGCCCGACCGGCCGCTCTTGGGCGTGACCGAGGTGATCGTGCTGACCTGTTCGGCGACCTCGCCCAGGAGCAACGGCGCCTCGAAGCGGATGTCGGCGGCGGCGAACATGCGGCGCGGCAGCGTGATCGCGGGGAGAAAGCCGCCGCGCCGCGGATGCCCATCCTCGCCGAGCGCGCCATCGCCCGCGTCGGGCAGGAAGAAGGCCCAGTGCCCGAGCGCGGGCATTGCCTTCTCGACGTCCGGACTGCTGCCGGTCGCCAGCGCGAAACGGCGCAGACTCTGGACTTCGAGCCGCTGTTCCAGCTTTTCCTGCCTGCCGATCGCCGCCTGCCATTCGGCAAGCGCATGTTCGTCAAATCCGCTCATGCCACCTGTCCTTCATCATCGAGCCGGCTGCTTCCTCCAGCGCCCAGCCCGAGCAGCGCGGCCAGCGCTTCCTTGGCCCGCCCGCCGACCGTCCGGTCGAACACGCCGGACGCCGGTCACTTGCGCCCTTTCATCTCCGCGATCCGCGTCTCCCAATCGTCCGGCAGCGCGATGCGCCTGGCCACCGGGAAGCCCAGATAGCCGTTATGCGCGAAGGCATAGGCGTTGGTCCGCAGCGGATCGCCCGAGACCAGCACCATGAAATCCTCGGGATCGACGACGATCGGCACCAGCCGTTCGGGATCGTCGCTTTCGGCAAAGGCGCGCGGCAGGCGGCCGAGGTTGACCTGGTGCTTGAGGCTGTTGATCTTGAACTCGGTCCAGACGTTCATCATCGTCTCGACCCGGCGCGCGGGCATGCGCGCCTCGGCATAAAGCGCGCGCTTGAGGTCGGCCTTGCTCCAGCCGGCCCTGGCGATGGTCTCGGCAAGGATCGGGCTGAGCACCAGCGCCGGGCGCGAGGTGCCGAAGGTCAGCCCGCCCACGGTGAAGGCGATCTCCCAGCCGGTTTCCTTGGCGAGCCCGTCGGCAAGATAGGGCAGTATCGCCTGCGGCGTCGCGCCGGTGACCGAGGGCATGACATCGCCCCCGGTCATGCGGGTGATGGTGACGGTGTTGTCGCCGGTGGCAAAGCCCATGTCGGCGGCGTTCGACGGCCAGCCGATGCGCGCCAGCGCATCCTCGTTCTCGGCCAGCACCACCCGCCACGTGTTGCCGAAGGTGCCCTTGTCGGTCTTGTGCGGCAGGAAGCCGGCGATGTTGCGCAAGGCGAGCCGCCAGAAGCGGCCGACGCTGCTGTTCGCCTGGAAGCCGTCGCGCAGCGCGCCCTGCTCGTAATTGAAGCCGAGCTGCTTGATGATCGGGCCGTTGAGCACGATCAGCGTATCGGCGCCGGGGGTATTGCCGCTGTGTTCGACGCCATAGATGGGATCGGCCATCGCCTCGCCCAGCGCGACCAGCACCGGCATGTATTCGGGCCGGCAGCCGGCCATCACGCCGTTGACCGCGATCGACCAGATGGTGACCGCGCGGCTGGCGGGAAGGACGATGCCCAGCGTCTCGTCGGGCCGGCGCGGGGTGAAGCGGAGGAATTCGGCGATCTTTTCCATGGTCGGCGGGACGAAGGGCAGGCCGTCGCTCCACTCGTTCTCATAGAAATGCGCGTTCACTTGCTCGAAGCTGCCCGAAAAGACGATGTCCTTAGATCCCGGCTCGGGTTCGAGCACCGCCTCGGGCGGCTGCACGGTCAAATTCTCGATCACCTGCGCGGCGGTGACGGCGGTGGCGTTGGCGTGGATTTCCTCGACGCTTTGCGCGCCGGGATGGCCGACGATCATCGCCACCGGCAGATTGGGCATGCCCAGCCCCACCGCGGTTGCCGCAGCCTGCCCCAGAAAGCCTTCGCAGGTCAGTGAGCTGGTGGGAAAACCGGCCCGTTCACAAGCCTCGCTCGCCCGCAGCACGGCGGGCGTGCAAGACCCTCAGCACGCCATGCAGGATATGGCGGCATCGACTCCCAGTTCCTTGAAGCGCTGCGGCAGCGAGGCGAGCAGCTCCTTCTCGTTCACCGCATGCGTCGAGCCGAACTCGCGCCAGCTGATCCACCTGATGTCGGGATAGGTTTCGGCGAGCTTCTTTTCGAGCGCGAGGAACACCTCGTCGCCGGCAAAGAGATAATCCCACAGCTGGGCGATGGTCTTGCCCTTGAGCGTGTCGAGCCGGCGCGCGAGCTTGCGCGTCTTGAGGCGCCTTTCGGCGCGCGGCCAGACAACGGCATGATCCGACATGGGAACGCTCCTTGCGCTATCGCTGCGAACAGAAGCCAGCCCCTAGCAGAGGCGAGGCGCGCCGACCATCGCCCCCGCGCTCGCTGACCGGCGCGCCCGCGCCTCCAGTGGATTGATTCTGTCATTTGCACACTACCCGGGCGATGGCGGATGCAAATGTCAGAATCGGACCACTAGGCCGCGCGGCGGCTGGTCGCCGCGATCCACACGCGCGCGCGCCGCTGCGCCTCGGCGATCTCGCGCGCGGTCATGTCCTCGGCGATGTCGGCGCGGCAGGTCTTGGCCTCCTCATGGCCGCCGACCGCGGCGAGGTTGAACCATTTATGCGCCTCGATGAGATCGCATTCGACCCCGTGACTGCCGGTCGAATAGGCAACGCCGAGGTCGAAATAGGCGCTGGCGTCGCCGAACTGCGCGGCGGCCAGGCATTGCGCGACCAGCCGGTTCGCCTCGGTGATGTCGATCGCGCCGACGGGTGCCGCGAAGCTGCCCGGATTGGCCCCCTTGATCCTTTGCATGTCCATGGTTTGCACCCCCGTCGCGCCTCCCGGATGATCGGGTGGCAGGAGCAAGCTCGCCGATCGTGGTCAACAAATGGTTAACGATGGCGCCGGAAAATCGCGTGCAATCGCGCAGCACCCATCGCCCGGCGGAAAAGCGCACCACACCGCCGCATCGGTGCGGTGTTGAGGCTTGTGCGCCCATCGGCGCGCCCCTATAGGCCCGCTCGAACGACGCCCGCCCCTGGCGGGCTCCCGGTGGTAAATGCGAAAGCCAGCGTTTTCGTGGCTTTGCCCCTGGTTGGAGGCATGTGTGGCAACGACCCTGACCGATGACATCGACATTCTGGCCAAGGCGAAACGGACCATTGCCGGTGACTACCTTCCTTCCGGCGACGAAGCCTACATGAGCGAGGCGCAGCAGGATTATTTCCGCCGCCTGCTGCTCGAATGGAAGAAGTCGATCCTCGCCTCGTCGGCCGATACGCTGCAGCAATTGCAGGACGGCCCGATGCGCGAGCCCGATCTCAACGATCGCGCATCGAGCGAAACCGACTGGGGGATCGAACTGCGCACGCGCGACCGGCAGCGCAAGCTCATCTCCAAGATCGATTCGGCGCTGCGCCGGATCGAGGAAGGCGAATACGGCTATTGCGAGGTCACGGGCGAGCCGATCGGGCTCGGCCGGCTTGTCGCGCGGCCGATCGCAACGATGACCGTCGAGGCGCAGGAAGCGCATGAACGCCGCGAGAAGATCTCTCGCGACGATTGAATCGACAGCGCCGGGGTATCCGCGATGCGAATCGGCGGGTCTCGTTAACCGAATTTTCGCCATTCCGGTTGAATAGAATTGCGCAGGCCTGGCTCCGATCGGGGCGGGCGACAAGCAATGCCGTGTTTGCCCGGCGACTGATGATGGGGGGCAAAAGGGGTTCGATGGCGATGAGAACGGTCGAAGGCGAGCATCGTCATCTCTCGCGCGACAGTCTTTTCGTGCTTGCAACGCTGCGCCTCGATGGCGAGGCGAGCGACCGCAGGGTGCGCATCCGCAACCTGTCTCCCGGCGGCGTGATGGGTGAAGGGCGATGCCGCGTCACCCCCGGCCAGGCGGTGATCATCGAAATCCGCAACGCCGGCTGGGTCAAGGGCCGGGTCGTCTGGGTGCAGGACGATCGCTTCGGCATCGCCTTCGACGAGGACATCGACGCAAGGATCGTGCGCGCCGCGCCGTCGGTCCCCGACGAAGCGCCGATGATCCGGCGACCGCAGGCCATGCGCGGCCATCCCAACCCCAAGGCGTTGCGCAACGTCTGAAACCTGCTCGCCGAGCGGCTGACGCCCCTCCAGGCCTGCTTCGCGCTTCGACACCGCAGGCGCGCACCCCTTTGCCACGATACCGCCGCTGCCGCGCCGCCGGCCTGTCCCCTCGCCCGTCTGCGCACGCCGCGTGACGCCGCGCCCCTGTTCCGGCCCGATCGCGCCGTCTTCACGCAAAATTAACCTTTAATGTTCATTGGTCCTATGGTTAATGGCGCACATAGTCCACTATCCGGGAATGTGTTCGCGTTTTCTGGGCAAAGGGGGATACCCATGCGCGTATTGCTGATCGAAGACGAGCCGACCACGGCCCGGGCCATTGAACTGATGCTGACCAGCGAAGGGTTCAACGTCTATTCGACCGATCTTGGCGAAGAAGGCCTCGATCTTGGAAAGCTTTACGATTACGACATCATCCTTCTCGATCTCAACCTGCCCGACATGCACGGCTATGATGTGCTCAAGAAGCTGCGCGTCGCCAAGGTGCAGACCCCGGTACTGATCCTTTCGGGCATCGCCGAAATGGATTCCAAGGTGCGCAGCTTCGGCTTCGGCGCCGATGATTATGTCACCAAGCCCTTCCACCGCGACGAGCTGGTGGCGCGGATCCACGCGGTCGTCCGCAGATCCAAGGGCCATTCGCAATCGGTGATCCGCACTGGCAAGCTGTCGGTCAATCTCGATGCCAAGACGGTCGAGGTGGACAGCGCGCGCGTGCATCTCACCGGCAAGGAATATGCGATGCTCGAGCTGCTCTCGCTGCGCAAGGGCACCACGCTGACCAAGGAAATGTTCCTCAACCACCTCTATGGCGGCATGGACGAGCCCGAGCTCAAGATCATCGACGTCTTCATCTGCAAGCTCAGGAAGAAGCTCGCCCACGCCTGCGACGGCGAGAATTACATCGAGACCGTCTGGGGCCGCGGCTATGTGCTGCGCGACCCGCAGGACAAGGCCGAGGCCGCCTGAAATCAGCACCGAACGGCCGCGTCCGGCTTCCCCCGGGCGCGGTTGACCGCTAGCGGCGCGCCATGACCGCGCATAAATCCGGCGATCCGACCACGCTCAACCGCCTCTATGGCCGCGCCCAGGGCCGGCCGCTGCGCGACGGCCAGCAGCGGCTGGTCGAAACGCTGCTGCCGCGCATCGTCGTGCCCGCCGAAGGCGAGGTGACCGCGATGCGCCTGTTCGGCGAGGCCCGCCCGCTCCATTTCGAGATCGGCTTCGGCGGCGGCGAGCATATGGCGCAGCGCGCCGACATGCTGCCCGATCACGGCTTCATCGGCTGCGAGCCCTTCCTCAATGGCGTCGCCCAGGCGCTCGCGCATGTCGCAGGCGATGGCGGCAAGCGCGCGCCGCTCGGCAATGTCCGCATCCATCACGGCGATGCGCTCGACGTGCTGCGGCGGCTGCCCGACGGCGCCTTGCGCTTCGTCTATCTGCTGCACCCCGATCCCTGGCCCAAGGCGCGGCACGCCAAGCGGCGGATGATGAACGACGGGCCGCTGCGGCTGATCGCCGCCAAGCTCGGGCCGGGCGGCGAGTTCCGCTTCGGCACCGACCATCCCACCTATCTGCGCCATGCGCTGATGGTGATGCGCCGCCACCGCGCCGCCTTCACCTGGCTGTGCGACGGGCCGCAGGATTTCCAGCGCCGCCCCGGCGGCTGGCCCGAGACGCGCTACGAGGCCAAGGCCCGCGCGCAGGGCCACGAGGTCTGGTACTTCCGTTTCAGGCGGTGCTGAGCGTCGCTCCAGGGCTTTGCTGCCGCCCGCGCCCCGCCCCGTTTTCCGCTCAGCCCATCACCATCAGGATGCGGCCCGCGGCCTTGCCCGAAAAGGCCTGGTCCATCGCGCGGACGTAATCGGCCATGGCGTAGCGCCCGGCGATCGCCGGGCGGACGAGGCCGCTCTCCGCCATTTCGGCGATCCGCTTGCGGCCTTCGGCGAGAAGGTCGGGCCGTTCCATCCCCGCATGGCGGACATGGACGCCCACGAGGCTCGCGCTCTTGAGGAGCGCGAGATTGGTCTTGAGCGCCGGAATCCCGGCAGGAAAGCCGACGACGAGATGGCGGCCGTCATAGCCCAGGGTGCGAAACGCGCGTTCGGTAGCCTCGCCGCCGACGCCGTCGAAGACGATGTCGATCGGCTTGCCGCCATTCGCCGCCTTGACCGCCTCGCGCCAGTCGGCCGCGCCCGAATCGACGGCGGCATCGGCGCCGCCCGCCAGCGCCACCGCGCGCTTGTCCGCGCTCGACGCCGAGGCGATGACCTTGAGCCCGAGATGCTTGCCGACCTCGATCGCCGCAAAGCCGGTGCCACCCGCCGCGCCCAGCACCAGCAGCACCTCGCCGGCGCGGGCGCGCGCGCGATCGGCCAGCGCGTGCCAGGCGGTGAGGTAGTTGACGCTGAACACCGCTGCGGTTTCAAGGCTCATGCCCGCAGGCACGCGGCTGACGTTGGCGGCGGCGAAATTGCCGACCTCGGCCAGAATGCCGCCCATGCCGGTGCCATAGACGCGTTCGCCGATCGCAAAGCCGGCAACCCCCGGCCCGATGGCCTCGATCACGCCGGCATATTCGCTGCCGGGGATGAAGGGCAGCGGCGGCTTGAACTGATATTCGCCGCGCGCGGTCAGCACATCGACATAGGAAATGCCCGCGGCCTTGATCGCGACGCGCAACTGTCCCTCGCCCGGAGGGCCGGGGTCGAAGTCGTGGAGCGCGTAAGTTTCCGGCGGGCCGAACGCATGGCCGATGATGGCTTTGGGCATGGTCGAAGCTCCATCACATCCTCGCCCTTTCCGGGGCGGAATTCACACTCAGTGCTGTCCACCATCGCACCGCACCAGACTTCCCGTGACGTTCACCGAGGCCGGGCTGGCGAGGAACAGCGCGGCGGTCACGATGTCGGGCGGGTCGGCGGCATGGCCGCGCGGGATCGCGATCGGCCCCTGCCCCTTGTCGGGCCACGCCTCGACGATGTCGGTGCGAAAGGCGCCGGGCGAAAGCGTATTGACCCGCACATGCGGCGCATATTCCCAGGCAAGGCTCTTCGACATGGCGTTGAGCGCCGCCTTCGAGGCGCCATAGGGCACGACCTGCGGCAGCGGCATCAGCGAACCCGAGGAGGTGACGTTGATGATGCAGCCGACTCCATTCTGCCCGGCCGCGTCATACATCCGCTTGCCGATCTGGCTCGCCAGCCGGAACGGGCCCTTGAAATTGAGGTTCACCACCGAATCGAACAAGGCCTCGCTGACCTCGTGGCTCGGCATGCGCGGGCTCATGCCGGCGTTGTTCACAAGGATATCCACACGCCCGAAGGCGCGATACGCGTCCTCGACCAGCCGGTCGCATTCCGCCCAGCGGCCGACATGCGCGGCGATCGCCTCGGCGCGCACGCCGAGCGCCCGGCATTCCCCGGCGACCTTCTCGCAGTTTTCCAGCTTGCGGCTGGCGATGATGACATCGGCACCGCGCTCGGCGAAGGCGCGCACCATCTGATAGCCGAGCCCGCGCGAACCGCCGGTGACCAGCACCACCTTGCCGGTGAAGGTGAAAAGCGGGTCCATCATGGCCGGCGCGCGTCGGGATAGCGGGCGAGCGCGGCGGCGGTGCGGCTGGGGATATGCTCGGTGGGGAACAGGCCGGGCGCCGGCTTCGCCTTCTTGAGAAAGGCGCGGGCGAGCTGGCTCTTGTGAACCTCGGTCGGGCCGTCGGCGAAGGCCAGCGCCATGTGACCCGCATACCAGCGCGACAGCGGCAGGTCGAGCGAGATGCCGAGCGAGCCATGGACTTCGAGCGCGCGCCCGACGACGTCGTGGTATAGTTTCACCAGCCCGATCTTGCACATCCCGATCCAGTTGCGCGCGCTGCCATGCGGCATCCGCCCCGCCTCGACCTCGTCGATGATCCAGGCGGTCTTGAGCACCAGCAGCCGGAACTGTTCGAGCTCGACGATCGAATCGGCGACCTTGGCCTGCACCAGCTGGTGATCGGCGAGCTTTCTGCCGCGCGTCTCGCGCGACACCGCGCGTTCCATCATCATCGCCAGCGCGCGGTTGCACAGCCCCACGGTCCGCATCGCGTGATGGACCCGCCCGCCGCCCAGCCGCGCCTGCGCCACCCTGAAGCCGCCGCCGACTTCCCCGAGCAGATGGTCGGCGGGAATCCGCACCTGGTTGTAGCGCAGATGCGCGTGATGGCCGTTTTCGGGATCGAGATCGCCGATCAGCGCGACATTGCGCAGGATTTCGATCCCCGGTGTCTCGGTGGGCACGATGAACATGCTCATCCGTTCGGTCAGCGGCGCCTCGGCGTCGGTGACCGCAAGGACGAGCAGGAAGGCGGCGAATTTGGCGTTCGAGGAGAACCACTTCTCGCCCTCGATCACCCATTCGTCACCCTCGCGCGTCGCCTTGCAGGTGAAAACCCCGGGATCGGCGCCGCCCTGCGGCTCGGTCATCGAGAAGCACGAGACGATGTCACCGGCCATCAGCGGGCCAAGGAAGCGCTGCTTCTGCGCGGGCGTGCCGAACATCGCGAGGATTTCGGCATTGCCGGTATCGGGCGCGGCGGTGCCGAACACCACCGGCGCCCAGCCCGAGCGGCCGAGAATCTCGTTCATCAGGGCCAGCCTCACCTGGCCATAGCCCGGGCCGCCGAGATGCGGACCCAGATGGCAGGCCCACAGCCCCTGCGCCTTGACCTGCTCCTGCAAGGGCTTGAGGTGGCGGCGCGCCGCCGTGTAATTCGGATCGAACTGCGCGCCCTGTTCGGGAAACAGCAGGTCCATCGTCTCGCATTCCTCGCGCACGAACTGGTCCATCCAGTCGAGCCTGGCCTGGAATTCGGGCTCCACGCTGAAATCGATCATCGCTGCATCCTCTTGATCTGCTCGGCGGTATCCTTGAAGACATTGGTGACGATGTCGGCGAAGAACCGGCCGGTTTCCCTGGAAAGAATGCCCGCCTCGGCCTGCGCCACCTTGTATTCGAGCAGGCAGCCCGACTTGAAGCGCGCAAGGATCGAGAACCAGGCAAAGTCCCCGATGTCGCGCCCGGTGCCCGCGCAATAATAGCGGGCAAGCTCCTGCCGTGTCGGGAAATGCTCGGGATTGTTGAGCGGCTTGACGAAGACGCGCCCGGGATTGTCCTCGTCGCGCATGCCGCCGGTGAACCAGCCAAGGTCGAGCATCGGATCGCCGATCGTCGAAAGCTCCCAGTCGATCATCGCCGCAAGCCGCGCCGGCGGGGCATGGCGGAACATCATGTTGGGGGTGCCGACATCGCCGTGGATGATGCCGCGCACCTCTTGCGGAAGCGTGCTGCCGCGCAGCCATTCCTCGGTTTCGGCATAGCCTTCGAGATGGCGGCCCGCATAGCCGTAGCGTGCCTTGTAGCTTTGCAGCTGCCCCGCCCAGCGATCGACCTGGCGTTCGAGGAACCTGCCCGGCTTGCCGAAATCGCCGAGCCCGACGGCCACGTAATCGACATTGGCGAGCGCGATCAGCCCGTCGATGATCGCAAAGGGGATCATATATTCATAGGGCATGGAATCGAAGGGCGGCACATTGTGGATCTTCTCGTCGCGCAGGTTGGGCGCCCAGCCATCGACCTTTTCCATGACATAGAAGGGCGCGCCGACCACGCCTTCATCGGCGCAGGCGCCGTGGCAGACGGGATGCGGGACATCGGTCGCATTGAGCGCGGTCAGCACCCGCGCCTCGCGCAGCACCCCCTTTTCGGCGCCCGGCGGCGGCACTTCGGGCGGGCGGCGCATCACCATCGCGCCCTCGCCGCGGTCGAGCGTCAGCACCACGTTCGAGGTGCCGCCCGAAAGCAGCGCGGTGCGCAGCGGCCCCTTGCCGAGTTGCGGCACATGCGCATCGAGCCAGTCGGTCAACGGCCCGATCGGCGCCAGCCTGTCGAGATCATGGGTTACGGCCGCCATCATCACCCTCTTCGCAAACGGTCTTCGAGCTGCCGGCGCAGCCCGCGCAATTCGATGGTGGCCGCGCGCAGCGCCGCCGGATCGAGCCCCGCCGCGAGCCCGGCCGCCGCCTCGTCGGCGATGGCATCGGCGCGGCGCTTGAGCGCGATCCCCGCCGCGGTCCCGGTGAGCAGCGGCGCGCGCTTGTGATCGGGGTTGGCCAGCGGCTCGATCAGCCCGGCGGCGATCAGCGCGGTCGCGGCGCGCTGGACGATCTGGCGTGGATTGCCCAGCGACCGGCCGATCTGCGGCACGGTCACCGGCCGCTCGGCCTCGACCACGGCATTGAGCACCATCATTTCGGAATCGTTGAGCCCGGCCGCGCGCCGCGCCACCGCGAAGGTGCTTTTGAGGCGCCCGTTGAGCCGGCTGATCTCATCGATCAGCCCGACCAGCGGATGCCGCGACTCGAAAGGCCCATGCATGAAGCGCAAGCTGGCACTTTGACACGATCGTGTCAATTTGACACGAATAGATATTCCGGGTCCGCTACCCCCGGCGGGCGCTCACCCCACCGCGACGGGATTGCCGTAAAGCTTGCGCAATTCGTGCTTCGCGAGCTTTCCCGAGGGGATGCGCGGAAGCTCTTCGACGAATTCATAGCTTCTCGGGCAGGTCACATGCGAGATGCGCGCCGCGCACCAGGCGCGCAGTTCGGCCTCCAGCGCCGGCCCGGCATCGGCCCAGACCTTGGGCTGGACGATCGCCTTCACCTCCTCGCCGAACTCGGGGTTGGCGACCCCGATCACCGCCGCGTCGAGCACCTTGGGGTGGACGATCAGGCAATCCTCGATTCCCTGCGGATAGATGTTCACCCCGCCCGAGATGATCATGAAATCCTTGCGATCGGTGAGGAACAGATAGCCGTCCGCGTCGAGCCGGCCGATATCGCCGACCGCAAACCAGTCGGCATGGCGCGGATGGGCGGCGGCGCGGGTCTTCGCTGCGTCGTTCAGATAGCGCACCGCGCGCCCCGCCGGCACCTCGAACCAGATCGTGCCGATTTCGCCCGCGGGCAGTTCCTCGCCCGCCTCGTCGCAGATATGGATCGCACCGAGCGAGCTTCTGCCCACCGAGCCGGGCTTTTCGAGCCATTCCGCCGCGGTGATCGCGGTCGCGCCGACGCCCTCGGTGCTGCCGTAATATTCATAGATGATCGGACCCAGCCACTCGATCATCCGCCGCTTGATCTCGACCGGGCAGGGCGCGGCGGCATGGATCACCATGCGCAGCGAGGCAAGATCATACGCCTGCCGCACCGCCTCGGGCAGCGCGAGCATGCGCACGAACATCGTCGGCACGAATTGGGCAACCGAGACGCGCCATTCGGCGATCGCGCGCAGCACGCCCTCGGCATCGAATTTGCGCTGGGTGACAAAGGTGCCGCCCAGCCGCTGCGCAACCAGCATCGTCGAAAGCGGCGCACCGTGGTACAGCGGCCCGGCGTTGAAGGTCACCAGCGGGTGCGTCTCGTGATAGATCGGCATCTGGCCGCCTTCGAGCAATTGGAATTCATCGATCGGCCCGGCGGTGAACGGCAGGACGATGCCCTTGGGGCGGCCGGTGGTGCCGCTCGAATAGATCATGTGAAAGCCGGCAATCTCGTCGGTCACCCGCTCGGCCGGCATTGCGCCCAGCGCCGCATCCAGCGGCTCGGCGCCCGCGATCGGCGTGTCCCCGGCATGGAAGATGCGGTCCACCCCGGGGATCAGGCCCGCGCGCTGCGCCGCCAGCACGCGCGGCGTCTCGCCCAGCGAAGCCGACAACACCAGCAGCCGCGCGCCGGCATCGCCGATGATGTAGGCGGCCTCGGCGGGCTTGAGATGCGTCGAGAGCAGCACCACGAAGACCCCGCAGCGCGTCGCCCCCCAATAGACCTGCGGAAAGCTGAGCCCGTTCCTCAGCATCACCGCGATGCGATCGCCCGGCTTCAGCCCCTCGCGGCGCAGCAACTGCGCGAAGCGGTTCGATCCTTCGTCGAGCGCGCGATAGCTCAGCGCCTCGCCGGTATCGGCCAGCACCAGCGCCGGGTGATCGGGCCGGATCGCGGCGTGGACGCTGGGATGAAAGCCAGGCACCGCCGCCGCGCTCGCCTATTCGATATAGCCCAGCACCGTGCCGACTTCATAGGTCTCGCCCGTCTGGGCAACGATCCGCAGCGTGCCCGTCGCCGGCGCCTCGACCTCGTTGGTCGATTTGTCGGCTTCGAGCGAGAACAGCGGATCGCCCTCCTTCACCGCGGCGCCATCGGCGACCAGCCATTCGGCGATCTGGCCTTCGTTCATCGAGAAACCGATCTTGGGGAGGAGGATTTCGACAGCCATGGTCCGTCCTTAAAGCAAAATGACTTGCGCGCTCTGGCACAGCCCGGCGTGCGCCGCCAGATCAGAACCCTTCGACCATGAAGGCGCGGTAGGGTGCGGCCTGCTGCCGCAATTTCGCGCGCTCCTGATATTCGGGATTGTCATACCACGCGCGGGCGGCGGCCTTGTCCGGAAATTCCAGGATCACCATGCCCTCGGCGCCCTCGCCCTCCAGCGTCTCCATCGCGCCATAGACGACCAGCGGCTTGATTCCCGGCACCGGCGCGCCGCCGCGGTTGCCCGCCTTGTAGGCGGCCATCGCCGCTTCATCGACCACCGGGCCTTCGCGCAGGAACACGAGATAGGCAGGCATGGTTTCCTCCTTCCCGGTCACATCGGCGAGATGTCGATCGTCGGGCGCAGATGCAATTGGCAGACATTGGCGCGGCGCGGCAACGCCAGCGCGAACAGGATCGCATCCGCGATGTCGTCGGCGCCCATCGCCCCGTCCTTGCTGACATGGCTCTGGATCGCGGCGCGCCAGGCGGGATCGGAGATCGATTCGGCGATCTCGGTCCCGGTCGCGCCGGGCTCGACGATGCAGACGCGGATATTCTGCGTGCCCATCTCCTGGCGCAGGCTCTCGGTGAAGCCGGTCAGCCCGAACTTGCTGGTCGAATAGGAGGCGAAGGCCGCGCCCGCCTTGCGCCCCGCGGTCGAGGAGATGTTGACGATATCGCCGCCGCCCGCCTGCTGCATGTGCGGCACCGCGGCGGCGCAGGCGTAGATCGTCCCCATCAGATTGATGTCGATGACCTTGCGCCACTTGTCGAGCGGCAGGCTGGTAATGCCGCCGGCCTCGTTGACCCCCGCCGAATTGATCAGCACGTCGAGCCCGCCAAGCCCTGCGACGCATTGCGCGACCGCGCCGAACGCGTCGGCTTCGCGCGAGACATCGCCGGCAATCGCCAGCGCCTTGCCGCCCGCCGCCGTGATCCGCGCGACCAGCGCATCGAGCCGGTCGGCCCGCCGCCCGTTGACCGCGACCGCCGCCCCCGCCCCGGCGAGCGCCTCGGCGGTGGCCGCACCGATGCCCGAGGACGCGCCGGTGACCAGCGCCACCTTGCCCGAAAGATCGATGCGGATCCTGTCGCTCACCCCTGCGCTCCTGCTGACCTTGTGTTCAGCGCGGGGCTGTGGCGCATCCGCCCGCGGCCGTCAATGCGCCCGCGCACCCCGCCCGGCGGCCCGCGGCGGCTGCCAGGGCGTCAGGCCATGCCGTCCTCATGCGCCATCCAATGGACGAAGCGGTGCAGCGGATACATCGCGTCATGCGGATTGCCGATCGTGCTCGGCCCCGCCTCGCCGAGATGGACGATGCGCTGCGCACCCCCGCTCGCCAGCCGGTCGCGATAATCGGGCATGCGGTGGAACGGATAGAAACCCACCGTCTGCGTTGCGACATTGATGTAGCGCACCGCGTCATCGAGGCGATCGACCCGCACGACATTGGCGACCTTGTTGATCGGGTGGAAATCGACCGGCTCGTCCGAGCGGATGACGAGGCCCCTGCCGTCGGTCTTGCCCCAGACGCGGTAATCGTCGTCCATCATCATCAGCGCCTCGATCTCCTCGCGCATCTGCATGTCGAGCGCGCGGATATCGCCCGAAGCCGCAGCCTTGGCGGCGATGCGCGCATGCAGCCTGGCGCAGAAGCGATCGACATCGGCGACATCGCCCTCGACGAACTGGAAGCGGCTGCACACGCAGGCCTCCTGCCCGAGGATCATGATGTCGGTCGCGGCAAGCTCGGCCGCCTCGTCCATCGCCGCCTCGCTCGCCAGCGCCTCGCGCCCGACCATCGAGATCGAGGTCTTGGGATCGAAGGAAACCAGCTGAAAGCCGGGGCCGATATATTTGATGACATTGTTGATCGCATCGCCGCCGCCCCAGGCGACGAGCTTGTCGAAATATTGCGGGCGATAGAGCACGCGCTCGACCGCCTCGTCGCCGCCGCGCCAATAGACCGCCGCCATCGACTTGACGATGGCATGGTCGGGGTCGATCGCCGCCATGGTGCGCAGCAGCGCGGTCATGGTGAAGGGATCGGCCGAGGACATCTTGAACAGGTTGACCGCCTTGACCATCGCCCCCTGCGCGATCGACTTGACCGCGACCCCGGGCGAATTGCCCGGCAGCACATGGATCAGCCGCGGCGCGAAGGCGCGCACGAAGCTCTTGCGGCCGGTGTAATCCTGCTTCGCGATCCAGCCATCGAGCGCGCGCGGATCGGGGAAGTTCTGCTCGACCTCGGCCATCAGCGTGCGCTTGTCGAGGTAGCGCGCGGCATGTACCGCCGAATTCGCCACCACCTCGCGCGGCAGTATATGCGTCGAACACATCCGGTCGATGCATTCCTGCATGATGTCGTTCTTCGGGTCCATGATCCGCTGCCCGGTCTCGACCAGGAAGTCGATGATCTCGGCCAGCGGCACGTTGAGCAGCGGCGGCAGCTCGGTCCGCGGGAAGACGACGCGATCCATCGGGATGCGCGGCGTCGCGAAGGTGACGCCAAGATCGCGCGAGTGCTGGATGACGCCCTGGCCCTCGATCAACTCGCCGCGGATGAAGAAGGGCGCCGAAATCACCGGTTCGGCCTGATCGGATGGCGCGCCGCCGGCGATGATGGGTTCAAGAACGGTCATGCTGCACCTCTTACATAGGCATCGATGGTCCCCGCGCAGCCGATCTTGTCGTCGCCTTCGAGATCGGCGAAGCGGGCGATGTTGTCGCGCACCGAGGCGCCCTTCCTGCCGCAGGCGCAGGGGCTGTAGTCGAGCGAAATCTTGTCGCCGGTGATGATCCCGCCCCAGCGCCCGTCGAGCGACAGGTCGAAGAAGGCGGCGCGGCCCTCGATCTCGCCGCCGCTGACATCATGCGCCAGCAGCGCGTCGCCCGCCTTGTCGAGGATCATCGGCACCATCCACGGCGGCACGTGATAGCGCCCGCCCTCGCGGCATTTGGGCATGCCCGAATTGAGCTCCTGCATCGAATAGTTCTGGAAATGCCGGCCCGCCGGGATGTTGAAAGTTTCGTGGACAAATTGTTGATAATCGGGCGGCAGCAGCGCCCGCTTCAGCCCGCCGCCGACATAGACGCAATTGTCGGGATCGAAGTCCTTGGCGCTGTAGCCGCGATCGCGCACCGCCTTGGCCACCGCGTAAAGCCCGCTCCACAGCCCCGAGACCATCAGCTTCTTGTCGCGATTGGCGATGATCTCCTCGGCGGCAAGGCCGATCGCCGCGTCGAGAATGGCCTGGCGCTCCTTCGAGGTCGCCTCGAAATCAGCAATCTCCTGCGGGCTGGCGGTGCCATCGGCGATCTTCTTCCTCATCACCACCATCCTGGTCAGCGAGCCCACCGTGATCGGCGGCACCGGATAGTTGAACCGCGGCCAGTCGGGATTGGCGAAAGCCTGGCGCTGCGCCTCGCCGATCGTCGTGTTCTTGGGCACGGTGGCAACAGGCGCGCAGCCGATCATCTTGCGGTTCCGCTCGGGCTTCACCCCCGAACCCCAGGCAAAGACATTGACCGTGTCGATCTTCGACCAGTCCATGTCCTTCTGGCTGGCGATCAGCATCGCCGACTTGCCCGTCGTCCCGCTCGAACAGGAAATGAAATAGCCCTTCGCGGAAAGCCGCGCGATCCAGTCGTCGATATCGGCGATGCCGTCGAGATCGACCCCGGTGATCGGATAGGGCGAGACCGTGCCCAGCCACTTCGTCAGCCGGTCCCAGCGCTCTTCGATCAGGAAACTCTCCGGATAGCTCTTGTAGGCGGTGTGCGGAAACAGCACCGGCACGATGTCCTCGACCGCCCCGATCCGTTCGATCCCGGCTTCCGCCGCGCGGTGGCCGAGCAGCTTGATCCGCTTCACCCGATCGGCAAACCGCTCGTCCAGCGCCGCCACCTGCGTCGCGCGCAGCTGCGCCGCCGAATAATCGAACCGATCCGCCGCATCGACCAGCCTTGTGAGCTTTTCGACCGCACCTGCTTCCACCACTGTCGCCATGACATCCTCTCCGACTCGCCACAATGGCTACTCTTGCGTATCATTATGCACGGACAGCGCCACTGCGCAAGCGCATTCTGCGCTTTCTGCGCTTTGGATTTAAGGGGAGGAAGAAAGAGGATTTTCCTGGGGTCATAGTAGCCCCAGACCCCATCACTGGCGTTGTCACGCGCCACCTCAGCACCCTGCTGCACCACGTCGTGGGACACGCCCCCCTGCTCGACGTGGCGTTCGGAGATGCTGGTGCGGGGTGGCGCCCAGGGGTCAAGCACGCGGTTACCGTAACCTTGGCAACCCGGTGACCCGATCATAGTTGACTAGGAAACATATTCGCGGTAGTTTCCTGGTTAACGAACCGGAGTGGTTAATGGCCGCTGTCTCTGACCTTAATGCCCATACAGGCTATCTGCTGCGCATGGTGTCAAACGCCGTATCGCAGGAGTTCGCGGGGAAAGTGGCGGGCGACGGCGTGACCGTCGCGGAATGGGCCATGCTGCGCTCGCTCTATGGCAGCGACGGGATTTCACCCTCTGCCCTGGCCTTGAAGATGGGCATGACCAAGGGAGCGATCAGCAAGCTGGCCGAACGACTGGCGAAAAAGGGCCTGATTGAACGTACCGGCAACCCGGACGACAAACGCGGCCACAGCCTCAGCCTGTCTTCGGCGGGTGCAAGGAAGGTTCCGGTCCTTGCGAGGTTGGCCGACAATAATGATGCAGCGTTTTTTGCTGTTCTGAGCAATCAGGAGCAGGGCCATCTCCGCGGCATCTTGCAAGTGCTGATCGACAGGCACGGGTTATCGACCATGCCCGTCGATTAGGCTCCGACCCCTCGAAATCATCTCTGGCGAAAGGAACTGCGCATGGACGCGGAACGGACAGACATTGCCAAAATGTGCCTCGACGGTGCGCACGACGGGAGTCTGAGTTTTCCTGAAATCATCGGCAAGCTTATCTCTGCGGGCTTCGACGGCTACGCCGTCGATTATCTCCGGAACAGCCAAACCTATTACCTGCACGACGGCGATTGTGCCGACCTCGACATGCCCCATCATTCCGGCTCAGTCGCCGCCGTGTTCGACGCTGCCGCCGTGCAGGCTCTCATACGGTGGGCGCAGGCCAACGCTCCTGACTACAGCTACGCCGCTTTCTGCGAGCGGGTGAAGGCCGCAGGCTGCGCGGGCTATCTCGTCTCATTTCCCGATCGCCGTGTTGTCTATTATGGCCGCACGGCCGAGACCCATGTCGAGATGTTCCCGCTGTCCGCCGTCAGCACCCATGCCACAGATTTGAGGTTGGGATTACGGTGACGGATTATGCTGACGCTGCACTTATCCCTGTTGCCGCCCATTGCCACGCTGCGCCACATGGTGGGGGATGCCGGGAATTACATAGTGGTGCGAGCCAGTCGCGCCATGGCCGCAGCTTCTCATGCGCGAAGCCCGCCGTCAATTAAACGCAGTGTCACCGTAATCCGTCAATTAAATGCAGTGTCACCGTAATCCCAGTGTCACCGTAATCCCGAGTGTCACCGTAATCCCGTAATCCCGCCGTAATCCCCTCAAACCACCCCGCGCACATAGGCATCCACTGTCCCCGAGCAGGCGATCTTGTCGTCGCCCGCGGTCAGTTCGGAATAGCGCGCGATATCATCGCGCACGCTGGGGCCGGCAGTGCCGCAGGCGCAGGGGTCGAAGCTGATCGCCACCTTGTCGCCCGAGATCACCCCGCCCCAGCGCCCGTCGAGCGCGAGATCGAAGAAGGCGGCGCGGCCTTCGATCTCGCCGCGATGCGGGCCGGCGAGCGCGTCGCCGGCCTCGTTCAGCACCAGCGGCACCAGCCAGGGGGGCAGGTGATAGCGCCCGCCCTTCTGGCAGCGCGGCATGCTCGAGATGATCTCCTGCATGCCGTACATCTGATAGACGCGCCCGGGCGCGATATTGAAGGTCTCGAACACGAAGCTGCGGTAATCGGGCGGCAGTTGCGCGCCCTTGAGCCCGCCGCCGATGTAGCAGGTGTTCTCGGGATGGAAGTCGGCACCCGAATAGCCGAGCGCGCGCACCGCCGCGGCGACCTGGTACAGCGCCGCCCACATCCCCGAGACATAGAGCTTCTCGTGCCGCGCCTCGATCACCGCGCGGGCGCTGATCCCGACCGCGGCGTCCATCGCCGCCGCGCGCGCGGCCGAGACCGCCTCATATTCGGCGATCTCGGCGGGCGATGCGGTGGCGTCGGCGATCTTGCGGCGCATCGCGACCATGCCGGTGATCGAGCCGATGGTGATCGGCGGCACCGGATAGGAAAAACGCTCGCGACCGGGCAGGCTGAACGCCTCCTTGAGCGCCGAGCCGACCGCGTGGTTGCGCGGCACCTGCGCGATCGGCGCCAGGCCGAAGACCAGCCGGTCCTGCGCCGGCGCGACATTGGCGCCCCACGCGCAGGCGAGCACCGCCTCGCGCCCGGCGAAGTCCATGTCGGCCGCCGAGCCGATCAGCATCGCCGATTTGCCGGTGGTCCCGCTCGAACAGGACACGTAATGGCCCGCCGCTTCCAGCCGTTCGATCCAGTCGTCGATGCCGGCGATCGGGCCGTGCTTCGTCAGTTCGGCATGCGGCGCGATCGGATAGGGCGAGACCGTGCCCAGCCACTTGCCAAGCCGGTCCCAGCGCTGTTCGGACAGGAAGCTTTCGGGATAGCTCTTGTAGGCGGTGTGCGGAAACAGCAGCGGCACCGCCTCGGCAAGCTCGCGAACGTCGGTGATCCCGGCCTCATCGGCGCGATGCGCGAGCAGGCGGATGCGCTGGCGGCGCTCCGCGAAGCGCTCGGCGATCGCCGCGATCTGGATGTCGCGGATCTGCGCATGGGGGATGTCGTAGCCGCCACCCCGATCGACATGGGCGGTAAGGCTGTCGGCGGCTGCGCCCATGCTTTTGTCTCCCTGCTGCTGTTCCGGACCGGGTTGCGACGGGGCCAATGGCCCGATCCCGGCCATGCGCGTCCAATAATGCATACTCGCGCGTTTCTTTGTCTGCTTTTCCCCGCTGTCATGCAAGCCGATTCTTGTTAGGACACTCGCCATGGACGCCATCGCCACCCAACGCCCCCGCGCGGGCCGCCCGACGCGCGCGCAGGCCCAGGCCCGCCATGCCGAGCTGCTCGATGCCGCGCTCGATCATTTTCTCGACCGCGGTTTCGAGCTCGCGACGGTCGAGGCGATCGCCGGCTCGGTCAACATGACCAAGCGCACCGTCTATGCGCGCTATCCCGAGAAGGTGGCGCTGTTTCGCGCCGCGGTGCGCCGGGCGATCGAACTGCTCGCGGTGACGCCGGAGCGCATGGCGGCCGCGGTGGTGCCCGATGCCGAGCAGACCCTAGTCAATATCGCCCATCTGCGCGTCGATCCGATCTCGACCCCGACCGGGCTGAAGCTGCAACGGATCATCAACACCGAAAGCTATCGCTTTCCCGATATCTTCACGCTGTCCTTCGAACTCGGCGCCCTGCCGGTGATCCGCTTCCTCGCCGACTGGCTGAAGGCCGAGACCGCGGCCGGGCGGCTGGCGATCGACCGGCCGATGATGGCCGCCAATGTCTTCACCAGCATGGTCGTCGGCGGCCCGGTGCGGCTGATCGTCGCCGGCATGATCCATGCGCCCGAGGAAATCGAGGACCGCATCCGCTACGCCGTTCGCCTGTTTCTAGCCGGAGCCCTTCCCCGCCCATGATCGCCCCCGACCGACCGCGCCGCAGCGCGCTGTTCCTGCCCGCCTCGAATGCCCGGGCTATCGCCAGGGCGCGCACGCTGCCGGCGGACATCATCATCCTCGATCTTGAGGATGCGGTCGCGCCCGAGGCGAAGGAGGAAGCCCGCGCCGGCGCGATCGCCGCGGTGCGCGAGGGCGGCTTCGGCGCGCGCGAGGTGGCGATCCGCGTCAACGGGCTCGATACGCGCTGGGGCGCGGCCGATCTCGCGGCGATCGCGACCGCGCCGGTCGATGCGGTGCTGGTTCCCAAGGTCTCCTCGGCCGGGGACGTGGCGCGCTACGATGCAGCGCTCGGCGCCGCGCAGATGCAGCTGTGGGCGATGATCGAGACCTGCGGCGCGATCGCCCGGCTCGAAGCCATCGCCGCGATGGCATCAAGCACGCGGCTGTCGCTGTGGGTGATGGGAACCAATGACCTGGCCAAGGAAATGCGCGCGCGGCTGCTCCCCGGACGCGTGCCGTTCCTGCCGCTGCTCAGCCTCGCGGTCTGCGCGGCGCGGGCGCATGGGCTGGTCATCCTCGACGGCGTGTGCAACGAATTTCGCGATTCTGCCGCCTTCACCGAGGAGGCCGGGCAGGGCCGGCTGTTCGGCTTCGACGGCAAGTCGCTGATCCATCCCGACCAGATCGCGCCGACCAACGCGGTGTTCTCTCCCGGCGAGGAGGAACTGCGCCGCGCGCGCGCGATCATCGACGCCTTCGCCCAGCCCGAGAACGCCGGCAAGGGCGCGATCCGGGTCGAGGGCACGATGGCCGAACTTCTGCATCTGGAGGATGCGCGCAGACTGCTGGCGATCGCCGGACGCCTCTGACCATCGCCCCGACCGGGCGCAGATGTCAGCCGCCGAAAACCGGGATCACCTGCGCCATATCGACCGTCGTCCTGATCCCCGGCGGCGCTGCGACCACCATCGGAATGGCGTTGATCGGCCGGTGTGCGGTCAGCCCGGGGGTGAAGCGCGGATAATCCTCCTCGCTCACCGGGAAGGTGATGTTGACCTCGACCGGCGTGTCGCCTTCGGTGCGCACCTTCCAGCCCGAGGCGCGCAGCCCCCAGTCCTCGGCGATGTCATCGGTGCAATACCAGTTGGCGCGGAAGCGCAGCACGGGCTTGCCCTTGTGCAGCCCCTCGATGGTGATGCGCATCGCACCCACCGTCCCCTTCGCGATGAGCCCGGCGGCAATCTGCTTGTCATTGCGCGCCGCCGCCATCTCGCCCTTCGCCACGAACTCCTCGCAAGGCAGCCCGATCGCATCGGCGAGCTGGCCGAGCGAGGCGGCGAAATCATGCTTCACATATTCGACCTTGCGCTGGTCGAATTCGCCCATCGGCACCCCGAAGCCCATGATGTTGAAGATCATGTCGGGCGAATCGCGGCTGGTCATGTCGGCATATTCGTCGATGGTCACGCAGGCGTGCTCGCGCGCCAGCGACAACAGCGGGATCGCCAGCGCCTCGGTGATGAAGCCGGGGCTGGAGCCGGTCGAATAGATCGAGCTGTTGCCTTTGGCGCAGGCGGCCTCGATCCTCGCGCGCACGGCTGCGTCCATCGTGCGCGGATGGTGGAAGTCACCGCGTGTCGTCACCACGTTCTTGCCCGAGGCGAGGATCGCGCAAAGCTCGTCGAAATCGGTGCCCTGGCGCATGTAGAGCACGACATCGGCCGGCGTCGCGATCAGCGCGGCCGCATCGCGCGTCGCCCTGATCCCGGTGTCGGGCAAGCCGCAAAGCGCGCCCGCGTCCCGGCCCTCCTTGGCTTGCGAACTGACCCACAGCCCGACGAGTTCGCAATCGGGATGCTCGATCACCTTCTTCAGCGCGCGGCTGCCGACATTGCCCGTCGCCCATTGGATGACCTTGTATGTCTGCCGCGCGGCCATGGCTTTCTCCCCTTTTCGATGGCCGCGCATGTGGTCAGACAGCGCGCGGCATGGCAACCGCCGCCGCGATCATCGCGCCGCGATCACGGCCCCAAAAAGCCCACCGGCGCGGTCTTCGGATCGGGCGTCTCGGCCTTCCACCGCACCGAGCCATAGGGCCGCTCAAGCCAGCGTCGCACCTTGCGCCCCGGTCCGACGCGATCGAAGCCGTTGGCCAGCGCCTGGATGTCGAGATCGCCCTGCGTATAGCGATCGCGCATCCGCAGATAATCGCCCCACGTCGGGCAGTGCCAGCGCTCGATCCACAGCGCGGGATCGGCGATATCGCGCGCCAGCGACCAGTCGAAGCCGCCGTTGCGATGGCGCAGCTTCTGCAAGCGCTGCGCCGCCTCGTAAAAGGCGCGCGCCTGTGCCGGATCGACGTCATATTCGACCTCGATCACCACCGGGCCGGAACGCATGGTCAACGCCAGCTCGACCTCGGGTTCGCGCCCGAAGTGCACCGCATCGGTATCGATCTCCTCCTCGCGCGGCAGCGGCAGCACCAGCCCGAGCAGCGCGGTGCCCGCCACCACGCAGCCCGAGGCGGCGAGCGCCACCGCGACCCCGAAATGCGTCGCGATCGTCCCCCAGAACCACGCGCCGATCGCGATGCCGCCGGTGAGGAACGAGGAGTAGAGCGAAAGCGCGCGCGCCGTCACCCAGCGCGGCGCGGTCAGTTGCACGCCGATGTTGAACAGCGATGCGCACTGCATGTTGGAGATGCCGATGACGAAGAACGCCAGCCCCGAAATCCACACCGAACGGCTGACCGAAAGCGTCAGCAGCGAGCCCGCGGTCAGGCAGACGAAGATGCGCACCAGCGCCTCGTTCGACATAAGGCGACGCATCTTCGTGAGGTAAACCGCGCCCGACACCGCGCCGATCCCGGTCGCGCCGAGCAGCACGCCATAGGTCGCGGCATCGCCATGCAGCAGCGTCTTGGCGATCAGCGGGCCCAGCGCGGTATAGGTGGCGCTGGCGAGGCCAAAGGCGAGCGCGCGCAGCAGCACGGTGCGGATCGGCGGCGAATGCCGCGCATAACGCGCCCCCGAGATGATCGCCCGCGCGATCCGCTCGGGCGGCAGCCGCGAGGGCGCATGCCGCCGCCTCCAGAAGAAAAAGGCAATCCACAAAGGCAGATAAAAGACCGCATTGATCCCGAAGGCGACCTTCGCGCCCGCCGCCATCACGATCACCCCGCCCAGCGCCGGCCCGAAACTGCGCGCGACATTATAGCTGATCGAACCCAGGCTGATCGCCGCGGGGAGATGCGCGTCCGATACCTGCTCGCCGATCGAAGCCTGCCACGAAGGGCTGTACAGCGCCACCCCGCCGCCGATCAGCACCACAAAGCCCAGCAGCACCCAGGGCGTCACCAGCGCCAGCGACGCCAGCACGGTCAGCACCGCCCCCGACAGCGCGGCAAAGCCCAGCCCGGTCAAGGCGATCCGCCGCCGGTCGAACATGTCCGCCAACGCCCCCGCCGGCACCGCCACCAGCATCGAGGGCAGCATCAGCGCGCTCTGCACCAGCGCCACCATGCCGGGCGCGCCATGCGTCATCCGCGTCATCTCCCAGGCCGCGCCGACACCGAGAATGAGCTGGCCGAAATTGGAGAAAAGGCTGGAAATCCAGATGCGCCGGAAGGTCGGCTCGGCCAGCGGCGCAAAGGCGCCGGCTTTCGCGCTGTCGCTCGCTTTGGCCGGTTCGCTCCCCATCGGGCGAGATTGCGGATGCGCAGGCGGCGCGTCAATGCTTCGCGCTTCGGGGAGGGAAAGCGAAATGCGGGGGCCATGGCCCCGGGAAACCCGCTTTCCGGAATCGCCGCGGCGATAGCCACCCTGCGCGCGGCAATTGCAAACCGCCCCACCCCTCGCCATCTAGCCCTTGAACCCGTTCAAGGAGCCTGCCCGTGGCCGAAGCCTATATCATCGACGCCGTCCGCACGCCGCGCAGCATCGGCAAGATGGGCAAGGGGGCGCTGTCCACCATGCATCCCGAGCATCTGGCGGCCACGGTGTTCGCCGCGATCCGCGATCGCAACCATCTGAATACCGCTGATGTCGATGACGTGATCTGGGGCGTGTCGGCGGCGATGGGCCTCCAGGCGGGCGATATCGGGCGCAATGCCGCGCTCGATGCCGGCTATGACGTGAAGGCGGGCGGAGTGACGCTCAACCGCTTCTGCGGCAGCGGGCTGACCGCGACCAATCTTGGCGCGGGGATGATCATGGCGGGGATGCATGACGTGGTCGTCGCCGGCGGCTCGGAAATGCTGTCCTACGCCAACTACTACGGGCAGAAGATGCGCGAGGCCGGGCTTGGCGGCGGCGGCATGGGCACGGGCAATCCGCGGCTCCAAGCAAAGCATCCGCAATCGAACCAGGGGGTCTGCGCCGATGCGATCGCGGCGATGGAGGGGATCTCGCGCGGCGAACTGGAAGCGTTCGGGGTGGAGAGCCAGCGCCGCGCCGATGTCGCGATCAGGCAGGGCCGCTTCAAGCGTTCGGTGATCACGGTGAAGGACGACGCCGGCAACGTCATTCTCGACCATGAGGAATATCCGCGCCCCGACACCACCGCCGAGGGGCTGGCGCAGTTGAAGCCCGCCTTCGCCATGTTCCGCGACATGCCGTCCGAGCCCGGTGGCAAGACCTTCGGCGAGCTCATCAACAAGGTCTATCCCGAGGTAAGGATCGAGCCGATCCACCATGTCGGCATTTCCTCGGGCGTGGTCGATGGCGCGGCGGCGATCCTTCTGACCTCGAAGGATTACGCCGAGAAGCACGGCTTGCGCCCGCGCGCGCGCATCGTCGCCATGGCCGAGATCGGCGACTGCCCGACGCTGATGCTCAACGCGCCGGTGCCGGCGGCGAAGAAGGTGCTGGCGAAGGCCGGCCTCTCGAAGGAGGACATCGACGTCTGGGAGATCAACGAGGCGTTTGCCGTCGTCGCCGAGAAGTTCATCCGCGATCTCGATCTCGATCGCGCGAAGGTCAATCCCAATGGCGGGTCGATCGCGCTCGGTCATCCGATCGCGGCGACGGGGCCGATGCTGATCGGCACCGCGCTCGACGAGCTCGAGCGGACACAGGGCCGCTATGCGCTCATCACCATGTGCGCGGCGGGCGGGATGGCGCCGGCGATCATCATCGAGCGCGTCTGACCGGAGCGGATCGTTTCAGATCGAAACGCATGGCTTTGCGCGCGGGTGCATTTTTCCGCAGGTTGCGTTAAGGCTATCACCCAAGGCAGCGACCCGGCCCCGCCGGGATGACGACTGGAGGATGCCATCGGCGAGCCCGACGATCTGCGCCGCAGGATTTCCATCCGCATCAATGTGTTGGCGCGGCTGTTGCGCGGCGACTTCGACCGCAATGTCGATAATGTCGGGCTGACCCGCTCGCAATGGGCGCTGATCGCGGTCGCGGCGCGGCGCCCGGGATCGACCCAGCGCGAGATCGCCGAACTGCTCGAAATGTCCGAAGCTTCCGCCGGGCGGCTGGTGGACCGGCTCGAAGCCG
Organism: Sphingomonadales bacterium; assembly: GCA_028870315.1. GTDB lineage: Bacteria > Pseudomonadota > Alphaproteobacteria > Sphingomonadales > Sphingomonadaceae > Novosphingobium. The sequence goes on along the minus strand of JAGWPW010000026.1, from coordinate 7,934 downwards.
ACGGCATGCTCGAACGCCGCGAGCGCGAAGGCGACCGCCGCGCGCGCGCGGTCTATCTCACCGAAGCCGCAAACCCGCTGCTCGACCGCATGGGGGCTTTGGCGCGGCTGCGCGAGGAGCGCTGGTTTCGCGGCATCAGCGAAACGCAGTTGCAGCAGACGGAGGAGGTGCTCGACCGGCTTTATGCCAATGTCAGCGCCATCGCCCCGCCGCTGCCGCAAACCGATTGCTGAACCCGGCGGCAAGCGCGGGTTGCAGGGCCGCCGGACCTTTCCCGCAAACGAAAAGGGCGGAGCCGAAGCCCCGCCCCGTTCAGGCCGGCAAGCGGCTGCGGTTCAGCGCAGCAGTTCGGCCTTGTTCTCGGAAGAGGTCAGCTTGCCATTGACATCGCTGAGCACGGTGGCCGGGATGGTGACCAGCCGGCCTTCCATGATCAGCTGCACCGAACCATCGCCGTTGACGCGATAGACGGGGGCGAGGCGCTGGCCGTTAGCGCCATAGACCATCTTGCCTTCGGCGGCCTTGGCGGGCACGCCGTCCTGCGCGTGGACCGCGACGGGGACGAGCGCGAAGGTGGCAAGGGTCGCCAGCGCGGCGAAGGGAGCGAACTTGTTCATGAGCAATCTCCTGTCGATTCGATGCCGCGGTTTCGCGACTTGCTAACCTAGGTAAGTAATTTTCGGAGCGCTGTCAATTGCGTTCTTTGCAACTGAAGCGGTGGTTTGCGCATCTGCCGCTTCCATCGTCGCCGCGATTGGCGGCGCGGTTGATCCGCCCGCGCAATGCGCGCAGGAGATGGCGCGGAAAATCCGCGGTCGGCAAAGTCCGCGGTCGGGATGAAAGGCAATCGCATGAGCAAGGTGATGGAGGGGGTCCGTATCCTCGAAGTGGCGCAGTTCACCTTCGTGCCCGCGGCGGGCGCGGTGCTCGCCGACTGGGGCGCGGACGTGATCAAGGTCGAGCATCCGCTGCGCGGCGATACCCAGCGCGGCTTTCTCAACATGGGCGGGGTCAAGCTTGATCCGCTGCGCCACACGCTAATCGAGCATCCCAACCGTGGCAAGCGCAGCGTCGGCATCGACACCTCGACCCGCGAGGGCCAGGAGGTGCTTTACGAGCTGGCAAGGACCGCCGACGTCTTTTTGACCAATTACCTGCCCTCGGTGCGCCAGAAGAACAAATTCGACGTCGAGCATATCCGCGCGGTCAATCCCGACATCATCTATGCCCGCGGCAGCGCCTGGGGTAACAAGGGCCCCGAGCGCGGGAAGGGCGGCTTCGACGGCACCGCCTTCTGGTCGCGCAGCGGCATTGCCGATTGCATGACCCCGGCCGAACTGCCGGGACCGCTGTCGCAGGGCATGCCCGCCTTCGGCGATTCGATCGGCGGCATGTTCATCGCCGGCGGCATTTCGGCGGCGCTGTTCCACCGCGAACGCACCGGCGAGGCGAAGGTGCTGGATGTCTCGCTGATGAGCACCGCCGCCTGGGCCTCGGGCGCCAACATCGCGCAGGCGCTGGAAACCGGGATCATCACCAAGAATTCGATGCCATCCTCGGGCGGGGTCGGCACCAACCCGTTCATGGGCAATTTCTGGACCTCGGACCACCGCACGATCAACCTGTGCATGGTCAGCCCGACCGGGCTGATCGAGGACACGTTCGCGCATATCGGCCGGCCCGAATGCGCAAGCGATCCGCGCTTCAAGGACGTCCTCAGCCTGATGGCGAACGCGAAGGAGGCAAGCGCGATCCTCGTCGAGGAATTCGGCAAGAAGCCCTTCGCCTATTGGCGCGAGCACCTCAAGACGCTGAAGGGCCAATGGGCGCCGATCCTGACGCTGCTCGAACTCGCCAACGACGAGCAGGCGCTCGCCAACGACACGATCATCGAGGTCGATGCCCCCGACGGCGGCAAGCCGATCAAGCTCGTGCGCAACCCGGTGCAATGGGACGGCGAGCCGGTCGAGACCACCCGCGCACCGCAGGCTTCCGAGCATACCGAGATCGTGCTGATGGAAGCCGGGATCGCGTGGGAACGGATCGAGGCGCTGAAGGCTTCGGGCGCGATCGCTTGACGATTGGCGCGCCTTGCCCGGTGGGGCGGGCGCGGCGGGCCGCGGCCGGATGACGCAGGTCCTGAAGGGCGTGCGCGTGCTCGAAGTCGCGCAGTTCGTCTTCGTGCCTTCGGCCGGCGCCATCCTTGCCGATTGGGGTGCCGAGGTCATCAAGGTCGAGCATCCGCTGCGCGGCGATGCCCAGCGCGGGATGGTGACGATCGGCGGGGTGCGCTTCGATCCGCGGGTCAATCCGATGATGGAGCACCCCAACCGCGGCAAGCGCAGCATCGGCATCGACATCGCCACCCCCGCCGGCCGCGATCTCGTCCATGCGCTGGCAAGGGACTGCGATGTCTTCCTCACCAATTATCTGCCGGCGGCGCGGCAGAAGCTGGGGATCGACGTCGAACACATCCGCGCCGCCAATCCGGCGATCATCTATGCGCGCGGCAGCGCCTATGGCGACAAGGGGCCGGACCGGAACCGCGGCGGCTTCGATTCGACCGCCTTCTGGATCCACAGCGGCATCGCCCATGCCTTCACCCCGCAGGAGTATGACGTTCCGCTGACCCAGGGCATCGGCGGCTTCGGCGATTCGATCGCCGGGATGAACCTGGCCGGTGGCATCGCCGCAGCGTTGTTTCATCGCTCGCAAGGCGGCGCGCCGAGCGAGGTCGATGTCTCGCTGCTGAGCTCGGCGTGGTGGGCGAGCGGGCAGGTGCTCGATACCTATGTCGAAAGCGGGCAGCAGTTGCGCGTCTCGGTGCCGCGCGCCGGCGGATCGGCGTTCAGCCCGTTCCTCGGCCATTACAAAACCGGCGACGGGCGGGTGATCAGCCTCTTCATCCTCGTCCCCGGCCCTTACATCCGCGATACCTTCACCCATCTCGGGCTTGCGCGAATGGCCGAGGACCCGCGCTTTTCGACCGCCGAGGCGCTGATGGCGAATGCCGCTGCCGCCGGCGAGGCGATCGCCGCCGCCTTCGCGCGCCACGGCTTCGACTACTGGCGCGAGCACCTCAAGACGATGAAGGGCCAATGGGCGGCGGTGCAGAGCCTAGTCGATCTCGGCGGGGACGAGCAGGCGCTCGCCAACGACATGTTCTTCGAGGTCGAGCGGATCGACGGGGCGGGGCATCTGCGGATCGCGCGCGGCCCGGTGCAGTTCGACCATGCCCCGGTCGAAACCTGCCGCGCGCCGCAAGCCGCCGAGCACACCGAGGCGATCCTGCTGGAACTGGGCCTTGAATGGGAGGCGATCGAACGCCTAAAGGCCGAAGGCACGATCGCCTGACGGCGCAAGCCAGAACGAGGACTGACAGATGAAACCCGGCACCCGTCTCAAGAGCGCCGCCTGCGACACCGAAGTAATGGTGATCCGCGCCGGCACCGGCACCATCGAATGCGGCGGCGCGCCGATGGCTGAGGCCAAGCCCGCGCAAGCGGCACCCCTCGACACCGATTTCGCCGGCGGCACGCTGATGGGCAAGCGCTATGTCGATGCCGCGAACAGCTTCGAACTGCTCTGCGTCAAGCCCGGCAAGGGTTCGCTCGCGGTCGACGGGGTTAAGCTCGCCACCAAGGATGCAAAGCCCCTGCCCGCTTCGGACTGAGGCCGCGCCGATGAATATCGCCCTGCTTCTCGAAATGGCCGCCGAAGCCGGCGCCGATCGCGTTGGCCTCGTTTGCGACGGCAAGCGCTGGACCTATGGCGAGCTGCTGTCAGCGGCGCGCGGCGCCTTCGAGCTGATCGAGCAGTCGGGGTGCAGCCATGTCGCGCTGCTCGACGAATCGAGCGAGGCCTCGGTCATCGCGCTGTTCGGCGCGGCGCTCGCGGGCGTGCCCTATTGCCCGCTCAATTACCGCCTGCCCGACCGCGATCTCGGCGCGCTGCTTGCCCGGCTCGCGCCCGCGCTGATCGTCGGCGACGAGGAACGCGCGCTGCGCCTGTCGGGCACGGTCGGCAGCGCCGTCCACACATTCTATGCGCGCGAGGAATTCACCCAGAAGGTCCAGGAAACCACGCCTGCCTCGGGCGACCGCGAATTCGATCCGGGCGGCGACGGGGTGGCGGTGCAGCTGTTCACCAGCGGCACCACCGCGGCGCCCAAGGCGGCGATCCTGCGCCATTCGAACCTTCTGTCCTATATCCTGGGCACCGTCGAATTCGCCTCGGCGGACGAAGCGGACGCGGCGCTGGTCTCGGTGCCGCCCTATCACATCGCCGGCATCTCGGCGCTGATGAGCTCGATCTACGCGCAGCGGCGGATCGTCATGCTGCCCGCCTTCCAGCCCGAGGCCTGGCTGACGCTCGCCGCGAAGGAGCAGGTCACCAACGCCTTCGTCGTGCCGACGATGCTGTCGCGCATCGTCGAGGTCATGGACGCGGCGCACCACCCGGGCCTGCCGTCGCTACGCGCGGTCGCCTATGGCGGCGGCAAGATGCCGATCGAGCTGATCCAGAGGGCGCTCGACCTCATGCCGCACGCCGGCTTCACCAATGCCTATGGGCTAACCGAGACCAGCTCGACGGTGGCGCTGCTCGGGCCCGAGGATCACCGCGCCGCGCATGGCGCCAGCGATCCGGCGCTGCGCGCGCGGCTTGGCTCGGTCGGCAAGCCGCTGCCGACGATAGAATTGCAGATCCGCGACGAGGAAGGCCATGTGCTGCCCGCGGGCGTGGCCGGCGAAATCTATGTGCGCGGCGAGCAGGTCTCGGGCGAATACAAGGAGCGAAGCGCGCTCGACGCCGAGGGCTGGTTTCCCACCCGCGATGCCGGCTATCTCGACGCGGACGGCTATCTGTTCCTTTCGGGCCGCGCCGACGATGTCATCGTGCGCGGCGGCGAGAATATCTCACCCGGCGAGATCGAGGACGTGCTGCTGTCCGATCCGGCGATCGCCGATGCCTGCGCGGTGGCGGTGCCGTCGGCCGAATGGGGCGAAGGCATCGGCATCGCCGTCGTCGCGCGCGCGGGCCACAGCTGCCCGAGCGAGGAGGCGCTGAAGGACCTGATCCGCGCCCGGCTGCGCTCCTCGCGCGTGCCCGACCGGGTGATGGTGATGAAGGAGCTGCCCTATAACGAGATGGGCAAGCTGCTGCGCCGTGAGGTCAAGGCGCTTTTCGTCGCCTGAGACAGCGCTGGCGATTCCGCTCGAAGGCTGGGCGGCAGGACGGTTGCGCGCGCTGGCCGGGCTCACCGGCTCGGCCGCGATCGCCGCGCTCACCGGCCGCGCGCTGATGGGCGAGCGCGCCACCCTTCACGGCTTCACCATCCCCGGCCGGCGCTCGGCGGGCGGCGGCTGCCAGCTTTTGCGCGCGCGCGACGGCTGGGTCGCGCTCGCGCTCCCGAGGGCCGACGATCGCGCCATGCTGCCCGCGCTGTTCGGCGATGCCGCGCTTCCTGGCGGCGATGACCGCGCGATCGCCGCGGCGGTGGCGCGCTGCGAGGCACCGGCACTGGTCGAACGCGGCCGCCTCCTCGGCCTGGCCGTGGCGCGATACGGCGAAGCGCCGCGCGCGCCGGCCTGCGAGGCGCTTGCGCCGGGGCCGGGGCGATCGCCGGCGCCCGCGCGCGCACCGCTCGTCCTCGACCTTGCGCCGCTATGGGCGGGGCCGCTCGCGGCGCATCTTCTCTGGCTTGCGGGCGCGACGGTGGTGAAGGTCGAAAACCCGCGGCGGCCCGATCCCCAGCGCGAGGCGAGCCCCGAATTTTTCGCGCTGCTCAACCAGGGCAAGGCCAACGTCGCGCTCGACATCGCGCAGGATGCCGGGCGCCGCGCGCTGCTCGGTCTCATCGCCCGCGCCGACATCGTCATCGAGGCCGGCCGGCCGCGCGGGCTCGCCCAGTTCGGCATCGATGCCGACCGGCTGGTGGCGGCGCAGCCGGGGCTCGTCTGGGTGACGATCACCGGGCATGGCGCAAGCGGCGAGCCGGCCGGCTGGATCGCGCTGGGCGACGATGCGGCGATCGCCGGCGGGCTCGGCGATGCGATGCGCGGCGCGGGCGGCGGCATCGGCTTTGCCGGCGATGCCCCGGCGGACCCGCTGACCGGAATCCTTGCCGCCGAAAGCGCCTGGCGCCATTGGCGCAGCGGGTGCGGCGCCCGGCTCGGCATCGCGATGAGCGCGGTCATTGCCCAAGCGCTGGCCGAGGAGCGGGCACGCGACGGCGCCGCGCTCGATCGCGCCTTGCGCCGATGGAGCGCGGCGCGCGGTGCGCCATTTCCACAGGCACCGGCGCGACCGGTCTCCGCCCCGCTGCGTGCGCTCGGCGCCGATACCGCGATGGCGCGGCCATGCTGATCCGCGATGCCGAAATTTGGGGCCATGGCCGCGCCGACCTGCGCATCGTTGGCGGGCGCATCGCCGGGATCGGCGCGCTTGCCCATGCGGCCGGCGAAGCGATGATCGATGCGCGCGGCGGCGCGCTGCTTCCCGGGCTTCACGATCATCACATCCACCTTGCCGCACTGGCCGCGCGCGCCGGATCGGTGGTCTGCGGCCCGCCCGAGGTGCGTGACGAGGCCGCGCTTGCCGCGCGCCTGCGGGCCGTGCCCGGCGCGGGCTGGTTGCGCGGGATCGGCTATCACGAAAGCGTCGCGGGGCTGCCCGATGCGGGCCGGCTCGATGCGCTGCTGTGCGATCGGCCGCTGCGCCTGCAACATCGCTCGGGGCGGCTGTGGCTGCTCAATTCGCGCGCGCTCGAAACGCTGCTCGCGCTCGCCCCGCCGCCGCCGGGGCTGCGCCGCAGGGACGGCCGCTACACCGGCCATCTGTTTGACGAGGACGCATGGCTGCGCAAGGCGCTCGCCGGCGCGCCGCCCGGCTTCGCCGCGGTCTCGGCAGCGCTCGCCTGCACGGGAGTGACCGGCCTGACCGACATGTCGCCGGCCAATGACACGGGCATCGCCGCGCATTTCGCCGCCGAGCGGGCCTGTGGTGCGCTGCGCCAGCGCGTGGTGCTCGCCGGCGCGCCCGCATTGCGCGACGCCCCGCGCGAGGGCTGGTCGCTGGGGCCGGCGAAGCTCCACCTCCACGAGGCGGCGCTCCCCGATTTTGCCGCGGCCACCGCCTTTACCCGCGCCGCGCATGCCGACGGCCGGCCGGTCGCGGTCCATTGCACCACCGAGGTCGAGCTGGTCTTCGCGCTCGCGGCGATCGCCGCGGCGGGCGCGCTGACCGGCGATCGCATCGAACATGCCGGGATCGCCGATCCCGGCCATATCGGGCAGATCGCCGCGCTCGGCCTTGCGGTCGCCAGCCAGCCGCATTTCATCGCCGAGCGCGGCGATGCCTATCTGCGCGACGTCGAGCCGCGCCATCATCGCAACCTCTATCGCCTCGCCAGCCTCGCCGATGCGGGGATCGCGCTTGCCGCGGGCAGCGACGCGCCGTTCGGATCGCACGATCCCTGGGCGGCGATGCGCGCCGCGGTGAGCCGGACAACCGCGGCCGGACAGGTGATCGGCGCTGGCGAGGCGCTCGGCCCCGAAGCCGCGCTCTCCCTCTATCTCGCCGATCCGCTCGATCTGCAAAGCCAGCGCCGGCTTGGCGCGGGCGCGCACGCCGATCTGTGCCTGCTTGCGCGGCCGTGGGCGGCGGCGCGCACGCGGCTGTCAGCCGGCGACGTGCGGCTGACGATCATCGGCGGCAGCATCGTCCACCAGCGCATCGACCAGCCCCCAGCCTAGCGCGGTGCGCGCGCCGATCCGCTTGCCCGACAGCACCATGAGCGCAGTGCGCTGGCGGCCGATGCGGCGCGCAAGCGAAACGCAGCCACCGGCGCCGGGGATGAGCCCCATGGCAAGCTCGGGAAGCTGGAACCAGCTTGCCGGCGTGGCGACGCAGCGCCGGGCAAAGGCCGCCATCTC
>JAGWPW010000002.1 GCA_028870315.1 Sphingomonadales bacterium | reverse complement strand
TCATCGAGGATGTGCCGGGCACCATCGACAGCTCGATGCCCGGCGGCCATGCGACCGTGCGCATCGCGGATCTGCGCATCCCCGCCGACCAGTTGCTGGGCGAGGCGGGCGAGGGCTTTCGCTATGCGCAGCTGCGCCTGTCGCCCGCGCGGCTGTCGCATTGCATGCGCTGGCTTGGCGCCTGCATGCGCGCGCAGGAGATCGCCACCGACTATGCCTGCCGCCGCGAGGCCTTCGGCAAGGTGCTGATCGAGCATGAAGGCGTCGGCTTCAAGCTCGCCGAGAACCGCATCCTCCTCAAGCAATGCGAGCTGATGATCGACTGGTGCGCCGGCGTGCTCGATACCGGCAGCCTCGGCACGGTCGAAAGCAGCATGGCCAAGGTCGCGGTGAGCGAGGCGCTGATGACCATCGCCGACAATTGCGTGCAGGTGATGGGCGGCACCGGGGTCACGCAGCGGACCGTGGTCGAGCAGGTGTTCCGCGAGGTGCGCGCCTTCCGCATCTATGACGGCCCGACCGAGGTTCACAAATGGAGCCTCGCCAAAAAGATCAAGCGCGAATGGAAGATCGCGCAGGAGGGTTGAGCATGAGCGGGGCCGCCGATTTCGCCAGCGCCAATTCCGGGACGGGCAGCGTGCGCGCGGGTTTCGCCTTCGACGAGCGCGCGCTTGGCGAATGGATGGCGGCGCAGGTCGAGGGCTTTTCCGGGCCGCTCACCGTCGAGCAGTTCCGTGGCGGCCAGTCGAACCCGACCTATCGGCTGGCGACCCCGGCGCGCGCCTATGTGTTGCGCCGCAAGCCGCCTGGTCCGCTGCTCGCCGGCGCGCATGCCGTCGATCGCGAGGCGCGGGTGCAGATGGCGATGGGCGCGGCGGGCTTTCCGGTGGCGAAAATCCACGCGCTGTGCATGGACGAGGCGGTCATCGGCTCGTGGTTCTATGTGATGGACATGGTCGAGGGGCGGATCTTCTGGGACGCGACCTTCCCCGGCGTCGACCGCGCGCAGCGCCCCGCCTATTTCGACGCGATGAACGCGACGATCGCCGCGCTCCACGGCTTCGATCCCGCCGCCATCGGGCTTGGCGATTACGGCAAGCCCGGCAATTACTTCGCCCGCCAGATCGCGCGCTGGGGCCGCCAGTATCGCGAGGACGAACTCGCCGGGCGCAATCCCGACATGGACGCGGTGCTCGCCTGGCTCGAAGCCCACATCCCCGAGGGCGACGAAACCTGCGTCATCCACGGCGATTTCCGCTGCGACAACATGATCTTCCATCCCAGCGAGCCAAGGGTGCTCGCGGTGCTCGACTGGGAGCTTTCGACGCTGGGCCATCCGCTCGCCGACTTCGCCTATCACGCGATGATGTATCACATGCCGCCCGAGATCGTCGCCGGGCTTGCCGGCGCCGACCTTGCCGCGCTCAATATCCCCACCCAGGCCGAATACATCGCCGCCTATTGCGCGCGGACCGGTCGCGAAGGCATCGCCGACTTCGATTTCTACACCGCCTTCAACCTGTTCCGCCTCGCCGCGATCTTCCACGGCATCCTGGGCCGCACGCTGCGCGGCACCGCCAGCAACGCCCAGGCGACAGAGCGCGCCAGGGCCTTCCCCACGCTCGCCCGCCTCGCCAGGGCGCGCGCGGGGTGCTGAACCCGAGCCGGCGAACGATCGTGCCGCCGGCTTCGCGCGCCGCATCCGGACAGCGGCGAATGAATGTCGAAGGCAAACCACCCGCACACGCTGCCAGCGCCGCTGCGAATCACCCCTGCTTCTCGCGCTTCAACAGCGCTTCCTTGATCGCCAGCCCATAGGCATAGCCGCCGAGGCTGCCGTCGGCGCGGATGACGCGGTGGCAGGGCACCAGCACCGCGACCGGGTTCGCGCCATTCGCCGAACCTGCGGCGCGCACCGCGCCGGGGCGGCCGACGGCGGCGGCGATCTCGGCATAGCTGCGGGTTTCGCCGGGGGGGATGCGGCGCAGTTCGCGCCACACCGCTTCCTGAAAGGCGGTGCCGCGCACATCGAGCGGAATGGCGCTGGCACTGCGGGGGTTTTCGACCGCGGCGACCACCTGTTCGAGAAGCCGCGCGAAATCCGCGCCGCCTTGGCTGAACATGGCCTTGGGGAAGCGCGCGGCAAGGTCTTCGCCGGTCTCGTTGAAGGCAAGGCGGCACACGCCGCGGTCGGTCGCGGCGACGAGCATCGGCCCGAGGCTGGTGGCGATCACCGCCCAGCGGATGGTGATGCCGGCGCCGCCTTTCGCCCGGGCCGATGGGATCATGCCGCGATGCTCCATGGCTGCATAGAAGCGCGAGGGCGCGGAAAAGCCCGCATCATAGATCGCCGCGGTCACGCTGGCGCCGTGGCTCAGCGCCGCCTCGGCGCGTTCGCGCCGCAGCGCGCGGGCATAGGCGGCGGGCGAAAGCCCGGTTGCGCGGGTGAACAGCCGCTGGAGATGCGCCGGGCTGTAGCCGGTCGCCTCGGCCAGCCTGGCAAGGCTCGGCGTCGCTTCGGCCGTTCGGATCAGCGATATCACGCTGCGCGCGGCGGCTTCCTCGCGGCTCACCTCGTCGGGGGTGCAGCGCTTGCAGGGGCGAAGCCCGGCGGCGCGCGCCGCGGCGCCATCGGCGAAAAAGCGGACATTGCCGCGCGCCGGGTGCCGCGCCGGGCAGGAGGGACGGCAATAGATGCCGGTCGAAAGTACGCCGGTGACAAAGGCGCCATCGGCGCCGCGATCGCGCGCCAGCACCGCGCGCCAGCGGCGCTCGTCTGTCGGGTCGGGGGACATGGTGGCGAGCATCTTGGGGCTTCTCCGCATTTGCGCAAGCCATGACCGACCGGCGCGCGCGCGGCATCCCGAAGCATGCGGCCAAAGCGCAAAAGCCGGCCCGCGCGGGGGTGAAACGCCTGCCGGGCGGGGCTGGCTTGCGGCTGCGCAACGGGCCGGGTTGCGCAGCGCGGCAATCGTCGCTATGCGCGCCCCCGTCGGCGGCATGCCGGGCGCCTCGCGCCCCGGTCACCGGCGTCTGGCCGGGCCTGGCGTCCGCGTCCTTCAAGCCGAGATCTGGCCGGCCTAACGAGGGGAAGCTTTTCGCGTGGAGAATTCCGCCGGCATCACTGCCAGCCTTGAGGGCCGTTACGCCTCCGCGCTGTTCGATCTGGCGCAGGGCGAAGGCATCATCAGCACCGTTTCGGCCGATCTCGACAAGCTCGATGCCGCGCTTCGGGAAAGCCCCGATTTCGCCGCGCTGATTCGCAATCCGCTGGTCGGGCGCCAGGATGCGGGCCGCGCTGTCGCGGGAATCGCCGATCTGCTGGCGCTTTCGCCGCTGACCGGCAGGTTCCTCGGCACCGTCACCGCCAACGGCCGGCTGTTCAACCTGCCGCGCATCATCGCCGCCTTTGCCGCGATCGCCGCCGCCGCGCGCGGCGAGGTCACCGCCGAAGTAACCAGCGCGCATCCGCTCAGCGATGCGCAGGTCGCCGCGCTCGCCGACAAGCTCAAGGCGCGCGAGGGCCGCGAGGTGAAGATCAAGGCGCGCGTCGATCGCGATCTTCTCGGCGGGCTCGTCGTGCGCATCGGCAGCAAGCAGATCGACAGCTCGATCCGCACCCGTCTCGATGCCCTCGCCATGGCGATGAAGGCGGGGGCGTGATGACAAAAAGTGGGAACCGGTTCTTGGCGTAAATCACGCGACCAAAATAAAGCACACACAAAAATACGTCGAAAGGCAGACAATGGATATCCGCGCCGCTGAAATCTCCCGGGTCATCAAGGACCAGATCGCCAATTTCGGCACCGAGGCGCAGGTCTCGGAAGTCGGCTCGGTGCTCTCGGTCGGTGACGGCATCGCCCGCATCCACGGGCTCGACAGCGTCCAGGCGGGCGAGATGGTCGAATTCGCCAATGGCGTGAAGGGCATGGCGCTCAACCTCGAAGCCGACAATGTCGGGGTCGTGATCTTCGGCTCGGACGCCGAAATCGGTGAAGGCGATACGGTCAAGCGCACCGGCACCATCGTCGATGTCCCCGTCGGCAAGGGGCTGCTCGGCCGCGTCGTCGATGCGCTTGGCAATCCGATCGACGGCAAGGGGCCGATCGTCGCCGACAAGCGCATGCGCGTCGAGGTGAAGGCGCCCGGCATCATCCCGCGCCAGTCGGTGTCGGAGCCGGTGCAGACCGGCTTGAAGGCGATCGACAGCCTCGTTCCGGTCGGTCGCGGCCAGCGCGAACTCATCATCGGCGACCGCCAGACCGGCAAGACCGCGGTGGCGATCGACACCTTCATCAACCAGAAGACGGTCAACGCCGGCGACGACGAGAAGAAGAAGCTCTATTGCATCTATGTCGCAGTCGGCCAGAAACGCTCTACCGTCGCACAGCTTGTCCGCACGCTGGAAGAGAATGGCGCGATGCAGTACACCACCGTGGTCGCCGCCACAGCGTCGGATCCTGCACCGATGCAGTACATCGCCCCCTATGCCGGCTGCACCATGGGCGAGCATTTCCGCGACAACGGACG
>JAGWPW010000025.1 GCA_028870315.1 Sphingomonadales bacterium | reverse complement strand
TCACGTCGCTTTGCCTTGGCGAAGCGCGCGGGGCGACGCCGAAGCGCTCCATGTCGTAGCGCGGCATGTTGACGTGGATCATCTCGACCGCGCAGCAGGCGAGCCCGAAGGTCATCCACCACAGGCTGCCGGTGCGCGCCCACTGGAACAGCTCCTCGGTCGAGGTGACGAGGAAGCCCTTGTTCGCAACCTCCTGGTTGAGGTCGGTGAAAAAAGCCCGATCGGGAGGGGTCACCGCTGAAGGCGCGGTGGATGCAAGCGTGCTCATTCCCAGTCCAGCGCCCCCTTCTTCCATGCATAGGCAAGGCCGACGAGAAGTTCGCCGAGGAAGACCATCATCGTCACCCAGCCCGTCCAGCCGGTCTGCCTGAGGCTCACCGCCCAGGGAAACAGGTAAGCGGCCTCGAGATCGAAGACGATGAACAGGATCGCAACGAGGTAGAAGCGCACGTCGAACCGCCCGCGCGGATCCTCGAAGGCGGGAAAGCCGCATTCATATTCGGCAAGCTTGTCCGCGCCCGGATTATGGGCGCCGGTCAGCCGCGCCACGCCGATCGGCAGGAAGACGAAGGCCGCGGACAGCGCCAGCGCAATGGCAAGGAAAATGAGGATTGGCAGATATTGCGAAAGATCGACCACTTGCACTCTCTCAAGCTGGCTCTCAAGCTGGCCCGCGACCACGGGCGGGACCGGTGGCGGCAGCGCGATCTCCGCCGCCGCCGCCCTAGAACCGCCTGCTGCGCCGCGCAAGTGGGGGCAGCAGGGATTCGCATTCCCCCGCCAAGATTTCCGGGCGGCGAACCACGCGCGATATGCGCCGCTCAAGCCCGCGACCGGGCTTGTCGGCGGGCTTGCGCCTCACCACCTGTGCGATAGGACACCCGCGCGGCGCGCCCCGAAAATGCAAGATTGCCCTTGCCGCAATGCAGCATTAAGGCACGCCGGCAACGACAGACGCTTTCCCCGCCTTTTCCGAAAGGACACTTTGGTCATGGCCCAGTTTTCCGCCGCCGATCCGATCGTCATCCTCTCCTATGCGCGCACGCCGATGGGCGGGCTCGCCGGGGTGCTGTCCGAGGTTGCGGCGACCGATCTCGGCGCGACCGCGGTCAAGGCGGCGGTCGAGCGCGCCGGCGTTGCCGGCGAGGACATCGAGCGCATCTACATGGGCTGCGTGCTCCCCGCCGGGCTCGGCCAGGCGCCCGCGCGCCAGGCGGCAATCAAGGCGGGCCTGCCCAAAAGCGTGCAGGCGACCACGGTCAACAAGGTCTGCGGCTCGGGCATGCAGACGGTCATCATGGGCGCCGAGGCGCTGGCGAGCGGCAGCATCGACGTCGCGGTCGCCGGCGGCATGGAAAGCATGTCGGGCGCGCCCTACCTGCTCAAGAAGCATCGCGCCGGCGCGCGCGCCGGGCACGACACCGCCTATGACCACATGTTCCTCGACGGGCTTGAGGATGCCTATGAAGGCGGCTCGATGGGCAGCTTCGCGCAGGTGACCGCGGACGAATACCAGCTCACCCGCGAGGCGCAGGACGCCTATGCCATCGAATCGCTGCGCCGCGCGCAAAGCGCGATCGCCGAGGGCGGCTTCAGGGACGAAATCGCCCCGGTGACGGTCAGGACCCGCGCCGGCGAGGTCACCGTCGATACCGACGAGGCGCCCGGCAAGGGCCGCCCCGACAAGATCCCCTCGCTCAAGCCCGCCTTCGCCAGGGACGGGACGATCACCGCCGCCTCGTCCTCCTCGATCTCGGACGGCGCCGCCGCGGTGGTGCTGACCCGCGAGAGCGTCGCTGTGGCCAAGGGCCTCAAGCCCGTGGCGCGCATCGTCGCCATGGCCGCGCATGCGCAGGAGCCGGCGAAATTCACCACCGCCCCCGTCGGCGCGATCACCAGGCTGCTCGACAAGGCCGGCTGGACGCTCGCCGAGGTCGATCTGTTCGAGATCAACGAGGCATTCGCCTGCGTCGCGATGTTCGCGATGCACGACCTCGGCATCGCGCATGACAAGATCAACGTCCACGGCGGCGCCACCGCGCTCGGCCACCCGATCGGCGCCTCGGGCACGCGCATCATCACCACGCTGATCGGTGCGCTCAAGGCCAGGGGCAAGACCCGGGGCGTCGCCTCGCTGTGCATCGGCGGCGGCGAGGCAACGGCGGTGGCGATCGAACTCGTCTGAGGCGCGGCCGGGCACGCCTGAAAGGCCGGGCGATACCTTAATTCGCGAGCGTCGCCGAACCCCACAGCGCGTCCTGCCGGACATAGCCCGCGCGGTCGCTCACCGTGAAGCGGCACCAGCCCGACGCGCATTCGCCGAGCTTGCCGAGCACGCCGGGCGCAAGCCGCCACAACAGCCGCGCATTCGTGTCGGGAGCCTCGCGCATGTCGGCGGGCGTGCTGCCGGTGACATAGCCGTCGTGCCCGCGCGTCAGCATATTGACGAGCACCCAGCCGCGCGCGCCCTCGGGGTCCTCGGCGAGGCGCCAGTTCTGCATGACGCGCAGGACCTTGAGCGGCAGATGCTGGCGATGATAGACCCAGCTGATCCGGTAATCCTCGCCCGGGCCGACGCGCATATAGACCTCGCCCGATTTGAGCGAGGCCCAGTAAGGGACCGCCCGCGCGTCGGGCGCGGCATGGAGCGGGGCGGCCACCATCGCCACCAGCACGGCGCCCGGCAAGCACCCCGATTTTCGCGCTTTCGCCATGATCCGGACAGTGGCGCAAGCGGCGCTTTGCCGCAAGAGCGCTTGACCCGGCGCGCGCGCCCGGCCTAGCCCTCGCGGCAATGGCCCAACGCTCCGAACCCGCCGAATCGCACCGCTTTGCCGGCCGGCCGAGGGTGTTCGTCACCCGCGCGCTCATGCCCGCGGTCGAAGCGCGGCTGGGCGAACTCTTCGCGGTCACGCTCAACACCGGCGACCGTGCGCTCACCCGCGACGAGCTGGTCGCGGCGATGCGCAGCGCCGATGTCCTCGTGCCGACCGTCACCGACCGGATCGACGAGGCGATGATCGGCGAGGCGCTTGTCGGCCCCGGCGCGGCGGCGCTGCGGATGGTCGCCAATTTCGGCGCGGGCACCGATCATCTCGATCTTGCCGCGCTCCATGCCCGGCGGATCGTCGTCACCAACACCCCCGGCGTCTTCACCGATGACACCGCCGATCTTGCCATGGCACTGATCATCGCCGCCCCGCGCGGGCTCGCGGCGGCCTCGCGGCGGCTGCTGTGCGGCGAATGGCGCGGCTGGGGGCCATCGACGATGCTGGGCCATGCGCTCGGCGGTCGCTGCCTGGCGATTCTCGGCATGGGACGGATCGGGCAGGCGGTGGCGCACCGCGCCCGCGCCTTCGGCCTGTCGGTGACCTATCACAATCGCCACCGCCTGCCGCCCGCGGTCGAGCGGATGCTCGGCGCGCGTTTCGAACCCGACCTCGACCGGCTGATCGCCGAGGCCGACATCCTGTCGTTGCATTGCCCCGGCGGCGCGGCAACCCAAGGCATCCTGAGCGCGGCGCGTATCGCCCGGCTCAAGCCCGGCGCTTATCTCGTCAACACCGCGCGCGGCAATCTCGTCGACGAGGAGGCGCTGATCACGGCGCTGCGCGACGGGCGGATCGCCGGCGCGGGGCTCGATGTGTTTCTCAACGAACCGGCGATCGACCCGCGCTTCCTCGACCTGCCCAATGTCGTGGTGATGCCGCATCTCGGCAGCGCCACCCGCGAAGGTCGCGAGACCGCGGGCATGAAGGTGGTAACCAACATCCGTTTCTGGGCCGATGGCCATCGTCCGCCCGACCAGGTGCTGCCCGAGCGCGAATAGCCCGTATTCCGGCCGGGCGCTTCAGCCGAAGCGGTTCGTCCGCGGAAAGCCGTTGGGCGGCAAGCGGCCCGCCGCGCCGCGCGCGACCTTCCACAGCCGCACGTCCTTTTCGGTGCGGGTGCGGCCGGTTTCGCCGCCCATCGTCCAGGACAGCCCGTCTTCGAGCCGCAGCGTCACCGCATCGGCGAGGCCGCCGTCGCGATAGCGTTGCAGCGTCACCCCCTGCCCCTTCGCCAGCACCGGCAGTTCGGCGAGGCTGAAGATCGCCAGCTTGCGATTGTCGCCGATCACCGCGACATGATCGTGCGCCAGCGGAATCTCGCGGACCACGGCAAGCCTTGTGCCAGGCTTGAGGCTCATCACCCCGCGCCCCTTGCGCGTTTCGGCAAGCAGTTCGCCGGATTCGGCGGCAAAGCCGCGTCCGGCATCGCTCGCCAGCAGCAGCTGGCCACCGGGACGGTGGACGATCACCGCGATGATCCGCGTCGCCTCGTCGATATCGACCATGCTGCGCAAGGGCTCGCCGAACCCGCGCGCCGAGGGCAGCCGGTCGGCGCCGAGCGTGTAGAAGCGGCCGTTGTCGCAGGCGATGAGCAGCTTGTCGGTGGTCTGCGCATGGAGCGCGAAACCCGGCCCGTCGCCTTCCTTGAACTTGAATTCGCCGTCGAGCGCGCCATGCCCCTTCGCCGCGCGAATCCAGCCGCGGCCTGAAAGGATCACCGTCACCGGCTCCTTCTCGATCATCGCGTCCATGTTGAATTCGCGGGTCGGCGCGGCTTCGGCGATGGTCGTGCGGCGGCGACCGAGCGTGGTGGTCTCGGCATAATCCTTGCGCAGATTGGCAAGGTCGCGCTTGAGCCGCGTGCGCTGCCGCGCCGGGCTGTCGAGCAGCTTGTGCAATTCGGCCTGCTCTTCGAGCAGCGCGTCGTGCTCGCGGCGCAGCTCCATTTCCTCCAGCTTGCGCAACGAGCGCAGGCGCATGTTGAGGATCGCCTCGGCCTGGCGCTCGGTCAGCGCGAATTCGGCCATCAGCACCGGCGCCGGCTCGTCCTCGCCGCGGATTATGGCGATCACCCGGTCGAGGTTCAAAAAGGCAATGATATAGCCTTCGAGCAGTTCGAGCCGCGCGGCGATCCTGTCGAGGCGGTGGCGGCTGCGGCGCAGCAGGATGTCGATCTGGCTGATCACCCATTCCTGGAGGATCAGCTTCAGGCCCAGCACACCCGGCGTGCGGCGCGCGTCGAGCACGTTCAGGTTGAGACTGAAGCGGGTTTCGAGCTCGGTCAGCCGGAACACGCTTTCCTTGAGCAGGTCGGCATCGACGTTGCGGCTCCTGGGGACAAGGACGATGCGGATCGCCTCGTCCGATTCGTCGCGCACATCTTCAAGGATCGGCAGCTTCTTGTCGGCGACAAGGCCCGCGAGCTGCTCGATCAGCTTGCCCTTGGCCACCATATAGGGGATTTCGGAGATGACGAGCTGCCACTGGCCGCTGCCCAGCCGCTCGATCCCGGTTTCCTCCCAGTTGCCCTCGCCGTCGCGCCCGGTCGAGAAGCGGCCGCGCAGGCGGATCGCGCCGCGCCCGCTTTCATAGGCCGCCGCGATCGCCGCCGGGCTGTCGACCACCACCCCGCCGGTGGCGAAATCGGGGCCGTGGAACAGCTCCATCAACTGGGCATGCTCGGCATGCGGATTGTCGATGAGCAGCAGCGCCGCATCGATGATCTCGGCGACATTGTGGCTGGGGATCGAGGTCGCCATGCCGACGGCGATGCCCGTCGCGCCATTGGCGAGGAGATTGGGGAACAGGCCCGGAAAGATCTCGGGCTCCTCGTCCTCGCCGTTGTAGGTGGCATGGAAATCGACCGTGCCCTCGTCGAGCCCGGCCATGAGCTGGATCGCGGTCCTGGTCAGCCGCGCCTCGGTATAGCGGTAGGCGGCGGCGTTATCGCCATCGACATTGCCGAAATTGCCCTGGCCATCGACCAGCGGATAGCGCAGCGAGAAATCCTGCGCGAGCCGGACCATCGCGTCATAGACCGACTGGTCGCCATGCGGATGATATTTGCCGATGACATCGCCGACGACGCGCGCCGATTTCTTGTAGGCGCTGGCCGGATCGAGCCGCAGCAGCCGCATCGCCCACAGCAGGCGGCGATGCACCGGCTTCAACCCGTCGCGCAGGTCCGGCAGCGAGCGCGCGGTGATCGTCGAGAGCGCATAGACGAGATAACGTTCGGACAGCGCCGAATCGAAGGGCGCATCGACGATGGCGTCGAAGGGATCGGGCTCGTCGGTGACCGCGGCCGTGGGCGGCTTGCTCAACGATGCATGTCCCGGCATTCGGGCGGGATCGTCACTTCGAGCCCGTCAAGCGTCTCGTCGAGCACGATCTGGCAGGACAGCCGGCTGGTGCGGGCGACGCCGGCGGCAAGATCGAGCATGTCCTCCTCGTCGCCCGAGGCTTGCGGCAGCCGCGCGAACCATTCGGCGGCAACGATGACATGGCAGGTCGAGCAGGCCATCTGGCCCTCGCAGGTGCCTTCGAGCGGCATGCCGCAAGCCTGGCCAAGCGCGAGCAGCGTTTCGCCGGCCGCGCCCGCGGCCTCGATCCTGCGCCCATCGGCATCGATGAAGTGAACTTTCACCAACCGCTCATATCCCCTGTGCCTTTGCCGCCTCGCCTATCCGCGCGCAGGCGTCAAGCAACTCGGCATGCGTCGTATAGCGTCCAAAGCCGATCCGGATCGAGGATTTCGCTTCGGCGGCGCTCAGCCCGATTGCTTCGAGGACGTGGCTGGGGCGCCCCGAGCCGCTCGCGCAGGCCGAACCGGCCGAAAAGGCGATGTCGCGGCAATCGGACATCAGCCGCGCGACATCGAGCCCGGGCTTGCGCAGATTGAGATTGCCGCGCCAGCGCTGCTCGGCACTGCCATTGAGCAACCAGTCGCCAAGCGCGCCGCGCGCCGCCTGCCAGAGCTGCGCGACATGCGCGCGATCCGTGGCGTGGCACGCGCGCGAAGCCTGCGCCGCCGCGCCGAATCCGGCGCAGAGCATCGGGCTGAGCGTGCCCGAGCGCAGCCCGTCCTCCTGGCCGCCGCCGGTGATCTGCGGCGCGAGCGCAAGCCCCTCGCGAATCCACAAGGCGCCGATGCCCTTGGGGCCGTGCAGCTTATGCGCGGAAATGGCGATGAGATCGGCCCCCGCGGGCGCGGCCAGCTTGCCCGCGCCCTGCACCGCATCGCACAGGAACAGCGCGCCTGCATCATGCGCGGCATCGGCCAGCGCCGCGACCGGCTGGATCGTGCCGATCTCGTTGTTGACCTGCATCACCGCGACGAGGCGTGTCCCCGGCGCGATTCGCACGTCAGCCGGAACATGGCCCGAGCGCGCAACCGGCAGCAGCGCCAGCGGCGCGCCAGTCGCGCGCGCGGTATCGAGAACCGCGGCATGTTCGATCGCCGATGCCGCGATCGGCCCGGCACCCACCCCGCGAATCGCGAGGTTGAGCGCCTCGGTCGCGCCGCTGGTGAAGATCACCCGCCCGCCCGCGGGACAGAGCGCCGCCACCTCCTCGCGCGCCAGCGCCACCGCCGCCGCCGCGACCCGCCCGGCGCGATGCGTGCTGTGCGGATTGGCGAAGCCTTCCTCGCCCGGCCCGGCGAGCCACGGCAGCATCGCCGCGCGCGCCTCGGGGGCGAGCGGGGTGGTGGCCTGGTAATCGAGATAGATCACGCCGCGCCCTTCGCGGACGCGAGCGGGGCGGCAACGGCAAGCAGCGCTTCAAGCTGCGCGCGGGTGGTGCCGCGCCCGATCGAGACGCGAAAAACCTCGCGCGCCTCGCTCTCGCCAAGCCCCATCGCGCCCAACACATGGCTCGCCCGGATGCTGCCCGACGAACAGGCGCTTCCCGCCGAAATCGCGATCCCGGCGGCATCGGCGCGGATCAGCATCGCCGTCGCCGCGAGCCCGGGCAGCCGATAGGCGCCGATCGTCGCGAGCCGCGCCGTGCCTTCGCCGACCACCAGCCCGCCGAGCGCGCGCCATTCGTCCTCCCACCAGCCGCGCAGCGCCGCCGCCTCGGCAAGCCAGTCGCGCCCGGCCTTCACCGCCACCGCAAGGCCAAGGATATAGGGCAGGTTCTCGGTGCCGGGCCGATAGCCGCGTTCCTGCCCGCCGCTCGGCGCGATCAGCGCGAGGTCGCGCGCCAGCAGCGCGCCGATGCCCGGCGGCGCGCCAAGCTTGTGCCCGGCTATGGCGACGAGATCGGCATCGGGCAGCGCAAGCTTGCCCGCGCCTTGCGCGCAATCGGCGAGCCATGGCGTCGCGCTCGCCCGCAGTGCCGCGCCGATCGCGGCGAGCGGCTGGATGACGCCGGTCTCGTTGTTCACCTGCTGCACCGCGACAAGGTCGGCGGTTGGCAGCGCCGCGGGATCGACCCGCCCCTCGCCATCGACCGCCAGCACCGCATCGCCGGCGTGACGCAGCACGGCGGTATGTTCGACCGCCGAGGCAAATTTGCGCGTGCCGTGACTTGCCTGCCAGGCCAGCGCCAGCGCCTCGGTGGCGCTGCCGGTGAAGATCACCTCATGCGGCCAGCCGAGCGCCTCGCCGATCTCGGCGCGGGCGCGTTCCAGCGCGGCGCGCGCGCGCCGGCCCGCCGCATGGACGCTGGAGGGATTGGCCCAGTCGGCCAGCGCCGCCTGCACCGCGGCGCGCACTTCGGGCAGCACCGGCGCGGTTGCGGCATGGTCGAGATAGATGGCAGCGGGCGGCATCGCACATGTCCTGAAAAGATTGCTTTTCGATCGCCGGTTTCTATATAGCCCGGCGCCTGCCGCGCACACCCCCCGGAGTCCGCCGCCGGTCCCCGCCCGCCCTTTGCCCGGCTGCGCGGTCGAAGAACAGTTTCGAAGGTCCCGTTTCATGCCCGCAGTCATTTTTCCCGGCCCTGAAGGGCGTCTCGAAGGTCGTTTCCAGCCGGGCAACCGCGCGCGCGCGCCGGTGGCGCTGATCCTCCACCCGCATCCGCAGGCGGGCGGAACGATGAACGATCGCATCACCCAGGCGCTTTACAAGACCTTCGCCAACCGCGGCTTCGCGACGCTGCGCTTCAACTTCCGCGGGGTCGGGCGCAGCCAGGGCAGCTTCGACAATGCCATCGGCGAATTGTCCGACGCCGCCGCCGCGCTCGACTGGGTGCAGTCGATCCACCCCGAGGCGACGACGACGTGGATCGCAGGCTACAGCTTCGGCGCGCTGATCGGCATGCAATTGCTGATGCGCCGCCCGGAAATTCGCGGTTTCATCTCGGTTTCGCCGCCGGCCAACATGTATGATTTCAGCTTTCTCGCCCCCTGCCCGTCCTCGGGGATCATCATCCAGGGCGCTGGCGACACGGTGGTGACACCCGGCGCGGTGCAGAAGCTGGTCGACAAGCTGCGCACCCAGAAGCACATCACCATCCATCACGACGAAATTCCGCGCGCCAATCACTTCTACGAGGCCGAACTCGACCAGATGATGCTCGCGGTCGATACCTATCTCGACATGCGGCTCGCGCCCGACTGCCCGATCCGCTGAAGCGCCAGGGTCAGGGACGGCCGGCCGGTCGCCAGGCCATTTCGAATAGCGGGGTTCAGCCCGGCTCCTCGCCGCGCAACGCCTCGCCGTCCGCGACCTGCTCCATCAGCAGGCTTTCGAACTCGGCGAGCGCGACGGCGGTCGCCTCGGGCGAGCCTTGCGCGCTTTTCCAGCTGCTGGTGCGCGCGGCGAGATAGCCACCGACCAGCATCGCGAGCATCCCCGGCATCAGCGCGATCTGCGGGGCGGACAGCCCGGCTGCGGCGGCATCCGCCTCGACAGCGGCCAGCGCCGCCGCCCGATTTCCGAACAATTCCGCCACCAGACCCTCTCCCTCGGTGGCCGCCAGCGGCTCGGGCGACAGCACCGCGGCCGCCATCTGCCCGCCGCCATGGCGCTCAACCAGCCTCAGCACATGCGCCGCGCCGTCGCAGCCGCCGCCGGCCGTATCATAGGCGCGGCGATAGGCGTGCAGCACCGGGCCGAACATCGCGACGATCGCGGCACGCGCCACGGGGGTCGGCAACTCCAGATGCCTGGCAATCGCCTCAATCCCCCCGCTGCGGCGCAGCGTGGCAAGCAGAACCATAAACGCCCCCGGCCAACTGTAGAGCCAAACGCGCCCTGCCCGGCTTGCTAACCGCGCAGGATGCTCCATATCCTTGTTGTCGCATCGCTTTTTGCCAAAACTAACGGCGCCGGAGAGGAAAAACCGGGCGCCGCTTTGTGGCGTGATACTTCAACTGTCAGCCAGTATAACCCGAATGACGTGTCAGCGGTAGGATTTAGAGCATCGCACCGAACAGCGGGTGCCGGTTTTTATTCTGAATGACCTTCGCTTCGGCAAAAAGCGATGCGACAACAACGGGCTGGAGCATTCGGCGAGGGCCGCAGCCGCGGGTGACCGTCCTCGGCGATCAATTGCGGCTGAAGAAGCTTTCGGCCATGCCCAGCAATCCGCCGCTGTCCCCGCCCTGAAAGGCGCTGACCAGGCTCGCGGCCTCGGGATGGTTCTGCATCGCGTCGCTGAGCTGGCTCAGTCCGGCATGGCCGCCAAGCTCGTTGCACACCTGGGAAAGCGTGTCCGAATCGATACCGGTCTGCGCGGCGGCGGTATCGACGGTATCGCCCGGCTGGCCATGCGCGGCACCGAGCGCGGCGACCGCTTGCGCGGCGACTGCGGGATCAATCCCCAGCCGGCCGGCGATTGCGGCGACATCGACATTCTGGCCGGCCTGGCCGAGCAGTGAATCGAGCAAACCCATGGAAATCTCCTGTCTGGTGCGCCGCCCTTATGCGCCCGCCCGCTTCGATTCCCAAGCCTCGATTGCCGGTTGCAATCAGGCGGTGACCGGCTCGGCGGTCGGCGCCGCGCACCGGACGCCTTCATCGACATGATCGAGGAACTGGGCGAAATTCTCGTTGAACTGGCCGACGAGAACCCGCGCGGTGCGATCATATTCGGCGCGATCCGCCCAGGCCGCGCGCGGATCGAGCAGCTTTGCATCGACGCCCGCGACCGCCATCGGCACCTCGAAGCCGAACCAGGGATCGGTGCGGAAGGTCGCGGCGTTGAGCGAACCGTCGAGCGCGGCGTTGAGCAGGGCGCGGGTGGCCTTGATCGGCATGCGCCTGATCCCCGGCATCGTCGCCTTGCCGCCCGACCAGCCGGTGTTCACCAGCCAGCACTTGACCCCGCCGCGGGCGATCCGCTCCTTGAGGAGATTGCCATAGACCGAAGGATGGCGCGGCATGAAGGGCGCGCCAAAGCAGGTCGAAAAGGTCGCCTCGGGCTCGGTCACGCCGATCTCGGTGCCCGCGACGCGCGCGGTATAGCCCGAGAGGAAGTGATACATCGCCTGGTCGGCGGTCAGCCGCGCGATCGGCGGCAGCACGCCATAGGCATCGGCGGTGAGGAAGATGATGTTCTGCGGCACCGGGCCGTAATTATGCTCGCTCGAATTGGGAATGAACTCGATCGGATAGGAGCCGCGGCTGTTCTCGGCGAGGCTGGCATCGTCGAGATCGAGGGTGCGCGTCACCGGATCGATGACCACGTTTTCGAGCACCGTGCCAAAGCGCCGGGTCGTCGCGTAGATCTCGGGCTCGGCCTCTGCCGAGAGGCGGATCATCTTGGCATAGCAGCCACCCTCGAAATTGAACACCGCGGTGTCCGACCAGCCATGCTCGTCATCGCCGATCAGCGTGCGGCTGGCGTCGGCCGACAGCGTCGTCTTGCCGGTGCCCGAAAGCCCGAAAAACACCGCGGTATCGCCCTTGGGGCCGACATTGGCCGAGCAATGCATCGGCATCACCCCTTGCGTCGGCAGCAGATAGTTGAGGATGCCGAACACGCTCTTCTTCATCTCGCCGGCATAGGCGGTGCCGCCGATCAGGATCAGCTTCTCGGTGAAATTGACCGCGATCACCGTCTCGCTGCGGCAGCCGTGGCGCGCGGGATCGGCGCGGAAGCTGGGCAGGTCGATGATCGTGAACTCGGGAACGAAGCGCGCGAGATCGGCATCGTCCGGGCGCACGAGAAGCGTGCGGATGAACAGGCTGTGCCAGGCAAGCTCGTTGATCACGCGCACGCTGACCCGATGCTCGGGCTGCGAGCCGCCGAACAGGTCGGCGACATAAAGCTTCTCGCGCCCGGCGAGTTCGGCGAGGAAATCGGCCTTGAGCGCGGCGAAATGCGCCGGCGTCATCGGCGCATTGGTCTTGCCCCACCAGATCGCGTCTTCGGTTCCGGCATCGCGGACGAAGAACTTGTCCTTCGCCGAACGCCCGGTGTGCTTGCCCGTCGCGACGACCAGCGGCCCTTCGGCGGCGAGCAGCCCTTCCCGGTTGCGGACCGCATGCTCGACCAGCGGCGCGGTGCCGAGATTGGCGAAGATCTCGGCGCTCGTCGAGATGCCCTGGCGATCGAGCGGATAGCAAAGCGCTGCGGTCAAGGTCGTCGGCCGCGGCGCATGCCGGGGCACGGCCCGCCAGGGCCGTCCGGCGGGATCTCGGGCCCGCGCATAATGCAGCGCCCCGCCCCCGTCAAACCGGCAATCTCGCGCCGCGCGAGCAGGCGATTGTCAGCGGCGGCGCGCGCGGCTAGGTCGGCAAGCATGGCCGACCCGCCGGACCTTCGCCCCGCCGCGACCGAGGCTGTGCCACGACGATACAGCATCGCGCTGGTCGATGACGACCGCAACATCCTCACCAGCGTCGCGATCGGCCTGCAGGCCGAAGGCTATGCGACGCGCGTCTATGCCGATGGCGAGGCCGCGCTGAGGGCGCTGCTCGACAACCCGCCCGATCTGGCGATCTGCGACATCAAGATGCCCCGCATGGACGGGCACGAACTGCTGCGCCGGCTGCGCGAGAAATCGGCGCTGCCGGTGATCTTCCTGACCTCGCTCGACGAGGAGCCCGACGAGGCGCTGGGCCTCGCGCTCGGCGCCGACGACTATATCACCAAGCCGTTCAGCCAGCGGCTGCTGGTCGCGCGCATCCGCGCCATCCTGCGCCGCGTCGAGCTGGCGGGCGGCGACACCGCCACCGCCACCGGCGAGGCGCCGCCCGAGCCGGTGCGACGCGGCCGGCTGACCATGGACCCCGCGCGCCACGAGGTGCTGTGGGACGCAAGGCCGGTGTCGCTCACCGTCACCGAATTCCTCATCCTCGAAGCGCTCGCCGCGCGTCCCGGGGTGATCAAGACGCGCAACCAGCTGATGGACGCGGCCTATGCCGACGATGTCTATGTCGATGACCGCACCATCGACAGCCACATCAAGCGGGTGCGCCGCAAGTTCCGCGCCGTCGATCCGCGCTTCGCCGCGATCGAGACGCTTTATGGCGCGGGCTACAGCTTTGCCGAGAGCTGAGGCAGGCGGCGCGGAGCCGGGTCGGGCGCTGCTTCCCGGCGGGCTGTCGGGCCGGAACTGGTCCTTGACCGCGCGCATCCTGGTGTTCAACGTCATCGCGCTCGGGCTGCTCGCGGCGAGCCTGTTCTATATCGACAATTACCGGCGCCAGCTGCTGGGCGAGCGGTTCCAGCGCGCGCGCAGCGAAACCGAGATCGCCGCGGTGGTGCTTTCCGAGGTCGCCCCGCAGGAGCGGCTGGCGCTGCTCGGCGCGATCGGCGCGAGCCAGCATCTGCGCCTGCGCGTCTATAACCGCGCCGGCCGGCTCGTCGCCGACAGCTTCTCGGTCACCCCCGGCACGGTCACCTTCACCGATCCCGCGCGCGAGCCCTTGCTGACCCGGTTCGCGCGCGGGCTCGATCGCGCGGTCGATGTCCTTGTCGGCGCGCCCTCGGTGCCGCCCTATGCCGAGCCCGCCATCGACCGCGCGCAGGCCTGGCCCGAGATCGTCGCCGCGCGGCACAGTGGCCATACCGAGATCCGCCAGCGCTATGCGCGCGACCGCACCCCGGTGATCACCGCCGCCAGCCGGCTCGGTTCGCACGGCGCGATGCTGCTCAGCCTGCGCCACGCGCCCGACGTCACGCAGAACGTGCGCGACGCGCGCCAGACGCTGGGGCTCGCGGTCGGCGCGGCGCTCCTGTTGTCGGTGCTCTTGTCGCTGTTTCTCGCGCGCACCATCGTCCAGCCGCTGCGCCTGCTGGTGCGCGCGGCGGTGCGGGTGCGGCTGGGCCGCGACCGCGCGGTGGTCGTCCCCCGGCTTCCCGAGCGCGGCGACGAGATCGGCCTGCTCGCGCGCGCGGTCTCCGACATGACCGCGGCGCTGCGCCAGCGGATCGACGCGGTCGAAAGCTTTGCCGCCGACGTCGCGCATGAGCTCAAGAACCCGCTCGCCTCGCTGCGCAGCGCGCTCGAATCGCTCGAAAAGGTCGAGGATGCCGGGCTGCGGCGCCAGCTCGGCGCGATCGCCGCGCATGACGTGACCCGCATCGACCGGCTGGTCACCGAGATCGCCGATGCAAGCCGCATCGACGCGCAGCTGAGCCGCGTCCAGTTCGAGCCGGTCGATGTCGCCGCGCTCGCCGAGGCGCTGGTCGGCGCGCGCATGCGCCGGCCGGGCGCGCGCGCGACGATCCATATGCAAGGCCCCGGCGGCGCGGCCGCGCTCGTTGCCGGCGATGCCGCGCGCCTCGAACGGGTGTTCGACAACCTGCTCGACAATGCCGAGAGCTTTTCGCCGTCCGGCGGCGTCATCCGCCTGATCGTCGCGGTCGAGGCGGGCCGGGTCATCGCCGAGGTGATCGACGAAGGCCCCGGCATTCCCGAAGAGGCGCGCGAGCGGGTGTTCGAGCGCTTCCACTCGCTGCGCCCGGCGGGCGAGGATTTCGGCGATCACAGCGGGCTTGGCCTCGCCATCGCCCGCACCATCGTCGAGGCGCATGGCGGCCGGCTGACCGCGCAGGACCGGGGCGATGGCGCGAGCGGCGCGCGGCTGCGCGTCGAATTGCCCGCGCGCACACATGAAGAGGCGGTCACCTGACCGCCCCCCTCACCCGCCAGGCGAGCTGCGTCGCGATCGGCGGGCGCGGGGTGCTGATCGAAGGCCCGCCGGGCAGCGGCAAGTCGAGCCTCGCGCTCGCGCTCATCGACCGCGGCGCGGCGCTGGTCTGCGACGATGCGATCCTGCTGTCGGCGCGCGCGGGCGCGCTGTTCGCCGCCCCGCATCCGCGGCTTGTGGGGCTGTTGGAGGTGCGCAATTGCGGCATCCTGCGCTTTCCCGCCAGTGATGGCGCCCGCGTCTGCCTGCTGCTGCGGCTCGATCCCGCGGCGCCGCGCTTCATCGACGAGGCCGGGTGCGAGACCATCGCCGGGATCGCCGTTCCGGCGCTGCTTCTCACCCCCGACAGCCCGGTGCTGGCGCTGCGCGCCGAGCTCGCGCTCAAGACCTACGGGCTGCCCTAGCGGATTGCTTTTGGCATTTGCATCCCGCCGGCCGGCCAGGACGGTTGCAAATGTCGGAATCGGTCGTCGGGCCACAGGCTCTTTCCTTTTTGCGATGGCCGGCGCACAGCGGCGCTTGATGCCCGCCGAGTCCACCAAGGCCCAGCCCGTCACGCGCCGGCAGCGCCTGCTTCTCGTCACCGGCATGCTCGGCGCGGGCAAGACCACGGCGCTGCGCGTGCTTGAGGATCTCGGCTGGGAGGTGATCGACAATTTCCCGATCCGCATGCTCGAACGACTGATCGACACCCCCGACCCGCATGACAGCGAGCATGCCCCGCTCGCCATCGGCTTCGATTCGCGCACCCGCGGCTTCGATCCGCATGCGATCATCGATCTGGTGAAGCGGCTCAGCCGCCGCGACGATATCGAACTGACGACGCTGTTCCTCGACTGTTCGAGCGAGGAACTCCAGCGGCGCTACAACGAGACCCGCCGCCGCCATCCGCTCGCCACCGACATGCCCGCGTCCTCGGGGATCGCCGCCGAGCGCGAGGTGATGGAGGCGATGCGCCGCTGGGCGGACATGGTGATCAACACCACCGCCTTCGCGGTCAACGAGTTGCAACAGGCGATCCGCGAGCGGTTCGCCCCCGAGGCCGGCCCGGCGATGACGGTGACGGTAACCAGCTTCGGCTTTGCCCGCGGCATGCCGCCGGTCGCCGATTTCATCTTCGACATGCGCTTTCTCGCCAATCCTTACTGGCACGCCGAACTGCGCCCGCTGACCGGCCGCGATCGCGCGGTTGCCGAATTCATTCACCGCGACCCGGCCTATGACGAGGTCTTCACCCGCATCCGCGACCTGCTGCTGACCGTGCTTCTGCGCTTCCGCGCGAATGGCAAGGCCTATGTCCATATCGCCTTTGGCTGCACTGGCGGGCGGCATCGTTCGGTGCTGATGGTCGAGGAAATCGGCGCGGCCTTGCGCGAGGCGGGATTTGCGCCCACATTGCTGCACCGCAACCTGGGCTCGCGCGCCGCCGATCTCGTCGAAGGGGCCGCGGGGCGATGACAAGAACGATGATCACAAGCACAAGATTCTCTCGCTATTTCCGGAGCCTGCTCGCGGCATGATCGGCATGATCCTGGTCACGCATGGCAATCTCGCCCGGGAGTTCGTCCTTGCCATGGAGCATGTCGTCGGGCGCCAGGAGGGGGTGGCGACGGTGTGCATCGGCCCCAACGACGACATGGAACGCCGGCGCAAGGACATTGCCGAGGCGATCCGCGCGGTCGACATGGGCGAGGGCGTCGTCATCCTCACCGACCTGTTCGGCGGCACCCCGTCCAATCTCGCGATCTCGCTGATGCAGGCGGGCAAGGTCGAGGTGATCGCCGGCATCAACCTGCCGATGCTGATCCGGCTTGCGGGTGCAAGGAAATCGGGCGATCTGCGCAGCGCCGCCACGGCCGCGCGCGATGCCGGGCGCAGCTATATCACCATCGCATCCGAATTCCTGGGGCAGGACGCATGAGCACGGTCGAGCAGGCGCGCGAGACCGTCGAGATCGTCAACGTCAAGGGGCTCCACGCCCGCGCCAGCGCCAAATTCGTCAACACCGTCGCGATGCTCCCCGAAGGGCTCAGGGTGACCGTCACCAAGGACGGGATGGAGGCCGGCGGCGGTTCGATCCTCGGGCTGATGATGCTGGGTGCGGCCAAGGGCGACCGGATCGAGATCGCGGTCATCGGCGAAGGCGCCGATCAGGCGCTCGCCCGGCTGGTCGGGCTGATCGTGGACGGCTTCGGCGAAGACTGAATGGCGCCGCCGCGCCGGCTGATCACCGGCTTTTCCAACCCCACGGTCAAATTCCTGCGCAGCCTGCGCGACAAGAAGCACCGCCGCGCCGAACGGCGCTTCCTTGCCGAGGGGCTGCGCCTGCTCACCGATGCGCGCGCCAGCGGGCGCCTGCCCGAGATGCTGGTGATGGCAAGCGCGCGCGCGCCGCATCCGCTGCTCGACGCGCTCGAAGCCGAGGTCGCGGCCGCGGGCGGCGAAGTGCTGGAGATGAGCGGCGAACTGCTCTCCAGGGTCACCGGCAAGGACAATCCGCAAGCGGTCTGCGGGGTCTTCGCCGAATTCGACACCGGACTGGCAGCGCTCGACCGCGCCGCGGCGCCGATCTGGCTGGTGGCGCAGGCGCTGCGCGATCCCGGCAATCTTGGCACCATGCTGCGCACCGGCGATGCGATCGGCGCGGGCGGGCTCATCCTCATCGACGATTGCGCCGATCCCTTCTCGGCCGAGGCGGTGCGCGCGAGCATGGGGGCGATCTTCACCCAAGGGCTGGCGCGCGCGCTGGGACGAATTCCTGCCCTGGCTGCGCGGCGGCCCCGGCCAGCTCGTCGCCGCCTCGCTGCGCGATGCGCAACCCTACCGCGACGCGCCCTATCGGGCGCCCGCATTCCTCCTTGTCGGCAATGAATCGCGCGGGCTGCCGATCGAATACGAAGCCGCCTGCGACCTGCGCGTAACGCTGCCGATGAAGGGCCGCGCCGACAGCCTCAACGCCGCGGTCGCCGCCGCGGTGCTGGGTTACGAGGTGCTGGCGACGATCGCTCCCTCCTCACCATAGCGCGGCGCCGCGTCGATCAGCGGCACGTCCTCGATCTCGCGCTTGCCGATCTCGATATGCTTGTCGCGCAGCCGCCGCCCGGCGGTCAGCACGTTGCGCTCGAAGCTGCCGACGAATTTGTTGTAATGATCGACCGCGCCGGCAAGGCCCGCGCCGACGCGCTTCATATGTTCGGCGGCAATCGCGAGCCGATCGTAAAGCTCGCCGCCCATCCGGCCGATCTCGCGCGCCTCGCGCGCAAGGCCGTCCTGCCGCCAGACCTGCGCGACGGTGCGGGCGATGGCGACGAGATTGGTCGGGCTGACCAGCAGCACCCGGTTCCGGAAGGCGAATTCCCAGAGCTGCGAATCATGGTCGAGCGCGGCGGTGATGAAATGCTCGCCCGGCACGAACATCAGCACATAATCGGGCGCATCCTCGAACTGGCTCTGGTAGCTTTTCGAGGCAAGCGTCTGGATATGGCCGCGCATCGAGCCGACATGCGCCTTGAGCGCGGCGAGGCGCACGACCTCGTCGTCGGCCTCGAAGGCGTCCTGATAGGCGTTGAGCGAGACCTTGGCGTCGATGACGAGCAGCTTGTTGCCCGGCACCCGGATGATCGCATCGGGGCGCAACCGGCCTTCCTCGGTATCGATCGAGGCTTCGGTGACGAAATCGGTGTGTTCGGCAAGCCCGCATTGTTCGAGCACGTTGCGCAGCGCCAGCTCGCCCCAGCGCCCGCGCGTCTTGGGGGCGTTGCGCAGCGAATGGCCAAGCGCCTCGGCCGCGCTGCGCACCTGTTCCTGCCCGCTGCGCATCGCCTCGATGAGGCCGGTGAGCTGGCCGAAGGCATCGACCCGCTTCGCCTCCAGCGCCGCCACCTGCTCCTCATAGCTCCTGAGCCGCTGGCCGACCGGCTCGATCAGGCCTTTGAGCCGCTCGGCACTCACCTTCTCGCTTTCGCTGAAGCGGTCCTGCGCGCGCTTGAGGAAGGTTTCCTGCGCGCTTGCCAGCACGCGATGGCCGGCGGCCTCGAACTCCTTGCGCATCG
This sequence comes from Sphingomonadales bacterium, assembly GCA_028870315.1. Taxonomy (GTDB): domain Bacteria; phylum Pseudomonadota; class Alphaproteobacteria; order Sphingomonadales; family Sphingomonadaceae; genus Novosphingobium. The sequence goes on along the minus strand of JAGWPW010000025.1, from coordinate 3,852 downwards.
CCTCCTGCGCCTCGATCAGCAGCCGCTTCTGCTCGGCGAAATGCTCGGACTGGGCCGAAAGCGTCGCCAGCTCGCGCTGGAGCCGCTCGCGATCGGCGCGCGACTCGCTCAATTCGAGCGCCAGCCCTTCGGCGCGGCTGGCGCGTTCGCGCGCGGCGGCAAGCTCGGTCTCGGCGGCGCGGCAGCGTGCATCGAGCGCCTGCGCCTCGCCATCGCGCGCGCAGAAACGGCGGCGCCACTCCGCCTCGCCCCGCCGGAACCACAACGCGCCGGCGATCGCTCCTGTCAGCAGGGCGAGCAAGATCATTACGATTGTGGCAGGATTCACCGGCGCACCCCTATGGAACAGAGGGGGAACTTAGCCGGCGGGCGGGCGACGTCAAGCCGCCTTGCGTGCCTTTTCCAGCTTCTTGAGCACCATGTTGCGCTTCAGGCGCGAGAGGTGGTCGATGAACAATATGCCGTCGAGATGGTCCATCTCGTGCTGGATGCAGGTCGCCATCATCCCTGCAAGCTCTTCCTCGTGGCGCGCGCCATCGAGATCGTGCCAGCGCAGCCGCACCCGCGCGGGGCGCTCGACATCGGCATAGATCTCGGGAACCGAGAGGCAGCCTTCCGCATAGACCGAAAGCTCCTCGGACGGATCGAGCAGTTCGGGATTGATGAACACGCGCGGATTGGGCACGCGCTCGGGCTCGGGCTCGCCCTCGGCGGGTTCGTGCAGCGGCTCACCGCGATCCTGGAGATCGACCACCACCACCCGCAGCGGCACGTCGATCTGCACCGCGGCAAGGCCGATGCCGGGGGCATCATACATCGTCTCGAACATGTCGGCGACGAGCGACTTCAGCTCGTCGTCGAACCGCTCGACCGGCGCGGAAATGCGCTTGAGCCGCGGATCGGGGGCTTCGAGGATCGGTCGGATGGCCATGCGCGCGAGATAATGCGCGCCGGCCCGTCGATCAAGCCACCCGTTGCGGCAGGGACGCAGCCTTCAGCCTATGGCCCGCCGCGCGCGCAGCGCCTGGGCAAGCGTGCCTTCGTCGAGGTAATCGAGTTCGCCCCCCACCGGCAGGCCATGCGCGAGCTGGGTCACCCTGACCGGCATCCCCTCCAGCCGTTCGGCGATGTAATGCGCGGTGGTCTGGCCCTCCAGCGTCGCGTTCATCGCCAGCACCACCTCGTCGATCCCGCCCGCCGCGACCCGCGCCAGCAGCGGCGCGATGGCAAGGTCCCCGGGCCCGATCCCGTCGAGCGCCGACAGCCGCCCGCCAAGCACGTGATAGCGGCCGGGAAACAGCCGCGCACGATCGAGCGCCCACAGATCGGCGACATCCTCGACCACGCAGAGCGCGCGCGAATCGCGGCGCGGATCGGCGCAGATCGCGCAGGGGCTGGCGGTATCGACATTACCGCAGGTCGCGCATTCGCTGAGCCGGTCGCGCAGCGCCACCAGCGCGTCGAGCAGCGCGGCAAGCGAGGTCTCGCGCCGCTTGACCAGCCACAGCACCGCGCGCCGCGCCGAGCGCGGCCCCAGCCCCGGCAGACGCGCAAGCTGGGCGGTGAGCGTCTCGATCTCTTGCGATGCCATGGGGCGGGAGATAGGGCGCGGGCCGGAAAAGGCAAATCATCGCCATGCGCGTCATCTTCATGGGCTCACCCGAATTCGCGGTGCCGGCGCTCGAAACGCTGGCCGCGACGCATGAGATCCTCGCCGCCTATACCCAGCCGCCGCGCCCCGGCGGACGGCGCGGACGCGAGCTGACCCCCTCGCCCGTGCAGCGCGCCGCCGGGGCGCTGGGCATCGCGGTGCGCTCGCCGCCATCGCTGAAGGGCGCGCAGGCGCAGGCCGATTTCGCCGCGCTCGGCGCCGATGTCGCGGTGGTCGCCGCCTATGGGCTGATCCTGCCGCGCGCGATTCTCGACGCGCCGCGCCATGGCTGCCTCAATCTCCACGCCTCGCTGCTGCCGCGCTGGCGCGGGGCGGCGCCGATCCAGCGCGCGATCCTCGCGGGCGATGCCGAAACCGGCATCGGCATCATGGCGATGGAAGCGGGGCTCGATACCGGGCCGGTGCTCGCCGAAGCGCGCACGCCGATCGACGGCAAGAGCGCGGGCGCGCTTACCGACGAACTGGCGCGGCTGGGCGCTGGCCTGATCGGCAAGGTGCTGGCAAACCTCGCTGATTACCGGCCCCGTCCGCAGGACGAGGCGGGCGTCACTTACGCCCGCAAGCTCGACAAGGCCGAGGCACGGCTCGATTTTACCGCGCCCGCAATCATGGTCGAACGGCAGGTGCGCGCCTTCGCGCCGCAGCCGGGCGCCTTCTTCGAGCTCGATGGCGAGCGTTACCGGGTGCTCGCCGCCGAGTTGGCGGACGGCACGGGCGCGCCCGGAACCGTGCTCGATGCGGCGCTCGCCATCGCCTGCGGGCAAGGCGCGATCCGCCCGACCCTGGTCCAGCGCGCCGGACGGCCGGTGATGGCAAGCGCCGAGCTGCTGCGTGGCCGCCCGATCGCGCCGGGCAGCCGGCTCGCTTGACCCGCTTCGCGCTCAGCCTCGAATATGACGGCGGCCCGTTCATGGGCCTGCAACGCCAGGCGCACGGGGCCACGGTGCAGGCGGCGATCGAGGATGCGGTGCTGGCGGTCACCGGCGAGACGGTGATCCTCCACGCCGCCGGGCGGACCGATGCCGGGGTTCACGCGCTCGCCATGCGCGCGCATGTCGATGTGGCGAAGGACATCGCGCCGTTCCGGCTGATGGAAGCGCTCAACGCGCGTCTGCGCCCGGCGCCGATCGCGGTGCTGGCCTGCGAGGCGGTTTGCGAAGAATGGCACGCGCGCTTTTCCTGCATCGGCAGGCGCTATCTCTACCGGATAGTCAACCGCCGCGCGCCGCTGACGCTCGATGCCGGCCGCGCCTGGCAGGTGCCGCAGCCGCTCGATGCCGCAGCGATGCACCGCGCCGCGCAGATACTGGTCGGCCGGCATGATTTCACCACCTTCCGTTCGGCGCAATGCCAGGCGGCGAGCGCGGTCAAGACGCTCGACCGGCTCGCCGTGCGGCGCGAGGGCGAGACGGTGCTGATCGAGGCCGCCGCGCGCAGCTTCCTCCACCATCAGGTGCGCTCGATGGCGGGCTGCCTGGTGCTGGTCGGGCTCGGCCGCTGGCGCGAGGCGCAGATCGCCGAGGCGCTGGCGGCGCGCGACCGTCGGGCGCTGGGCCACAATGCGCCGCCGCACGGGCTCTATTTCGTCGAGGCGGTTTATCCCCCGTCCTGAACCCCCCAGCCGGCCATGACAGGCGCGGGCAGGCGTGCGCCGACGCGCATCGCCGATACCGCGGCCCGCACCTCGTCAGCACCGCGAGAAGTCAGCGGAGCGCGAGGGCAACGGCCCTCGCATCACCCTTTCTTGACAACGCTTTCCGGCAAATCCTGCCCGAACACCCGCTGGTAGTATTCGGCGACCAGCATCCGCTCGGTCTCGTCGCATTTGTTGAGGAACGAGAGGCGGAAGGCGAAGCCCACGTCCTTGAAGATCGCCGTGTTCTGCGCCCAGGTGATCACGGTGCGCGGGCTCATCACCGTCGAGATGTCGCCGTTGACGAAGCCGGCCCGCGTGAAATCGGCGACTTTCACCATGTCGGTGATCGTCTTTTCGGCCATCTCGGGCACCTTGGCATGGACGATCGCGGCTTCGACCGGGGCGGCGAGGTAATTGAGGCCGACGACGATGTTCCAGCGGTCCATCTGCCCCTGGTTGATCGCCTGCGTGCCGTGATAGAGCCCGCTGGTGTCGCCCAGGCCGACGGTGTTGGCGGTGGCGAACAGCCGGAACCAGCGATTCG
>JAGWPW010000170.1 GCA_028870315.1 Sphingomonadales bacterium | reverse complement strand
ATACGCGCGCGCCGCTCGACGAGGAGTTTTCGGCGCACACCTATTTCATGACGAACCCCAGCCTCTCAGGGCGGGGCAGGGCGTTGCGGCGGCGCCAGCCGCGACTGGTCGCACGATGAGCCTGGCGCGATAGGGTGATTTCCGCGCTCATGCCGGATCATAACGTGAGGTTCCCGCCGGACCGGATCGCGGTCATCGATATCGGTTCCAATTCGCTGCGCCTGGTTGTGTTCGAACGGCTCGGCGCGACCTTGCTGCCGCTGCTCAACGAAAAGGTGATGTGCGGTCTTGGGCGGGGCATCGCCCATAGCGGGCGCCTGAACCGCGAAGGCGTCGAGCTCGCCCACGCGAATATCCAGCGCTTCGTTGCGCTGGCGCACGCCCTCAAAGCCGACCACCTGATGGGGATCGCCACCGCCGCGGTGCGCGATGCGAGCGACGGCGCTGCCTTTCTTGCGCAAATCGCCGGGCTTGGCCTCGCGCCGCGGCTGTTGTCGGGCGAGGAGGAGGCGGTGACCGGCGCGCGCGGCGTGCTCGCCGCCTTTCCGGGCGCGGCAGGCGTGGTCGCCGATCTTGGCGGCGGCAGCCTCGAGCTGACCGACATCGCCGCCGATCGCTGCACGCATGGCGTCAGCCTGCCGCTCGGCACGCTGCGCCTGCCGGCGCTGCGTGGCGGCGGCGCGGCAAAATTCGGCCGGCGGGTGCGCAAGCTGCTCAAGGGCGCGCAATGGGCAGGCGAACATGGCCAGGTGCTCTATCTCGTCGGCGGCTCGTGGCGCGCGCTCGCGCGCTATGCGATGGAGCGCGACCGCTGGCCGATCGACGATCCACACGGCCATGAGCTCGCGCCCGAGGTGGCGCTCAAGCTCGCCCGCAGTCTGGTGAGCACGCGCGGCGCGCGCGAGGATGCGCGGGGAATGGCCGATCCTGCCGCCTGGGGGCCGAGCGCGGTGCCGGGAATTTCGCCCTCGCGGCTTGCAAGCCTGCCCGATGCGGCGGCGCTGCTCGGCGTGCTGGTGCGCGAGCTGCGCCCGGCGCGGCTGGTGTTTTCCGCCTGGGGGCTGCGCGAGGGGCTGCTGGCGGCGCGGCTGAGCGAGGCGGAGCACGCGCAGGACCCGCTGGCGGTCGGGGTCGAGGAATTCGTCCGCGGGATCGATCCGGCGCTTCCCGAAGCGGCGCGCGGGGTCGCCGCCTGGACCGCGCCCGCCGCCGCGCCCGCCGATGCCGCGCGCGAACGGCTGCGCGGCTGCGCGACCCTGCTCGCGCTCGCCTCGATGGCGACCGAGCCCAATCTGCGCGCCGAACTCGCCACCGACTGGGCGCTGCGCAAGCGCTGGATCGGCGCTTCGGTCGAGGCGCGCGCGATGCTCGCGCTCGCGCTGCGCTGCAACAGCGGGCGCACCGCGATCGGCGACGAGCTGCTCAGCCTCGCCCCGCGTCCCCGGCTGCACGAGGCGCAGGTCTGGGGGCTCGCGACGCGGCTCTGCCGCCGCCTGACCGCGGCCACCCCGACAGCGCTCGCCGGGACCGGGCTGACGATCGCGGACGGCCGGCTGCTGCTGTGGGCGCGGGCCGAGCTCGCGGTGCTCTACAGCGAGACCGTCGCGCGCGATCACCGCTGGCTTGCCGAGACCATGGGCCTGCAAGCCGGGTTCGCAACCCGCTGAATCCCTTCGGGCCTTGCTGAATCCAGCCGCGGTCGCCGCTCTCCGGCAGGGAGGGGGTCGGCGCGGCGCGCGCGGACCCCATGGCGGGGCGGGCCTGTCACCAAACTGACTTCGGGACGTCATGCGTGCGCAACCTCAGACTGTTAGCGCAGCCGCGAAACAGGTTGAGGACATGCGATGGCGGGCGACGATGCCAGGCTGGCCGGGCTCCTTTCCGGCGCGATCAGAGGGCCGCGGACGGCGGTGGGGCAGACCATTCCCGAATGGCTCAACCTGCCCGAGCCGCGCGGCTTTCGTCCCAAGCGCAAGTTCCGCACCGTGTGGATCTCGGACATCCATCTCGGCACGCGCGGCTGCAATGCGGCGATGCTCGTCGATTTCCTGCGCTCGATCGAATGCGAGACGCTCTATCTCGTCGGCGACATCGTCGATGGCTGGCGGCTGAAGAAGGGCTGGTACTGGCCCGATGCGCATAATGAGGTCATCCGCCGGGTGCTCAAGCTGGCGCATCGCGGCACCCGCGTGGTGTTCGTCGCCGGCAATCACGACGAGATGCTGCGCGATTACGCGGGGCTGAGCTTCGGCGGGGTCGAACTGGTGATCGAGGCCGAGCATCGCACCGTCGACGGCAGGCGCCTGCTTGTCACCCACGGCGACGGTTTCGACGGGGTGGTGCTCTACGCGCGCTGGCTCGCCTTCCTCGGCGATGCCGCCTATACCGCGCTGTTGCGCGCCAATATCGTGTTCAACGCGGTGCGCCGGCGCCTGAAGCTGCCCTATTGGTCGTTGTCCTCCTATATGAAGAAGCGCGTCAAGAACGCGGTGCAGTTCGTGTGCAGCTTCGAGGAGGCGGTGGCGCGCGAGGCAATATCGCGCGGCTTCGACGGCATTGTCTGCGGCCATATCCATTGCGCCGAAATCCGCGAGATCGGCAGCATCACCTATTACAACGACGGCGACTGGGTGGAAAGCTGCACAGCGCTGGTCGAGGACGGCACCGGCGCAATGAGCATCCTCGACTGGACGCGCGAGATGGCCGGGGAGCAGCGCTTGCGCCGGGGCGCAAAGGCAGCGGCGCAAGTGCCCGCCGAACCGCTGGCGCAAGTGCGATGATGGCGGCGCGCGCAACCGCCGGGACCGAGTCGATCCACCCCGGCATCGCGCCGCTCAAGATCGCCATCGCGACCGACGCCTGGTATCCGCAGATCAACGGGGTGGTGCGCACGCTTGGCGCCACCGTCGCCGAGCTTGACCGGCGCGGGCACGAGGTCGAGCTGATCACGCCCGAACGCTTCCTCACCGTGCCGATGCCCGGCTATGCGACGATCCGCCTTGCCATGGCGCCCCGCTTCTCGGCGCGGAGGATGCTCGATGGCTTTGCCCCCGACATCGTCCATATCGCCACCGAAGGGCCGATCGGCTGGTCGGCGCGCGGCTGGTGCAAGGCGCGCGCAGTGCCCTTCACCACCGCCTTCCACACGCGCTTTCCCGATTATGCCGCGCTGCGCACCGGAATCAGCGCCGAGCGCTTCTGGCCGATCATGGCGCGCTTCCACGGCGCCTCGCGCGCGGTGCTGGTGGCAACGCGCAGCCTCGCTGCGGAACTCGCGCAGCGCGGCATCGCCCATACCCGCGCCTGGAGCCGCGGCATCGACGGCTGGCAGTTCCGCCCCGATGGTCCGCTGCTGCCGGCAATGGAGAATCTGCCGCACCCGATCCTGCTCAACGTCGGCCGCGTCGCGCCGGAAAAGGGTCTCGATGCCTTTCTCGGCGCCGATGTGCCGGGAACGCGGGTGGTGGTCGGCGACGGCCCGGCGCTCGACGATTTCCGCCGCCGCTATCCGCAGGCGCACTTTCTGGGCGCGCTGGCGGGCGAAAATCTTGCCGCCGCCTATCGCAGCGCCGATGCCTTCGTCTTTCCCAGCCGCACCGATACCTTTGGCCTCGTGGTGATCGAGGCACTGGCCTGCGGGCTGCCCGTCGCCGCCTTCCCGGTGCCGGGTCCGATCGACATCGTCGGCTGCGAAGGACGCGGGGTCGAGGGCGAGATGCCGGCGACGATCGCCGCGCTCGACGAGGACCTGCCCGCCGCGATCCGCGGCGCCCTGCGGCTCGATCGCCGCGCCGCGGCGGTGTTCGGCGCGCGCTTCACCTGGGAACGCGCGACCGACCAGTTCCTTGCCGCGATCACCCAGGCGCTGCACGATTCGCGCAAGGTCGCCGAGCCGGCGAGCGCCTGAGCGGGAATTCGTCCGAAAATCCGGCGGAAGCGGCGGATTTTGCCCGCGCCCGTCCCGCTCGCTTCCGACAGCGCGGAACCAGCCGCCCGCCCGAACGTTTCATCCGGAGGGCCGGCCTTCACAGCCCGGTGTCTTTCGGGTTATGATGGCCCCGAGGGGTGGAAAGGCAATCGCATGAAACGCTTCCTTGCTCTGGCGGGCCTTGCAGCCGCCCTCCTTTCGCTCGGCGCCTGCAGCGACGACATGTATGGCGCGGGCATGTATGGCGGCGGCTACTATGGCGGCCCCTATGCCTATGATGGCTGGTACGATGGCTATTACGGGCCGATCTATGATGGCTATTGGGGCGACGACAACAATTTCTACTATCGCAACGGCGAGGGCGACCGGCGCTTCAGGCGCGGCGACCAGGCGCATTTCGGGCGCGGGGCCTTTGCGCCGGGCGGGAATTTCCAGCATATGCAGGGCGCGATCAACGGTCGGCCGCGTGGCGTCGCGATGCCGCATTGGGGCGGTGGCGGCGGCGGTCGGGGTGGCGACGGGGGCCGTGGAGGCGGCGGCGGTCGCGGCGGCGGCAATCCCCACTGATCGCATGCACCGGCGGCCGCGCCGGCAAACGGGGAGAGCATGAATGGCCAGCGTATTCGATTGGGTGATGCGCATCTTCAGCACGCTGATCGGCCTGCTGATGGCGGCGATGGGAGGGATCTGGATCCTCCAGGGGCTCGATATCGCCTTTCTTCACAGCTTCATGGCAGGTGAGCTCAAATGGGCGGTCTATGGCGCGATTCTGCTCGCCGTCGGCCTGTGCCAGGCGTTCTGGAGTATCCGGCGGCGCTGAACCGCGCGTCGTGCCGCGCCGCTTGACGCGGGCGCGCGATCGCACTAGGGGCGCTGGCTTCGCGGCCGGCCTCCGGCCCGATTGCAGAGCTGAACATTGGTGGTGCGGGCCGAGGCTCTCGCCGGCAAAGTAACCCGGGGCTTGTGGCATCGGGTGGAGCGTTTCGGGCTCACATGGTCTTTCGCGGCGGCCTGCGTCGTGCTTGTCCTGTGCCTCACCTGACGTTCCGCCCGGCGCCTGCGGTTCCGCCTTGAACAGGTGACGTCTTTTCATGCCCACGATCAACCAGCTGATCCGCAAGGGTCGCGTGCCGCAGAAGGCCAAGAGCAAGGTTCCGGCGATGGAGCAGAACCCGCAGAAGCGCGGCGTCTGCACCCGCGTCTATACGACCACGCCCAAGAAGCCGAACTCGGCGCTGCGCAAGGTCGCCAAGATCCGCCTCACCAACCAGCGCGAGGTGATCTCCTACATTCCCGGCGAGGGGCACAACCTCCAGGAACACTCGGTGGTGCTGATCCGCGGCGGCCGTGTGCGCGACCTGCCCGGCGTGCGCTACCATGTGCTGCGCGGCGTGCTCGACACCCAGGGGGTGAAGAACCGCAAGCAGTCGCGTTCGAAATACGGCGCCAAGCGTCCCAAGTAAGGCGCGGTCCGGCTTCCCCGCCCGGGTCCTGGCAAGCGCGGCCTGCGGCTGCGTCAGCCGGGCCGGAACCGCCCTATTCCGAAGGAATTAAAAAAGATGTCACGTCGTCGTCGTCCCGAGAAGCGGGAAATCCTGCCCGATCCCAAGTTCGGGGATCAGATCCTGTCGAAGTTCATGAACAACCTCATGCTCGACGGCAAGAAGTCGGTCGCCGAAAGCATCGTCTATGGCGCCATGGATACGATGCAGGCCCGCGCCAAGGCCGATCCGATCCAGCTGTTCCACGATGCGCTGAACAATGTGAAGCCGCAGATCGAGGTGCGCAGCCGGCGCGTCGGCGGCGCCACCTACCAGGTGCCGGTCGAGGTGCGGCCCGAGCGCGCGCAGGCGCTGGCCATCCGCTGGCTGATCACCGCCGCGCGCAACCGCAGCGAGACGACGATGTCGGCGCGGCTTTCGGCCGAGCTGCTCGATGCCGCAAACAATCGCGGCAATGCGGTGAAGAAGCGCGAGGACACGCATCGCATGGCCGACGCCAACCGCGCGTTCAGCCACTACCGCTGGTAATCCTGCCGCGGGCATGGGCGCGGCCTCGCCGCTTTCATCGCCCCGTCACAATGCCGAAGCCACAATACCGAACCTATGGGCGCAGCGCCATTCCGGCTCCCCGCGTCCCGCACACCCGAGGAAATCCCCATGGCCCGCAGCCATCCGCTCTCGAAATACCGCAACATCGGTATCATGGCGCATATCGACGCCGGCAAGACGACGACGACCGAGCGCATCCTCTATTACACCGGCAAGTCCTACAAGATCGGCGAGGTGCATGACGGCGCCGCGACCATGGACTGGATGGAGCAGGAGCAGGAACGCGGGATCACCATCACTTCGGCGGCAACGACCTGCTTCTGGAACGACCACCGCATCAACATCATCGACACCCCCGGGCACGTTGACTTCACCATCGAGGTGGAACGCTCGCTGCGCGTGCTCGACGGTGCGATCTGCGTTCTTGATT
>JAGWPW010000169.1 GCA_028870315.1 Sphingomonadales bacterium | reverse complement strand
GGTGCAGGCCGCGCTCGATGCGGCGCTGACCGGGCTTGTCGCGACCTCGCTGCCCCAGCCGACCAAATCGGTCGATGTGCGTGTCCGCCTGCCCGGAATGATGACCATCACCCGCGACGAACTCGCCCGGCTGCCGATCCGGGCGAGCGATGGCCATCTCGTCGCGCTGGCGCGCGTCGCCGATCTGGTAAGCGTGACCGGCCAGCCGCAGATCAGCCGCGAGAACCTCGAACCGATGGTCGCGGTCACCGGCCGGATCGAGGGGCGCGGCTTCGGCGCCGCGCTTGCCGATGTGCGGCAGGTGCTGGCGCGTCCCGGCGTGCTTGCGCCCGGGGTGCGCTACGAGCTTGGCGGGCTCTACCAGCAGCAGCAGCTTGCCTTCGCCGGGCTGGCGCGGGTGTTCGTTGCCGCGCTGATCGCGGAATTCGCGCTGCTCCTCGTGCTCTACCGGCGCTTTTCGAGCCCGCTCATCATCATCGGCTGCGCGCTGCTTTCGACGACCGCGGTGTTCACCGCGCTGTGGATCACGGGTGTTGATCTCAACATCACCGCGCTGATGGGGATGACGATGATCATCGGCATCGGCACCGAGATGGCGATCTTCTATGTCTCGGAGTATGAGGATCTGTGCCGCACGCTCGCGCCGCTTGCGGCCGCGCGCGAGGCGAGCCGCAACCGGCTGCGGCCGATCACCATGACCACGCTGGCGGCAATCCTGACGCTGCTGCCGCTGGCGCTGGCGATCGGCCAGGGATCGGGCATCCAGCAGCCGCTCGCCATCGCGATCATCGCCGGGCTGCTGCTGCAATATCCGCTGGTGCTGCTGGCGATGCCGGTGCTGGTCGGGCTGACGATCGGGCGCGACGGGCGCGGCCGGCTTGCCGGGGGCTGACGCCGTCCGGCCGCCATTTCAGCGATTGCACCTTGGCAGCAGCGCCCCTACCTGTGGCGGGATGGTGACGCCCCCTGTCCGACGCAGCGCACTCGATCTCATCGGCGATACGCCGCTCGTGCTGCTCGACGGCCCGAGCCGGGCGGCGGGGTGCGAGATCTGGGGCAAATGCGAATTTGCCAATCCCGGCGCCTCGGTCAAGGATCGCGCCGCCTTGTGGATCGTGCGCGATGCCGAGCGGCGCGGCGCGCTGGCGCCGGGCGGGACGATCGTCGAGGGCACGGCGGGAAATACCGGGATCGGCCTTGCGCTGGTCGCCAATGCGCTGGGCTATCGCACGGTCATCGTCATGCCCGAGACGCAATCGCGCGAGAAGATGGACACGCTGCGCGCGCTCGGCGCGGAGCTGGTGCTGGTGCCGGCGGCGCCGTTTTCCAACCCGGGGCATTTCGTCCACACCTCGCGCCGGCTGGCCGAGGAAACCCCCGGCGCGGTCTGGTCGAACCAGTTCGACAATATCGCCAACCGCAAGGCGCATATCGAAGGCACCGCCGAGGAACTCTGGGCGCAGATGGAGGGCCGTATCGACGGCTTCACCTGCGCCGCGGGCACCGGCGGGACGATCGCCGGGGTCGGCATGGGGCTGAAGGCGCATGACGAGGCGGTCACCATCGCGCTCACCGATCCGCATGGCGCCGCGCTCTACAATTTTTACGCGCATGGCGAATTGCGCGCCGAAGGCAGTTCGGTGGCCGAAGGCATCGGCCAGAGCCGGATCACCGCCAATCTGGAGGGCGCGCCGATCGATACCCAGTTCCGCATTTCCGATGATGAGGGGATCGCCTGGGTCGGGCGGCTGCTTCAGGAGGAAGGGCTGTGTCTCGGGCTTTCCTCGGGGATCAATGTCGCGGGCGCGGTGGCGCTCGGGCGGCAGCTCGTCGCGGCGGGGCGCAAGGATGCGCGCGTCGCCACCATCCTGTGCGACACCGGCTTTCGCTATCTCTCGACGCTGTTCAACCGCGCCTGGCTGGAGGCGAAGGGCCTGCGGGTATTTCCCTGGCTGGCGTGATCGGCTAGGACAATCGGCAGATGCCGGATTATGAAGCTCCTGGCCTGGTCGAAAAGGCGACCGCCGCGCAGCATTTCACGCCGCCAAGCCCGCGCGAACGGCGGGCGCAGGCGGTGCAGCGGCTGCAACTGGGGCTGTTTGGTCTTGCCGCGATGCTGCTGATCGTCGCGCTGGCGAACATCATCATGGATCGCGCGCGGCTGGCCGACAGCGCCCAGTCGGCGGGGCTGGTCCCCGTCAGCAGCCGGGTCGCGAGCAGCACCAGCGATCCGCTGGCCGACATCGGCGTGGTTCCCGCGCCGAATGTCGCCGCCAGCAGCCACACGCCGACGCCGCGCGCCACCCCGCAGCACTGACCATCGCCAGGTCTTCGTTATCGCATCGCGTTTTGCCGAAATCCGGCGCCCACGTCTCGGCGCGATGCTCTGGCGGGACAGCGCGGGAGTGTGCGTCACCTTTCCTGCGTTCGCGTGCCACGACTCCGGGAAAATGTGCCACGCCGCACCGGAACGGTCGCGATTTCTGCGGAAAATCGGCAATATCGGCGGTAACGGGAAAGGGGCGTGTGGCATTTAATATATTGATAAATAGCATTTTATGCTAAAACGCCGGAAAAGTGGCGGAATTTCCCAGATTTTCCCTTCCCTGCATGATCGGGACGCGATAAACCGCCGCATCGCGCGGGGATTCGTGCGTGTCGCCAGCGGCCGGGCCTGTGCCGGGTCAAAGGGGGGATTGGACGGTTTCCGGCGTCCTTGGGACGGGGACGGGGGCATTGGGTGGCTGACGCGCCGGTCATTTACAGCGGTCACGGCTTTTCGCCGCAGGGCGACAAGTGCCGCTACCTGCTGCCGCCGCATCTGAGAAAAATCGTCACCCAGTCGAGCGGCAACCAAAACCTTCTGTTCGTAACGCGGCACGAAAGCTGGAACTGCCTGATCGGCTTTGGCAGGTCCTATTACGAGAAGCTTCATTCAGAGATCGACCGCGACCACGAAATGGCGATTCGTGCCGGACTGCCCTTCGATCGTGCCGCGCGCGATCTCATCTTCGGTGATGTTGCCGAAACTTCCTACGATGCGTCGGGGCGGGTGATCCTGCCGGCCTATCTGCGCAAGATCGTCGGCATCGACGATGGCCCGATCTATTTCCACGCCGCGCGCGAGCTGTTCACGATGTGGGCGCCCGCGGTGCTGGAAGCGCAGGAGGGCAGCCAGTGGATGGTCGCCCGCGCCGCCTGCGCGAGCTTCATGGCCGGGCAGGCGCGGGGGCGCCGATGAGCACGGCGCATGTTCCGGTGCTGCGTGACGAGGTGCTGGCGGCGCTGGCCATCACCCCCGGCGCGGTGATCGTCGATGCGACCTTCGGCGCCGGCGGCTATACGCGCGCCTTTCTCGATGCCGGCGCGGTGGTGCATGCCTTTGACCGCGATCCCGACGCGATCGCCGCCGGCCGCGCCTGGCCCGAGACGCGCGAGGCGCCGCCACGGCTGGTGCTGCATCCGCGCCGCTTTTCGGAGATGGTCGAGGCGCTCGCCGAAGCGGGGGTGGCGACGGTGGCGGGTATCGCCATGGACATCGGCGTCTCCTCGATGCAGCTCGACCAGCCGGCGCGCGGCTTCGCCTTCCAGAGCGACGGCCCGCTCGACATGCGGATGGAGCAGGCGGGGGCAAGCGCGGCGGACTTCGTCAACACCGCCGCCGAAGCGGCGATCGCCGACGTGCTGTATCGCTATGGCGAGGAGCGGCAGTCGCGTCGTGTCGCCCGGGCAATCGTCGCGGCGCGACCGCTTGCCACCACCGGCGAGCTTGCGCGGGTGGTGCGCAAGGCGCTGGGCCATCGCCCCGGCGCGCCAAAGGATCCGGCAACGCGCAGCTTCCAGGCGATCCGCATCCATGTGAACGGCGAGCTCGACGAGCTGGTGCTGGGCCTTGGCGCGGCCGAACATCTGCTCGCGCCCGGCGGGCGGCTCGCGGTGGTGACCTTCCACAGCCTTGAGGATCGCATCGTCAAGCAGTTCCTGCGGCAGGCGAGCGGCGAGCCCGGCGCCTCGCGCCATCTGCCGCTCGCCACACCCGCGGGGCGGCCGGCGTTTCGCGCGGTCGCAAGGCCGGTGCGCCCCGGCGAGGCCGAGATCGCGCGCAACCCGCGCGCGCGCTCGGCAACGCTGCGCAGCGCGCTGCGCGGCGATGCTCCGCCGCGCGAGGCGAGGAGGGCGGCATGACGCGCGATCGCCTCCATTCGATCGGCTGGTTCACGCTGCTCTTCGTCTGCACCGTGCTGACCGGGCTGCTGGTGCTGAGGGTCAATGCGGTCAAGAGCGAGGTCCAGCTCGCCGAGCGCCAGATCGTCGCGCTGAAGCGCGAGAACCAGTTTCTCGCCACCGAATTTGAAACCCGCGCCAATCAGCAGCAGCTGGCCGGGATCAACGATCTCGATTTCGGCTACAAGGCGCCCGAAGCCGCGCAATATCTCGAAAACGAGCGCCAGCTCGCCATGCTCGGCAAGCCGCGCGCGCCCGATGCCCCGGCGCCGATCGAGGTGGCCGCCGCCGAGGGCGAACCGGGCGTGGGCGCGGGCGTTGCCGCGCTCGTCCCGCAGCTTACCGGCGAGGCGATGGCCGCCGAGGTTCGCGCGTCCGGGGGTCATGCGGTGCTGACCGCTGCCACGCTGCGCGACCGGCTGTCGCGCGTGGACCGCGCGGGCAAGGCCGAGTGAACCGCGCCGCCCAGCCCGCCGCGATTTCCACGCTGACCGCGCCGCGCCTTGGCCCCGGCCAGGGCGGGCGGCGGCTCGCGGGCGCGCAGCAGCGTCTCGAACTGGTCGATCTGCGCTGCCAGGCGCTGGCCGACGCCAAGCTCAGGGTGCGCTGGGTGCTGCGCGTCTTCGCGGTGATCGCGCTGACCGCGATCGCGCAGATCGTGCATCTGGGCATCGCCGACAATGGCGCGCGTCGCGACCCGATCGAGGATGCGTTGCTGCCCGATCGCGCCGATATCGTCGATCGCAACAACGTGCCGCTTGCGCGCGCCTTTCCCTCCTATTCGCTGTGGTTCGATCCGGGGGCGATGGGTGATGGCGCGCCGCTCGTCGAAGGGCCGCAGGCGACAGCGGCGGCGCTGCACCGCATCTTTCCCGATCTCGACGAGGCCGATCTTGCCCGGCGCCTTGCCTCGGGCAAGCCGCAATATCTGCGCCGCCGCATCCTTCCCGAGGAAGCGAACCGGGTGCATGCGCTGGGCGAGCCGGCGCTCGAATTCCCGCGCGAGGTCGAGCGCTATTATCCGCAAGGCTCGATGGGTGCGCATATTCTCGGCTATGTCGATGCCGAGGGTCATGGCCAGTACGGCATGGAGCAGGTGCTCGACAAGCGGTTGCGCGGCGATCGCGGCACCCCGGCGGTGCTGTCGATCGACACCCGTGTCCAGGGCGCGCTTGAGGACGAACTCGAACGCGGCATCAGCGAATCGGATGCGGCGGGCGGCGGCGGCATCGTCCTCGACGTCGACACCGGCGAGGTGCTCGCGCTCGCCTCGCTGCCCTCGTTCGATCCCAATGTTCCGCGCGTCGTCGCTGCCAATGGCGAAAAGCTGATGCGCAATCACATCACCAGCGAGATCTACGAGCTGGGCTCGGTGCTGAAGCCGATCACCGTCGCCTCGGCGATCGAGGCGGGCGCCGTCACCGATCTTGCGCGCCGCTATCCCGCAGGCAAGCAGCGCGTGGTCGGTGGCCACCTGGTGCACGACGACAAGGACTTCGGCGCGACGCTCAACGTGCCCGAGGCGCTTGTCCATTCCTCGAATATCGTGCTCTCGCAGGTCGGGCTCGAACTCGGCTGGCAGCGGCTGAGCGCGACGCTGCGCGCGCTCGGCTTCGACCGCCGGCCGGTCATCGAGCTGCCGGCGCGCGGCGAGCCGCATTTTCCTGCGGGCAAATGGTCCGATGTGACCACCACCACCGTCGCCTATGGCCATGGGCTGGCCGTCACCCCGCTGCATATCGCCTGCGCCTATGCGGCGCTGGTCAACGGCGGCGTGTGGCACCCGGCGACGCTGATGAAGCTCGCTCCCGGCGCTCCGGTCGAGAGCCGGCGCATCTGGAAGCCCGAGACCAGCGCGCGCATCCGCCAGTTGCTGCGGCTCATCACCTCGGTCGGCACCGGCCGCTCGGCCAATGCCGCCGGCTTCCGGGTCGGCGGCAAGACCGGCACCGCCGAGATCGGTGACCGCGGCGGCTATCACAAGGACAAGGTGATCACCACCTTCGCCTCCGCCTTCCCGATGGATCACCCGCGCTACATCGTGCTGGCAACGCTCGAACAGCCCAAGGCGACCGCGGTGACCATGGGCCAGCGCACCGCCGCCTGGAATGCGGCGCCGGTGGTCGGCCGGGTGATCCCGCGGATCGGGCCGCTGCTTGGCGTCATGCCCGACGATACGCGCGACATCGACATCGCCGACGTCGCGCCGCTGGTCGCCAACGGGGAGGGCGAATGACGCTCGCCGAACTGGCCCGCGCCGCCGACCTCGCGCTGCCCGAAGGCGTCGGCACGGCGACGGTGACGGGATTTGCCATCGATCATCGCAAGGTCGCGCCGGGCAATGTGTTCGGCGCCTTTGTGGGCCACAGCGTCAATGGCGAGCGCTACATTCCCGCCGCGATCGCGGCAGGTGCGCTCGCGGTGGTGGCGCGGCCCGAGGCGGAGGTCGCGGGCGCGCTGCATCTGGCCCAGGCCAATCCCCGCCGCGCCTTTGCCCGGCTCGCCGCGCCCTTCTACCGGCCGGTGCCCGGGACGATCGTTGCCGTCACCGGCACCAACGGCAAGACCTCGACCGTCGAGATGACCCGCCAGCTGTGGCGCATGGCCGGCTTCAGCGCCGCCTCGATCGGCACGCTCGGCGTCACCACCCCCGATGAAAGCGTCGCGACCGGGCTCACCACCCCCGATATCGTCACCTTTCTCGCCAATATGGCCGGGCTCGCGCGGGAGGGGGTGACGCATGTCGCCTATGAGGCATCGAGCCACGGGCTCGACCAGTATCGCAACGAGGGGCTGCGCGTGCGCGCCGGCGCCTTCACCAATCTGAGCCGCGACCATCTCGATTACCATGCCGATATGGACAGCTATTTCGCTGCCAAGATGCGGCTGTTCACCGAGGTGGTCGAGCCGGGCGGCTGCGCGGTGATCTGGGCCGACGACGCATGGTCGCAGCGCGCCTGCGCGCAGGCGCGCGCCGCGGGGCTGCGCGTGATGACGGTGGGAACCGCCGGAGACGGCTTGCGCCTCCTCGCGCGCGAGCCTGGCCAGCTCGGCCAGCGGATCGCGGTTGAACATGCTGGCACGACGCAGCGCCTCACCCTGCCGCTTATCGGCGCCTATCAGGCGGCGAATGCGCTGGTCGCCGCCGGGCTCGCGCTGGCGACCGGCGCCGAGCCGGCCCGGGTGTTCGACGCGCTTGCCCGGCTCCAGCCGGTGCGCGGCCGGCTGGAACGCGCCGCGATCACCGCCGCGGGCGCGCCCGCCTATGTCGATTACGCGCATACCCCCGACGCGCTTGCCGCCGCGCTCGCGGCGCTGCGAGCGCATGTTACCGGGCGGCTGATCGCGGTGATCGGCGCGGGCGGCGACCGCGACCAGGGCAAGCGGCTCGAAATGGGCCGGATCGCCGCGCGCGATGCCGAGGTGGTGATCGTCACCGACGACAATCCGCGCGGCGAGGACCCGGCGGCAATCCGCGCGGCGGTGCTGGCGGGTGCCGGCCCCGCCGCGCGCGAGATCGGCGATCGCCGCGCGGCGATCGCCGCCGCCATCGCCATGGCCGGGCGCGACGATATCGTGCTCATCGCCGGCAAGGGGCACGAACAGGGCCAGATCGTCGGCCGCGGCGAGGCGATGCGCATCCTGCCCTTCGACGATGTCGCGGTCGCGCGCGAGGCGGCGGGACAGCCCGATACAGGAGAGTGGCGATGAACCGCGCGCATGTGATCGACTGGCCGGCGGAAGCCGACGATGCGCTGCCGCTCGCGCTGTGGAGCGCGCGCGAGATCGCCGAGGCGACCGGCGGGCTCGCCTCGGGCGATTTCCTGGTGAGCGGCGTTGCCTTCGATTCGCGCGAGGTCGGCGAGGGCGATCTCTTCGTCGCGCTGAAGGGCGAGACGACTGACGGCCACCACCATGTCGCCGGTGCGCTGGAGCGCGGGGCGGCGGCCGCGCTGGTCTCGCAAGGCGTGCCCGGCCCGCATGTCCTTGTCCCCGACAGCTTCGCCGCGCTTGAGGCGCTGGCGCGCGCGGCGCGGATGCGGACCCCGGCGCGGATCATCGGCGTCACCGGCTCGGTCGGCAAGACCAGCGTCAAGGAGGCGCTGTTCGCCGCGCTCGACCGGGCGAGCCACGGGGCGGCGCATCGCTCGCTCAAAAGCTACAACAATCACGTCGGCGTGCCGCTCAGCCTCGCGCGGATGCCGGCGCGCAGCCGTTTCGGCATTTTCGAGATGGGGATGAACCATGCGGGCGAGATCGCCGGGCTGACCGCGCTCGTGCGGCCGCATGTCGCGGTGGTGACCGCGATCGCGCCCGCGCATATCGAGATGCTGGGAAGCGAGGAGGCGATCGCCGACGCCAAGGCGGAAATCTTCACGGGCCTGGTTCCCGGCGGCACCGCGATCGTTCCCGCCGACAGCGCGCATCATGCGCGGCTGCGCGCCGCCGCGCGCGACTGCGGGGCGCAGGTCGTCTCCTTCGGCCGTTCGGACGCGGCCGAGGTGCGGCTGCTCGATGCGGTTGCGGGTGCCGGCGGAACGCTCGTCACCATCGACATGGGCGATCGGCGGCTGTGCTATACCGTTGCCGCGCCGGGCGAACATTGGGTGCTGAATTCGCTCGCGGTGATGGCGGCGGTGCGCGCCGTGGGCGGCGATCTCGGCGCGGCCGGGCTGGCGCTCGCCGAACTCGCGGGGATGCAGGGCCGCGGCGCGCGCCACCGTGTCCGCGTGCCCGCGGGCGGCGAGGCGCTGCTCATCGACGAGAGCTACAACGCCAACCCCGCCTCGATGCGCGCGACCATCGCCGCGCTGGGCGAAACCCCGGCGCGGCGTCGCATCGCCATTCTCGGCGCGATGAAGGAACTGGGCGATTTCGGGCCGGCGCTGCACGCCGCGCTCGCCGCGCCGCTGGCCGATGCGGGGGTCGATTTCGCGCTGCTGGTCGGCGCGGAGATGGCCCCGCTCGCCGATGAGCTGGGGAAAGCGGGCGCGCAGCCGCTTGCCGGCGCGGTGGCCTTCGCGCATTGCGCGGATGTGGATGAGGCGCGCGCGGCGCTGGCCACCTTCGGGCTGGCGAAGGGCGATGCGATCCTGGTCAAGGGATCGAATGCCGTGGGGCTTGCGAGGCTGGTCGCCGCGCTTCTCGAACATGCGGACGGGTCGTAAGCGGATATGATCTATCTTCTCGCCGACTGGTTCCATTTCGCGGGGCTGGCGAACCTTATCCGCTATCAGAGCTTTCGCGCCGGCGCGGCGCTGATGACGGCGCTTGCGGTCGGGCTGCTCATCGGCCCGCGCTTCATCGTCATGCTGCGTCTGCGCCAGGGCAAGGGGCAGCCGATCCGCGAGGATGGCCCCAGCACTCATTTCGCCAAGCGCGGCACCCCGACGATGGGCGGGCTGATGATCCTCATCTCGCTGCTGGTGGCGATGGTGCTGTGGATGGACCTTGCCGATCCCTTCGTGCTTGCCTGCCTTGCGGTGACGCTGGGCTTCGGGCTGATCGGCTTTCTCGACGATTACGACAAGGTCACCAAGCGCAGCCACAAGGGCGTTTCGGGCAAGGTCCGGCTGATCGCCGAGTTCGTCGTCGCCGGGCTGGCCGCGTGGATCATCGTCAGCCAGATCAGCACCAATCTCTACGTTCCCTTCCTCAGCCGCCGCTACATCCCGCTGGGCTATTTCTATTATGTCTTCGCCGCGGTGGTGATCGTCGGGGCGGGCAACGCGGTCAATCTCACCGACGGGCTCGACGGGCTGGCGACGATGCCGGTGATCATCGCCGCCGGCACCTTTGCGATCATCGCCTATCTCACCGGGCGGATCGATTACGCGACCTATCTGGGCATTCCGCATGTGCCGCATGCCGGCGAGCTTGCCATCCTGTGCGCCGGGATCATGGGGGCGGGGCTTGGCTTCCTGTGGTTCAACGCGCCGCCCGCGGCGGTGTTCATGGGCGATACCGGCAGCCTCGCGCTCGGCGGGGCGCTGGGGGCAATCGCGGTGGCCGCGCATCACGAGATCGTGCTGGCGATCGTCGGCGGGCTGTTCGTGCTCGAAGCGGCCTCGGTCATCATCCAGGTGTTCTTCTACAAGCGCACCGGCCGGCGGGTGTTTCGCATGGCGCCGATCCACCACCATTTCGAGCAGCTCGGCTGGGCCGAATCGACCGTGGTGATCCGCTTCTGGATCATCTCGATCGTGCTGGCGGTGATCGGCCTCTCGACGCTGAAGCTCAGGTAGGTGATCGTCAGTGCCGCCTTTTCCGGCAAGCGCTATGCGGTGCTGGGGCTCGCGCGTTCGGGGCAGGCAAGCGTCGCGACGCTGCTGGCGAGCGGCGCGGCGGTTACCGCCTGGGACGCGCGCGAGGAGCCGCGCGCGGCAACGCTCGCCGCGCATTCCGCCGCCTTCGTCGCGGGGCGGCTCGACATGGCCGATCCCTGCACGCTCGACCTTGCGCCTTACACCGCGCTTGTCGTCTCGCCGGGGATTCCGATCAACCGCCACCCGGTCGCCGAGGCGGCGCGTGCCGCCGGCGTGCCGCTGATCTGCGACATCGAGCTGTTCGCCGAGGCGCGCCGTGACCTGCCGCCGCATCGCGTCATTGGCATCACCGGCACCAACGGCAAATCGACGACCACCGCGCTGACGGGCCATCTGCTGCGCTGCGCGGGCATTCCGGCGCGGGTCAGCGGCAATATCGGCCGGCCGATCCTGGGAGAGGTGCCCCTTGTCGGCGATGCCCGGAAGCAGGGTGTCTATGTTCTTGAATTGTCCAGTTTCCAGATCGACCTCACGCAGCGGCTCGACTGCGATGTCGCGATGCTGCTCAACCTCTCGCCCGACCATCTCGACCGCTATGACAGCTATGCCGCCTATGTCGATTCGAAGGCGCGGCTGTTCGGGATGCAGGCGGCGGGGCACCTTGCGATCGTCGACTACCACGCCGCGATCGACGAGGAGGCGCTGCGCTATGCTCCCCCCGGCCAGCCCTTCGCCTTCATCGACGGGGTGGAGCTTCCCGGCGACCAGGCCGACTGGCCCTCGCTTCCCGGGCCGCATAATCGCGCCAATGCCGCCGCCGCGGTCGCGGCGGTGCGCCATCTCGGGGTGAGCGAGGCGGTGATCGAGACCGGGCTCAAAAGCTTCCGCGGCCTGCCGCATCGCATGGAAACCGTCGCCGAGGCGGGCGGCGTCCTGTTCGTCAACGACAGCAAGGCGACCAACCCGGCGTCCGCTGCCCCCGCGCTCGCCGCCTTTCCGCCGCGCGCCGGCGATTCGGGCCGGCGCGCGCGCATCCACTGGATCGTGGGCGGACTGCCCAAGGGCGACGATCTCGACGAATGCGCGCCGTTCTTCGCGCATGTCGCCGCTGCCTACACGATCGGCGATGCCGGGCCGCGCTTTGCCGAGCTGCTGGAGGGCGTCATGCCCGTCACCCGCAGCGAAATGCTGGTCGAGGCGGTTCGTGCGGCGATCGCCGCGGCGCGGCCGGGCGATGTCGTGCTGCTTTCACCCGCCTGCGCGAGCTTCGACCAGTTCCGCGATTACGAGGCGCGGGGGCTGGCGTTCGGCCAGATCGTCGCGGCGCTGACCGGCCCCGACAAAGCCGGGGGAGGCGCCGGCTGATGGCCAGCACCCCGCCGTTCATCCCCGGATCGCGGCCGATCGCCGGCCAGAGCCCGCGCATCCAGCGCAGCCGCAGAAGCGAGCTGGCGATCTGGTGGCGCGAGATCGACCGGGTGCTGCTTGGACTCGTGCTGCTGCTGATGGCGATCGGCACGGTCGCGGTGGCGGTCGCCTCGCCGGCCAGCGCCAAGCAGCTATCGACCGCCAGGGTCCATCTCGACGACATGCACTTCCTGACGCTGCACCTGCGCTGGCAGGCGCTGGGCATCGTCACGCTGTTCATCGCCTCGCTGCTGCCGCGCGATGCCGCACGGCGGCTGGGCATCCTGCTCGGCTCGGCGATGCTGTTCGCGCTGATTCTGGTGCCGCTGTTCGGCAGCACGGTCAATGGCGCCAAGCGCTGGCTGAACCTTGGTATCTCGTTGCAGCCGTCCGAATTCATGAAGCCGGCCTTTGCGATCGCGCTCGCCTGGATCCTCTCGTGGCGGCTGCGCGATCCGCGCCTGCCGGTGATGAGGATCGCGACCGGGATCGTGGTGGTGATCGGCGTGCTGCTGATGGCGCAGCCCGATTTCGGCTCGACCGTGCTGTTCGGCGCGGTGTGGTTCGTGATGATGTTCCTTTCGGGCCTGTCGATGAAGCGCATCGGCGCGATCTGCGGCGTCGGCCTGTTCGGGCTTGGCGCGGCCTATATGTTGTATGGCAATGCCCGGCACCGCATCGATGCCTTCCTCGGCGGCGGCACCGCCTATGACCAGGTCGATATCGCCAGGCACACGCTGATCGCGGGCGGCTGGACGGGGACCGGGCTGTGGCTCGGCACGCGCAAGCTGAGCCTGCCCGAGGCGCATACCGACTATATCTTCTCGGTGATCGGCGAGGAAGGCGGGCTGATCGCCTGCGCGGTGATCGTGCTGCTCTATCTCGCGATCATTCTGAGGGTGCTGTATCGGCTGGTGGACGAGGAGGATCTGTTCACCGTGCTTGCCGCCACCGGGCTGGTTGCGCAGCTTGGGGGTCAGGCGTTCATCAACATCCTCGTCAACCTCCAGCTGTTTCCCTCCAAGGGGATGACGCTGCCGCTGATCTCCTATGGCGGCTCCTCGACGATCGCGCTGTGCCTCGGGGTCGGCTTCCTGCTCGCGATCACGCGGCGCAATCCCTATCTCGCGAAGGATCCCTTCGCGCGCCGCGCGCCGGTGCCGTGGAAGGCCGCGAGATGAGCGTCACGCGCCACTATGTCCTCGCCGCCGGCGGCACCGGCGGCCATCTGATCCCCGCCTTCGCGCTGGCGGTGGAGCTGGAGCGGCGCGGCCATCACGTCGCGCTGGTCACCGACCGGCGCGGGGTGGCGATCCCCGGCAAGCCCGAGACGCTGCCCGCGCATGTCATCCGCGCCGGGCGGATCGAAGGCCGCAACCCGTTCGCCTGGCTGCGCGCGCTTGCCGACATCCGCGAGGGACGGGCGATGGCGCGGCGCCTGTTCGACAGCTTCCAGCCGTCGGCGGTGATCGGCTTCGGCGGCTATCCGGCGCTGCCGGCGCTGCTTGCCGCGCAGGATCTTGCGATCCCGACGATCATTCACGAGCAGAACGCGGTGCTCGGGCGGGTCAACCGCTTTCTCGCGCGCAAGGTCGATGCCATCGCCACCGCCTATGACGAGGTCGCGCGCCTCGCGTCGCGCCATGCCGCCAAGGTGCATTGCGTCGGCAATCCGGTGCGGCCCGAGGTGCTGGCGCTGCGCGACCAGCCCTTCCCGCCGCTGACGAGGGACGGGCTGCTGCGCGTGCTCGTCACCGGCGGCAGCCAGGGCGCGCGGGTGCTTTCCGAGGTCGTGCCCGACGGGCTGTCGATGCTGCCGCCGGCGCTGGCGACGCGCCTGCAGGTGACGCAGCAATGCCGGCCGGAGGATATCGAAGCGGTGCGCGCGCGCTATGCGGGGCACGATATTCCCGCCGAACTCGGCAGCTATTTTCAGGATATGGCCGAGCGGCTCGCCGATACCCATCTGTTCATCGGCCGGGCCGGCGCCTCGACCATCGCCGAGCTGACCGTTGCCGGGCGCCCGGCGATCCTCGTGCCGCTCGCCATCGCCACCGACGATCACCAGATGGCCAACACTCGCGAGATCACCGCCGCGGGCGGCGCCCGCGCGATCCGCCAGGACCGCTTCACCGCGACCGAGCTCGCCAAGCAGATTCTCGCGCTCGCGCAGGCGCCCGAGGCGCTGGCCAACGCCGCGCATGCCGCGTGGAACTGCGGGCGGCCGCGCGCGGCGCAGGACCTTGCCGATCTTGTCGAGAGCTTCGGCGCGGCGCCGCTCATGGATGTCATCCGCATCGGCGGCCATGCGCAGCCGATCGGCCGGGGGCTGCCCGCATGAAGGGCGTCGGCACCGATATCGGCATCATCCATTTCGTCGGCATCGGCGGCATCGGCATGTCGGGGATCGCCGAGGTGATGAGCAACCTTGGCTATCGCGTCCAGGGCAGCGACATCGCCGAAGGCTACGGGATCGAGGGGCTGCGCAAGCGCGGCATCGCGGTGACGATCGGCCACAAGGCAGAAAATGTCGGCGATGCGGCGGTGGTCGTCACCTCGACCGCGGTGCGGCGCGACAATCCCGAAGTCGTCGCAGCGCTTGAAGCGCGCATTCCGGTGGTGCGCCGCGCCGAGATGCTGGCCGAGCTGATGCGGCTCAAGAGCACCGTCGCCATCGCCGGCACGCATGGCAAGACGACGACGACCTCGCTGGTCGCCGCGCTGCTCGATGCGGGCGGCATAGACCCGACGGTGATCAACGGCGGGATCATCAACAGCTATGGCTCGAACGCGCGGCTTGGCGCCAGCGACTGGATGGTGGTCGAGGCCGACGAGAGCGACGGCAGCTTCCTGCGGCTCGACGGCACGATCGCGGTCGTCACCAATATCGATCCCGAGCATCTCGACCATTACGGCAGCTTCGAGCGGGTGAAGGAGTGCTTCGTCGAATTCATCGAGAACGTGCCCTTCTATGGTGCCGCGGTGCTGTGCATCGATCATCCCGAGGTGCAGGCGATCATCCCCCGGGTGCGCGATCGCCGGGTCATCACCTATGGCTTTTCGGCGCAGGCGGACGTGCGCGGCGAGGCGGTGGTGCCGTTTCCGGGTGGCAATGGCTTCACCGCGGTGCTGCGCCGGCGCGACGGCAGCTTCCGCCGCATCGAGGACATCCGCCTGCCGATGCCCGGCCGGCACAATGTCCAGAACGCGCTCGCCGCGGTCGCGGTCGCGGTCGAGATGGGGGTGGACGATGACCGCATCCGCGCGGGCTTCGCGCAGTTCGGCGGGGTCAAGCGGCGCTTCACCATGGTCGGCGAGGTGCTGGGCGCGGCGATCATCGACGATTACGGCCACCATCCGGTCGAGATCCGCGCGGTGCTCGCCGCCGCGCGCGAGGGCGCGCGCGGCCGGGTGATCGCGGTGGTGCAGCCGCATCGCTACACGCGGCTGCGCGATCACATGGGCGACTTCCAGACCGCGTTCAACGATGCCGACGTGGTCTATGCCGCGCCCGTCTATGCCGCGGGCGAGGCGCCGATCGAAGGCGTCGATTCGACCGTGCTGGTCGAGGGGATCAAGGCGCGCGGCCACCGCTCGGCGCAGACCGTCGCCGGACCCGAACCGCTGGCGGCGGCGCTCGCCGCGACCCTGCAGGAAGGCGACATGGTCGTCTGCCTCGGCGCGGGCGACATCACGAAGTGGGCGGCGGGGCTCGGCGCGGCGGTTGCGGCGCAATCGGCCGCGATGGGCCGCGCATGAGGGCCGCCGCGCTCCCCCGCGTCGCCGGACGGCTGACCGCCGGCGCGGCGCTGGCGCCGCTCGTCTGGTTCAAGACGGGGGGCGCGGCCGACTGGCTGTTCGAGCCCGCCGATGTCGACGATCTGCGTGGCTTCCTGCGCGATCTCGATCCGCGGCTGCCGGTGATGGCGCTCGGGCTCGGCTCGAACCTCATCATCCGCGATGGCGGCGTGCCGGGGGTGGTGGTGCGGCTCGGCAAGGCGTTTGCGAAGGTCAGGGCCAGCGCGCCGCTGACGCTCGCCTGCGGCGGCGGGGCGAGCGGCATCCTTGTCTCGTCGAAAGCGCGCGACGCGGGGATCGCCGGGCTTGAATTCCTGCGCAGCATCCCCGGCACCGTCGGCGGCTTCGTGCGGATGAACGGCGGCGCCTATGGCGCCGAGGTTGCCGATCGGCTCGTCGATTGCGACGTGGTGATGCGCGATGGCGCGCTGCTCACGCTGGGGGTGGCGGACCTGCGCTATCGCTATCGCCATTCGGAGCTTCCCGAGGGTGCGGTGGTGGTCGCCGCGCGCTTCAGGGGGTGCGCGGGCGAGCCCGGCGCGATCCAGGCCGAGATGGACCGCATCGCCGCCGCGCGCGAAGCCGCGCAGCCGCTGCGCAGCCGCACCGGCGGCTCGACCTTCAAGAACCCCGTTGGCAAGAACCCCGTTGGCAAGAACCCCGCTGGCGCCAGGGCATGGGAACTGGTCGATCGCGCCGGCTGCCGCGGGCTTGCGCTGGGCGGTGCGCAGGTGAGCGAGAAGCACACCAACTTCCTCATCAACACCGGCCATGCCACCAGCGCCGACATCGAGGCGCTGGGCGAGGAGGTGCGCCGCCGCGTCGCGCTCGACAGCGGGGTCGATCTCGAATGGGAAATCGAGCGGGTGGGCCGGCCATGACGCTGCCGCGCCTCCATGTCGCCGTCCTCATGGGCGGCTGGTCGAGCGAGCGCGAGGTCTCGCTGATGAGCGGGCGCGGGGTTGCCGGGGCGCTGCGCGCGCGCGGCCACAGGGTCACCGCAATCGACATGGGCCGCGATGTCGCGCAGCGCCTTGCCGAAGCGGCACCCGATATCGTGTTCAACGCGCTTCACGGCACCCCGGGCGAGGACGGCACCGTCCAGGGGATGATGGACCTCATGGGGCTTTGCTATACCCATTCGGGGCTCGCCACCTCGGTCATCGCCATCGACAAGGGCCTGACCAAGCAGGCGCTCGTGCCACATGGCATCCCGATGCCAGGCGGACGGATCGTCGCCAGCGAGGAATTGTACCGGCGCGATCCGCTGCCGCGCCCCTTCGTGCTCAAGCCGGTCAACGAAGGCTCCTCGGTCGGGGTGGCGATCGTCACCGAGGCCAGCAATTTCGGCACGCCGATTTCGCGCGAGGCGCAGGGGCCGTGGCGGCATTTCGCGCGCCTGCTTGCCGAACCCTTCATCCGCGGGCGCGAACTCACCGTCGCGGTGCTCGCCGCCAGGGACGGACCGCGTGCGCTGATGGTCACCGAATTGAAGCCCAGCAGCGGCTTCTACGACTTCGCCGCCAAATATACAGACGGCCTGACCGAGCATGTCTGCCCCGCCGGGATCCCCGAGGAGATCGCGCTGGCCTGCCGCGAGATCGCGCTTGCCGCGCATCGGCTGCTGGGCTGCCGGGGCACCAGCCGCGCCGATTTTCGCTGGGACGATTCGCAGGGTGTAGAGGGGCTGTTCCTGCTCGAAGTCAACACCCAGCCCGGCATGACCCCGCTCAGCCTGGTGCCCGAACAGGCGCGGCACGTGGGGCTCGATTACGGCGATCTCGTCGAGGCGATCCTCGAAGACGCGCTGGCCGGCAAGGAAGGCAGCCCATGAGCCAGACGCTCAGGCGCGGCGGCAGCAGTGCCGCGAAAACCGCGGCGCGCCAGGGCGCGCGACGCAAGGTGCGTGCGGCGCGCAAGCGCACCGGCTCGCTGCTCGACCGGGCGATGGCGCTGCTGCCGCTGAGCGAGCGGCAGCTCCAGCGGCTGTTCCTCGTCGGCATTCTCGGCGGCGCGCTGGGCGTTGCGTTCCTCGTCGCCAGCCTTGCCGGCGTGCCGACGCTGGCGGCCGGCCAGGTCGCGCGGCTGGCCGATGCCGCCGGCTTCGCGGTGAACCGCGTCGAGGTGCGCGGGGTCGAGCATATGAACGAACTCACCATCTACGAGCGCGTGCTCGCGGCGCGCAACCAGGCGATGACCGCGGTCGATCTCGATGCGCTGCGCGGCGAACTGCTGCAATTGTCATGGGTCGAGGATGCACGGGTCTCGCGCCAGCTGCCCGACACGCTGATCGTCGATATCGTCGAGCGCAAGCCGCGCGCGGTGCTGCGGACCCCCGCGCCGAACGGCGCGGACCGCTATGCGCTGATCGACGGCACCGGCCATGTCCTCGAAGCGATCCCGCCCTCGCGGATCCACGGGCGGCTGGTGCTGTCGGGCGATGGCGTCGAAGCCGAGGTCGAGGCGCTGTCGCGGCTGATCGCCGCGGCGCCCGCGCTCCAGCCGCAGGTCGCCGCGGCCGAATGGAAGGGCGATCGCCGCTGGAACCTCACCTTCCGCACCGGACAAGTGCTGTTCCTGCCCGAAGGCGAGACGCAGGCGGCGAACGCGCTGGTCGCCTTTGCCCGCATGGACGGCGCCAACCGGCTGCTCGGCGGCCGCGCGGTCGCCTTCGACATGCGCGATCCCGACCGGATCTACATCCGCGTCCCCGGCCGCGCCGAGGCTTCGGCGAAAGCGAAGCTCGCGCGGGCCAGGGCGCTTGCGAGCGCTGCCGCCGCGCCGGTGACGCCGCCCGCCCGCCAGGAGAACGAGTGATGGCCGCCGCCACCCGCGTGTCCCGCGTCATAGGCGCGGTCAATATCGGCTCGTTCCGCATCTCGGCGATGATCGCCGGGCTGTCGGACACCGGCGAGCTCAAGGTGCTCAGCTCGTTCCACCGTGCCGCGCAGGGCATCAAGCGCGGCTATGTCACCGACATGGGGGCGGCGACCTATGCGGTGCGCGATGCGATCGAACGTGCCGAGCAAATGGCCAACACCAGCGTGTCGAGCGTGTGGATCGGCTGCTCGGGCGCGGGGCTCGCCAGCCGCATCGTCCAGCGCGACATCGAGATCGGCGGCGGGCGCATCGAGGAGGAGGATGTCGAACAGCTGCTGCTGACCGCGGGTGACAGCATCCAGCCCGACGGGCGCATCGTGCTGCACGCCCAGCCGGCGCATTACTGGCTCGACGGCGCGCATGGCGTCGCCAATCCGCGCGGCCTTCATGCCGAGCGGCTGGGGGTCGATATCCATGTCATGCTGGCCGACGGCGCGCCGGTGCGCAACCTGACCGAGGCGGTGCAGAACGCGCATCTCAATGTCGAGGCGGTGGTCGCCTCGCCGATCGCCGCCGGGCACGCCTGTCTGACGCCCGAGGAGCGCGATCTCGGCGTCGCGCTGGTCGAATTCGGCGCCGAGGTCACGACCATCTCGGTGCATGCCGGCGGGATGCTGGTCGGCCTTGCCACCGTGCCGAAGGGATCGGGCGACATCACCGACGCGATCGCCTCGGCCTTCGGTGTTCGCCGCTTCCAGGCCGAACGGCTGAAGTGCAAATATGGCTCGGCGATCGCCAGCCCCGCCGACCATCGCGAGATGATCCCGGTCAATGCCCCCGGCGAGGAAGGTGGCGGCCCGATCGCCCGTCATGCCGACGACAAGAACCGCATCCCGCGCGCCGAACTGGTCTCGGTGATCACCGCCGAACTCGCGCGGCTGTCGGAGGAGATCGGCAAAGGCCTCAGGGCGATGGGTTTCGGCGCGGGAAGCGGCGGCGGCGGGCATGGCGGGCATGGCGCGCATGGCGGGCAGCTGGTGGTGCTGACCGGCGGCGGCGCCGAACTCGCCGGGCTTGCCGATTATGCGCAGAGCGCGCTTGGCCGGCCGGTGCGGATCGGCAAGCCGCTGGCGATGAGCGGGCTTGCCGAGGCGCATGGCGTGCCGGGCTTCACGACGCTTGCCGGGCTGGTGCTTTACGCCGCGGCGGACCCGGTCGACATCCGATCGCTGGCGCCCGCCTATCAGCATGCCACGCGATTTGCCGGGGATGGGCTGGTCACCAGGCTGGTTCACGCGATGAAAGCCTATTTCTGACCTGCCTGCTTGTGGACAAGACGATGAAACGCTTTGCCTCGCCGAGTCGCCTCGTGCAATTTACACGATGCAGCCATGACGCAGCGGATCCGGCGCGGGACTGACAGGAGAAGGCGATGAGCATCAATATCGGTCTACCAGCCGTCGACGAATTGCGGCCGCGCATCACCGTGATCGGGGTCGGCGGCGCCGGGGGCAATGCCATCGCCAACATGATCAGCGCCGGGATCGAGGGGGTTGATTTCGTCGTCACCAACACCGATGCCCAGGCGCTCAACAATTCGATCGCCGAGCATCGCATCCAGCTCGGGCCGGACATCACCCAGGGGCTGGGCGCCGGCTCGCGGCCCGAGGTCGGCCGGGCGGCGGCCGAAGAGACGATGATCGAGATCGAGCGCGCGCTCGAAGGCGTGCATATGTGCTTCATCGCCGCGGGCATGGGCGGC
Source organism: Sphingomonadales bacterium (assembly GCA_028870315.1). Lineage (GTDB taxonomy): Bacteria > Pseudomonadota > Alphaproteobacteria > Sphingomonadales > Sphingomonadaceae > Novosphingobium. The sequence continues at coordinate 1,306 of JAGWPW010000169.1, read as the reverse complement.
GGCACCGGCACCGGCGCGGCGCCGGTCATCGCCGAGATCGCGCGCCGGAAGGGCGTGCTGACCGTCGGCGTCGTCACCAAGCCCTTCCTGTTCGAAGGCACGCGGCGGATGCGCGCCGCCGAGACCGGGATCGAGGAGCTGCAAAAGCACGTCGATACGCTGATCGTCATCCCCAACCAGAACCTGTTCCTCGTCGCCAAGGCCGAGACCACCTTCAAGGAAGCCTTCCAGCTCGCCGACGAGGTGCTCCAGCAGGGGGTGCGCTCGATCACCGATCTCATGGTCATGCCGGGGCTCATCAACCTCGATTTCGCCGACGTGCGCTCGGTGATGGCCGAGATGGGCAAGGCGATGATGGGAACCGGCGAGGGCGAGGGGCCGCACCGCGCGCTCGATGCCGCCGAAAAGGCGATCGCCAATCCGCTGCTCGACGGGGTCTCGATGCAGGGCGCCAAGGGGGTGATCATCTCGATCATCGGCGGCGACGACATGAAGCTGCTCGAAGTGGACGAGGCGGCGAACCACATCCGCGATCTCGTCGATCCCAACGCCAACATCATCTGGGGTTCGGCGTTCAACCCCGACCTCGACGGCAAGATCCGCGTGTCGGTGGTGGCGACCGGGATCGAGCAATCGGTGGCGCAGGCCGAGCAGGCGACCCGGCCCGTCAGCCTGTCCGCCGCGCGCGGCCCGGCGCGACCGGTGCCGGTGCCGGTGGCGGGCGCGGCACCGCAAGCCGCCGCGCCCGAGGGCTTGCGCCAGATCTTCCCCGCGCCTGCGCCCGTCGTCACCGATGACGAGCCGCTAGAACTGAGCGATCTCGCCGAAGCCGAGCCGGAAGCCGCGCCCGCGCCGCTTGCCGCCCGGCGTCAGGACGAGCTCGGGCTCGATGCCGCGCCGGCGGACGAGGAGCGTTCGGCGCCCGCGATCGGTCTGCGGCACCGGCCGCTCGCGCCGGGCGGGCTCGAGGAGGAGGCGCCGGTCGCCGCGCCCGAGCCGGTGGCGTTCCAGCCGCGGCTCGGCGCCGCGCAGGAGCCCGCGGCGCGTCCCGCCGCCGGTGGCACGCTGTTCGAGCGCATGGCCAGCCTGACCGGCCGTCGCAAGGCGGGCGAGGGCGAGGAAGAGGACGCCGAGGATGGCGGCGCGATCAACATTCCCCGGTTCCTCGGCCGGCAGAACAACCAGTAAGGTGACCTTGGACCCGGGTCAGGCGGGTCGCGGCGCGAGGATTCTGCCGGCGACCGGCAGCGCGGCGCGGCGCATGGGCGGCTGGCTGCTGGCAGTGACGCTCGCGGCGCTGGCGGCG
>JAGWPW010000168.1 GCA_028870315.1 Sphingomonadales bacterium | reverse complement strand
GGGGTGGAGCAGCCCGGTAGCTCGTCAGGCTCATAACCTGAAGGTCGCAGGTTCAAATCCTGCCCCCGCAACCAACGTTATCGCACTAGCCCCAAAGCCTCATGGCCTGGGCGCTTTCCTGCCCTCGCTCAGCGCCAGTATCGTTTCACCACTCGCCGATATTGGGCATCGACTTCCACGGTTCGGCGGGTTCCTGTCGCGGGTTCTTCTGCAGCAATTCGATCGAGATGCCGTCGGGCGAGCGGATGAAGGCCATGTGGCCGTCGCGCGGCGGGCGATTGATCGTCACCCCTTTCGCGACGAGTTCGGCGCATTTCGCGTAGATATCCTCTACCTCATAGGCGACATGGCCGAAATTGCGGCCGCCACCGTATGTTTGGGTCGATCCGTCCTCGGCGGGCCAGTTATAGGTCAGTTCGAGCTGCGCTGCCTCCTGTCCGGGCGGGGCGAGAAAGATCAGCGAGAAGCGGCCCGCTTCGTTATCGACGCGCCGGATTTGTCGCAGTCCGAGCTTGTCGCTGTAAAAATCGAGCGAGGATTCCAGATCAGTCACTCTGACCATCGTGTGCAGATAGCGCATGCGCGAGCCCCGGCTCCTATTGGCAAAGATACGGAGGCGCGTGTGACCGCGCGATTCCCACGTATCGTATAAACCCCGGCAGGCTGCTGGCGCCAGAGGACTGAATGGCCACGATCACGCTAGACGACAAATACACCGCGACCGCGGGCCGCGTCTATGTTTCGGGCGCGCAGGCGCTGGTGCGGCTGCCGATCGAGCAGGCACGCCGCGACAAGGCGGCGGGGCACGATACCGCCGGCTTCATCTCGGGCTATCGCGGCTCGCCGCTCGGCACCTATGACAGCGCGCTGTGGTCGGCGGCGAAGCATCTCGCGGCCAACCGCATCCATTTCGAGCCCGGCGTCAACGAGGATCTTGCCGCCGCCGCGGTGTGGGGCACGCAGCAGGTGCCGCTGCTCAAGCGCGCGCGCCATCAGGGTGTGTTCGGCATCTGGTACGGCAAGGGGCCGGGGGTCGATCGTTCGGCGGATGTGCTCAAGCACGCCAATTTTTCCGGCACCAGCCGCTTGGGCGGGGCGATCGCGCTGTGCGGCGACGATCATGCCGCGCGCTCCTCGACGGTGGCGCACCAGAGCGATCACGCGCTGATCCATTGCGGCATCCCGGTGCTCAATCCGGCCGACCTCCAGGACTATATCGATCTTGGCCTGATGGGCTTTGCGCTGTCGCGCTACGCTGGCGTCTGGGCGGGGTTCAAATGCGTCACCGATACGGTCGATGGCTCGGCCTCGATCGCGGTTGGCGAGGGGCGGGTTAAGCCCGTCCTGCCAACCGATTTCGAGATGCCGCCGGGCGGGCTGTCGATCCGCATCGAGGTCGCCGCGCTGGCGCAGGAGCAGCGTCTGTTCGAGCAGCGGCTGCGAGCTGCCCAAGCCTTCGTGCGGGCCAACGCGCTCGATCGCATCGTGCTGGGCGGCACGGGCAAGCGGCGTCTCGGCATCGTCTCGACCGGCAAGGCGCTGGGTGATGTCGGCGAGGCGCTGCTGCGCCTTGGCATCAGGCCGAAGGATGCCGAGGCGATGGGGGTTGCGCTGTTCAAGACGGCGATGGTCTGGCCGCTGGAAACCGAGCGTGTGCGCGCCTTCGCCGCCGATTGCGAGGAACTGCTGATCATCGAGGAGAAGCGCGGCGTCATCGAGGAGCAACTCGCGCATGTCCTCTACAACCTGCCCGCCGACCGGCGCCCGCGGCTGATCGGCAAGCGCGACGAGCACGGGCGGCCCTTCGTCAGCGAGGTCGGCGAGCTTGATCCCGACAAGGCGATGGCGGCGATCGTCGCGCGCTATGATGGCCTTGCCGGCGAAGCCGTGCTCGCCGATCGCGCCGCACGGATAAGGGCGTTCTCGGGCGGCGAGCGCGAGGCACCGGTTGCGATCCGCATGGCCTCGTTCTGCGCGGGTTGCCCGCATAACACCTCGACCGTCGTTCCCGAAGGCTCGATCGCGGTGGCCGGGATCGGCTGCCATGGCATGGCCGCGCTGATGCCCGAGCGCAACACGATGCCCTTCACCCACATGGGCGGCGAGGGCGCGCCCTGGATCGGCCAGGCGCCGTTCACCGAGACGCCGCATGTCTTCCAGAACCTGGGCGATGGCACCTATTTCCATTCCGGCCTGCTGGCGGTGCGCGCCTGCGTCGCGGCCAATGTCGCCATCACCTACAAGATCCTGCTGAACGGCGCGGTCGGCATGACCGGCGGCCAGCCGATCGAGGGCGAACGCTTCGAGGGCGAGATCACCGCACCGCGCGTCGCGCACCAGGTCGCCTCCGAAGGCGTGAAGCGCATTGCCGTGGTCAGCGACGATGCCGACCGCTTTTCCGGCAAGGCCGGCGGTTTTCCGCCCGGCACCAGCTTCCATCACCGCGACGATCTCGATGCGGTGCAGCGCGAATTGCGCGAGTGGAAAGGCGTTTCGGTGCTGATCTACGACCAGAGCTGCGCCACCGAGCGCCGCCGCCTGCGCAAGCGCGGCAAGGTCGCGCTGGCCGAGGAACGCGTGCTGATCGCTTCGGAGATCTGCGAGGGTTGTGGTGATTGCGGCGCGCAGTCCAACTGCATCGCGATCGAGCCGCTCGACACCGAATTCGGCCGCAAGCGCCGCATCAACCAGTCGGTCTGCAACCAGGATTATTCCTGCCTCAAGGGCATGTGCCCCAGCTTCATCACGGTGAAGGGCGCAAAGCCGCGCGCGCGCGCTGGCGCGCCGGGCACGGCGGATGATCCTGCCGCCGGATTGCCCGAGCCCGGGATCGTGGAGCCGGGTGAGGGGCGCAGCCTGCTCGTCACCGGCATCGGCGGCGCGGGCGTGGTGACGATCGGCGCGATCCTCGGCATGGCGGCGCATATCGAGGGCAAGCGCGCCACCGTTCTCGACATGTCGGGCTTTGCGCAGCGCAACGGCTCGGTGATGAGCCATGTGCGCTTTTCCCGAAAGCCCGAGGCGGGCCTGTGCACCGCGCGCATCCCGGCAGGCGGCGCCGACGTGGTGATCGGCTGCGATCCGATCGTCGCCGCCAGTCCCGACTGCGTGACGATGATGAAGCCCGAAACCGGCCGCGTCGTGCTCAACCGCTTCGTCGCCCCGACCAGCGCCTTTGCGCTCGATCCCGATTATCGGGTCGATCTGCCGGTCATCGAACGGCGGATCGGGCGTCGCGTCGGTGCCGGTCATGTCCTGCCGGTCGATGCCACCGCGACGGCGACTGCGCTGCTCGGCGATGCCATCGGCGCCAACATGCTGCTGGTCGGCTATGCCTGGCAGCAGGCGCTGATCCCGCTCCGGCTCGACAGCATCGAGGCGGCGCTGCAGCTCAACGGGACCGCGCTCGACATGAACCGGCGCGCTTTCGCCCTCGGCCGGCTGGCGGCCGCAAATCCGGCGAAGCTGCGCGCGATGATCGCTGCGCCCGACGCTCCGGGCGAACCCGAGACGCTGGCAGCGCTGGTCGAAAGCCGCGCCGCCCACCTTGCCGCCTATCAGAACACCCGCCTTGCCGCGCGCTACCGCGCGCTGGTTGCGCGCGTCGCGGCGGCGGAACAGGCGCTCGGCGTCGAGAGCGAGGCGCTGGCGCTGGCTGTCGCAGGCACCTATGCGAAGCTGCTCAGTTACAAGGACGAGTACGAGGTCGCCCGCCTCATGACCAATGGCGCGCTGAAGCGCGAACTGGCCGAGACCTTCGAGGGCGACCTCAGGATCGAACTCAATCTCGGCTCGCCGCTGTTGCTGTCGCGCCGCGATCGCAAGACCGGGCGGCTGGCCAAGCGTTCATTCGGCGCCTGGATGCTGGGGCCGATGCGGCTGCTGGCGGCGATGAAGCGGTTGCGCGGCACGCCGCTCGACATCGCCGGCATGCATCCGCACCGGCGCGCCGAGCGGGCGCTGATCGGCGAATACGAGGCGCTGGTCGAGGACATTCTCGCCGGCCTTGCCGCCGCCAATCACGCGGCGGCGGTCGATCTGGCGGCGCTGCACGGCACGATCCGCGGGTATGACGTCGTCAAGGAGAAGGCGATGGCGCGGGTCGGCGAACTTCTGCCCGGCAGCCGCGCGGCGTTCGAAGCCGCGGGCGCGCCGCCACGCCCACCCCAGGACCACCCGGCAAGGGCTGTGCTCCAAACGTGAACGCATGCCCCCCGGTGCGGGGCCGCCCAGCGAAGCGGCCGATATCACAGAAGGCGCAACGACCGGAGCGTGGCGCCAAACGCGCGGGACCCGGCGTTCGGCAGAAAGCGATGCGACGCCAAAGACCTGGAGAAAAATGCGTAAGTGGTAAGCGTGGCCAGGAGGCCGCCTTGCGCCCTTCTGCCGGGATAGGCTGATTGCCGCTCTTTTTGGGGAGCGGTGATGGCGGACGGTAACGAGGGCGGCGGGACGAGTAGTCATACGACCGCTCGTATGACTACTCGGAT
>JAGWPW010000167.1 GCA_028870315.1 Sphingomonadales bacterium | reverse complement strand
GAGCCCGCGCGGCGGCGGGGCTTCGGCGGCGCCGGCGTCAGTTCCCACCGGCCGCCGCCCCCGCGCTGCTGCCGGCGCTGTCCGCGGCCGGGGCCGGGGCCGGGGCTGCACTGCCGCCACGCGGGCGCAGCACCTGGCCGATGAGCCCGAACAGATCGACCGAACCCTGGGTATTGGCGATCTCGCCGCCCGGCTTCAGATTGTCTTCGGCGCCGCCCGGGGTCAGCGCGACATGCGCGCCGCCGAGCAGGCCGTCGCTTGTCACCTTGGCGGTGCTGTCCGACGGCACCGGGACGTCATCGTCGAGCGCCAGCCGCACCACCGCGAGAAAGGTCTTGGGATCGACGCGCACCGAACTGACGGTGCCGATCTTGACCCCGGCGAGGCTGACCTTGGCGCCCGGCTGGAGCCCGCCGACATCGCCGAATTTCGCGGTCACCTGATAGGTGCCGCCAAGCCGCCCCGCCTGGGCCACGCTCAACGACCAGACGAGGAACAGCGCGGCCAGCACCAGCACCACAAACCCGGTCGCGGTTTCCCCCCAATGCCTGCGCATGGCTTTCCCCTTTCGTCCTGGCTCAGCCGCGGCGGTGGATCGCGCCGCCGTGATCGTTCTGAAGCTGGGTGATCAGCACGTTCACATTGCCCCCGGCATTGTCGATGGTCGAGACGAAATCCTGCTGCTGGGTGATCGCCAGCCACACGCCCGCCACCTGAACATCGACGATATGGAAATTGCCGGCGCCACCCAGCACGCGCCATTTGACCACGGTCGGGTTGGACATGGTGCCACCGAACAGCGTCGTCGTGACGATCGCGTCGCCGGGCTTGCGCACGATCGATCCGCTGACGGTGAATTTCTCGCCATGGTAATCGTCGATCCGGCTCTGGTAGACGCCTTCGGCATAGCGCCGGAACGCTGTGGCAAAGCGCTGATACTGGTCAGGCGTGATCGTGCGCATATATTTGCCGAGCACGAAGCGGGTGACGAGCGGGACATCGACGATCTGGTCGATCAGCCCGCGAAAGGCCTGCTCCTTCTGCGCCTTGTCGAGCGCGGAATTGTTGAGGATCGCCAGCACCCTTGTGCCATTGGCGGCGACGAACTGCTCGGCCGCGGCATCGTGCGGACCGCGTTCCTGCGCCACGGCGACAACCGGCAGCAACGCGAGCCCGGCGACCGGAGCCAGCACGAAAGCCGCAAGGCGAAGGAGCAGGGGACGGCGATGAAGCATGACGGTGATGCACCCTTTCCTGAATTTTCCCGGTGAAAGGCCCGGTTAGGCTGCCCGAAATTGCCGTCGCGTGAACGACGCCGCGCTTCCCTAGGGGGTTCCGGAGGGCGCGTCAAAATCCGGAAGGACTTCGGTCCTGCCGGTGGCTTCGTCGATTCTGGCGACCCGGGTTTGCAGATAGGCGGCACGCGCGAAGGCATAGGGATCGGTCGCGGTATAGATCGCATTCAGCGTGTCATCCGAGCGCGAGCGCCAATCTACCCCTTCGAGCACGAACAGCGAAATCCCCTCGGGCGAGGTGATCCCGCCGACCAGCAATTCCACCGGATCGATGAAACTGTCGACAAGGCTGCCGATACCGTCGCGTACATCGGACGGGCCGAGAAACGGGAGCATCACATAATTGCCCGCCCCGACGCCATAGCGCCCGAGCGTCTGCCCGAAATCGGAGCGATGCCGGGGAATGCCGCTGCCGGCCGCGACATCGAACAGCCCGGCGATGCCAATCGTCGAATTGATGACGAAACGGCCCACCGCCCGACCCATCGCCCCGATCCGCAATTGCAGCAGGTCGTTCACCGCGGTCACCGGCTCGCCGAGATTGTAAAGCGCATTGGTGACGTGAAAGCGCACCCCATGCGGCACGACATAATTGTAGCCATGCGCCACCGGCGCGAGCAGCGCCTTTTCGAGCGTGGTGTCGAACCGCCAGATCGAGCGATTGATCTTGACCCAGGGGTCGTGGACCACGAAACTCGTGCCGGCCAGACCGGCGCTGTCGGTGCCAGCGCTGTTGGCCGCCGCGCCCGCCGCATCCTGCGCGGCGGCGCTCCCCGGCGAGGCGGCAGGCACCGCCGGGGCTGCATCCGCCGGCGCCGGCGAGGCGCCAGGCGGCGGGTCGAGCACCGCCACTTCGGCGATATGCGGGGCAGGTTGCAGCGCTGGCTGCGTCGCGCCCACCGCGGGCGGCAGCGGACCTGCAGCGATCGCACCCGTCGTCGCCTCGGCCAGCGCCAGAACCATGAGCAGCATTGCAATCCCTCCTCGGTCCGGCCGTCCTGCGGGCCGGGAACCGAGCGCACGCGGATTGTTCGGGTGGCGGTTCATGCCCGATCCGGACCAGAGCCGGGCGGCGGACTCATCGACCACGCGACAGGCCTGCCACAACCTTGCCGCGGGTGCAAATCGGGACGCGCGCGGGCGCTGCCGCCGGTTCAGTCGGCAGCGGCGGACGGCGCTTGCCCTGCTGGCGCGGCGCCATCGCTGCCCGCCATGGCAAGGTCGGTCGCGCGGTGCGGAAGGATGAAGCCGAAGATCGGGCAATTGCGCAACCCCATCGCATGCGAGGGCGCATACCACACCCGCACCTGCGACCAGTCGCCGTCCGGCGAGACGTCGATCGCGCGGACATCGGTCTCGACACGGCCGTCGCCGCGCCAATTGGCATGGGTGAGCAGAACTTCGCGATCGCCCAGCACCCGGCTGACGATGGCGACATGCCCCATCGGCATGGCGCGGGTCGCCTTCATCACCATCACCGATCCGACCTCGGGGCGATGCGCGCGTTGGTAGACGCCTTCGGCATGGTCCCACCAGCTATGGGCATTGCCGCGCAGCGCCACGTCCGAATGGCTTGCCGCATAGGTGGCGCATTGCCAGCCATGATGCGCGACGGCGGGCTGCGAAAGACAGACAAACGCCACTGCGGCCAGAATGGCCCTGCCAAACCCGATTCTCACGCGAATCCCCCAAGCCGTCGCCCATCGCGCTAGGCGCAGGCGCCCGCCGCCGCCAAGCGCGCTACGGCCAGTTGCCGCAACCGCGCGACGAATGGCGTTCAGCGCGCGCGGGTGGCGATCAGCTGGTCCACCACCGCCGGATCGGCGAGCGTCGAGATATCACCAAGGCTCGAAAACTCGCCCTCGGCGATCTTGCGCAGGATGCGGCGCATGATCTTGCCCGAGCGCGTCTTGGGCAATGCCGGCGCGAAATGGATGACATCGGGGGTCGCGATCGGGCCGATCTCGTGGCGGACCCACTGGATCAGCGCCATGCGCGTCGCCTCGTCGCCAGCCTCGTCCACGTTGAGCGTGACATAGGCGTAGATCCCCTGCCCCTTGATGTCGTGCGCGATGCCCACCACCGCCGCCTCGGCGACCTTGCCATGCGCGACGAGCGCGCTTTCGACCTCGGCGGTGCCCATCCGGTGCCCCGAGACATTGATGACATCATCGACCCTTCCGGTGATCCAGTAATAGCCGTCCTCGTCGCGCCGGCAGCCATCCCCGGTGAAATACTTGCCCGGATAGGTGGTGAAATAGGTGGTGAAGAAGCGCTCGGGATCGCCCCAGACGCCGCGCATCTGGCCCGGCCAGCTGCGGGTGATGCACAGGTTCCCCTCGGCGGCGCCTTCGAGCACAGCGCCCTCGCCATCGACGAGTTGCGGCACTACGCCGAACATCGGCCTGGTCGCCGATCCGGGCTTGAGCGCGGTCGCGCCGGGCAGCGGGGTGATCATCGCCCCGCCCGTTTCGGTCTGCCACCAGGTATCGACGATCGGGCAGCGCCCTTCGCCGACCACGCGCCAATACCACTCCCACGCCTCGGGATTGATCGGCTCGCCAACGCTGCCGAGCAGGCGCAGGCTCTTGCGGCTGGTGCGTTCGACGAAAGCATCGCCCTCGCGCATCAGCGCGCGCAGCGCGGTCGGCGCGCCATAGAAGATATTGACCTGGTGGCGATCGACGATCTGCCAGAAGCGCGAGGGATCGGGGTAATTGGGCACGCCCTCGAACATCATCACCGTCGCCCGGTTGGCGAGCGGGCCATAGACGACATAGGAATGGCCGGTGACCCAGCCGATGTCGGCGGCGCACCAGAACACCTCGCCCGGCCGGTAATCGAAGACATAGTGATGCGTCATCGCCGCCCAGGCGAGATAGCCGCCGCTGGTGTGCATCACCCCCTTGGGCTTGCCCGTCGATCCCGAGGTGTAGAGGATGAACAGCGGGTCCTCGGCGCCCATCTCCTCGGGCGGGCAATCGGCCGCGGCCTCCTCGCGCAGCGCGTGCCACCAATGGTCGCGCCCGGCGGCGAAGGGCACCTCGCCGCCGGTATGGCGGATGACCAGCACCGCCTCGATGCCGGGCGCATGCGCCATCGCCGCATCGACATTGGCCTTGAGCGGCACCCGCTTGCCGCCGCGCATGCCTTCATCGGCGGTGACGACGAGCCGGCTGCCGCAATCCTCGATACGTCCGGCGAGCGCCTCGGGCGAGAAGCCGGCGAACACCACCGAATGGATCGCCCCGATCCGCGCGCAGGCGAGCATGGCAACCACCGCCTCGGGGATCATCGGCAGATAGAGCGTGATGCGATCGCCGCGCGCCGCGCCCAGTGCCTTGAGCGCATTGGCCATGCGGCACACTTCGCCGTGCAATTGGCGATAGGTCAGCCGGCGCTGCTGCGCGGGATCATCGCCCTCCCACAGGATCGCGACGCTTTCGCCATGCTCGGCAAGGTGCCGGTCGAGGCAGTTCGCCGCGACATTGAGCGTGCCATCAGCGAACCATTCGATGCCGAAATCCTGCCGGTCGAACGAGCAGCGGTTGAGCGTTTTCCACGGCCTGATCCAGTCGAGCCGCGCGCTTTCCTCGCGCCAGAAGGCCTCGGGCTCGTCGATCGAGCGGCGATAGCGCGCGCCATAGCCTTCGGCATCGACAAAGGCGCGCGCGGCCCATTCGGCCGGAACGGGGTGGAGGTTTGCCAAGGCTCGCTCTCCCTGATGCATGGCCCGCTATTTCAGCGTCGCGAGATAGGCGATGACATCGGCGCGCTGGTGCGGGTCGGGGATCGAGACGACCATCCGCGTGCCGGGCACCATCTTCATCGGCGCGGTGAGGAACTGCGAAAGATGCGCCGGCGTCCAGGTGAGCCCCGAGGCCTTGAGCGCGGGCGAATACGCAAACGCGGTCGAGGCGGCGCGGCGCCCCACCACCCCGCGCAGATTGGGCGCAAGCACGCCCTTCTGGCCTTCGCCGATGACATGGCAGACCTTGCAGCGCTGATCGAACAGGCTGGCGCCCGCCGCGGCATTGCCCACCGGCGCGGCCGCACCCGCGCCGGCCAGGGCGATGCCGGCGGCAAGCACGCCCCCGGCAAAAATCATCACCCGCAAATTCGACACCTCGCCCATCTCCTTGTTCAAAGCTGCGCATCGATGCCCGCATGGCGGCGTTTTGTCACGTGGTCTGTTCGATCCACTGCGAGGTGGTCGCGCGCGGGCTGAGATATTTGGTCCTGGTCCAGCCGCCATCGACGACGATCGACTGGCCGTTGACCATCTCGGCGCCGGGCGAACACAGGAAGGCGATGACGCTTGCCACATCCTCCGGTTCGGCGAGCCGCGGATAGGGCGTGGTATCGACATTGGCGCGCTTGAAGGTCTCGTCCTCGAAGCGGTGGCGCACCATGTCGGTCATCGTCACCCCCGGCGCGACGCAGTTCGAGCGGATGCCGCGCGGCCCGTATTCGCAGGCCATGTGTTCGGTCAGCGACTTGAGCCCGCCCTTGGCCGCCGAATAGGCGCCGCCGCGCCGCCCGCCGATCATTGCAAAGGTGCTGGTGACGTTCACGAAGCCCGAGCCCCGGCCCATGTGCCCAACCGCCTCGCGGCACAGGCGAAAGGGCGCGCGCAGCATGATGTCGAGAAAGCCGTCGAGCGTCTCGTCGTCGGTCTCGTCGAGCGGCTTGGGGCTGCCGACACCGGCATTGTTGATGACGAAGTCGATCGAACCGAAGCGGTCGAGCGCGGCGGCGACGATCGTGGCCGGCGCGTCCTTCCCGGTGACATCGACCGACAGCGTCGCGAGGCGCGCGGGATCGCCGATCGTGCCTTCGAGCGCGACAAGCTTGCCCCTATCTCGCCCGACGCCGAGCACCGCCAGCCCCGCCGCATGCAGCATCCGCGCGGCGGCGAGCCCGATGCCGCTGCCAGCGCCGGTAATGATCGCGGTCCTCGTGGTCATGCGCTCTGGTCCTTTTTGGTTTGGCAAATGCGATAATCGCCCGTCTGTAGGCGGCGATCCCCGGCTCGTCACCCGGCTTTGTCGGCGCCGCGCGGGAGAAGGCTTTACCTGCGCCCCCGCCAGCCGCTATCGGCGCAGCGCCCTGTTCAGCCGCCTGCCCGGCGAGAAAGTCGTCCGATGCCCTATACCCGCCTCGCCGCCGCCGCCGACATCGCCGCCGAGAAAAGCCTTGCCGTTACCCATGACGGTCGCAAACTGCTGATCTGCCACAGCGCGGGCGCCTTCTATGTGATCGACAACCGGTGCAGCCATGCCGAGGAACCGCTCGAATGCGGCCGGGTGCGCGCCGGCTGGATCGCCTGCCCGGTGCATGGTGCCCGCTTCGACCTGGCAAGCGGCGCGGCGATGAACCCGCCCGCCAGGACGCCGATCGCAACCTATCCGACGCGCATCGCCGATGGCTGGGTCGAAGCCGAGCTCGACTGACATGGATCGGGTGGCACGATGGCGCGCGGCCCATCGCCGCCTGATCGTTGCGGCGATGGGCCGAACGCCGCCTGCCGGCTATGGGAGGGCGGCAGCCAGGGAGAACAGACGATGACGAGCGAGAAGATGGCGCTGTCCGGGATTCGCGTGCTCGACATGAGCCGCGTCTTCGCCGCCCCTGTCGGCGCGCAGATCCTCGGTGATCTGGGCGCCGATGTCATCAAGATCGAGCGCCCCGGCGTCGGCGACGATGGCCGCGGCTATGGCTTTTCCTGGGTCAAGGGCAAGGATGGCATCGAGACCCGCCATTCGAGCTTCTTCACCGTTTCCAACCGCAACAAGCGCTCGATCACGCTCAACCACGCCAGGCCCGAGGGGCAGGACATCCTGCGCGAACTGGTCAAGGGCGCGGACGTGCTCATCGAGAATTTCAAGGTCGGCGACCTCAAGCGCTACGGGCTCGATTACGAGAGCCTGAAGGCGATCAACCCGCGCCTCGTCTATTGTTCGGTGACAGGCTTCGGGCAGACCGGGCCGATGGCGGCGCGCCCCGGCTATGACGGGCTGTTCCAGGCGACCGGCGGGATGATGGCGGTGACCGGCATTCCCGATGGCCAGCCAGGCGCCGGCCCGCTCAAATGCGGGCCGAGCCTCGTCGATTTCGTCACCGGCCACAACACCGCGATCGCCGTGCTCGGCGCGCTCATGTACCGCGCGCAAAGCGGCGTCGGCCAGTTCATCGACATCGCCCTGCTCGATACCTCGGTGGCGATGGTCAGCCATATCATGCAGGATTACCTGATCAGCGGCATCGCCCCGCCGCGGCTCGGCAATGGCGGCAACGGCGGCGGCCCCGCCGACCTGATGCAATGCGCCGACGGCATCGTCTATCTCACCGCCGGCACCGACGAGCATTACCGCCGCCTCACCGTGCTGATGGGCCAGCCCGAACTCAACACCGACCCGCGCTTCGACAGCAATATCAAGCGCGGCAAGACCAACCGCGCCGAACTCATGGACATCATCAACGCCTGGAGCCGGGGCTTCACCGTTGGCGAAATCCAGGCGATGCTCGATGAAGCGGGCATTCCCGCGGCGCGCTACAACGAGCTGGCGCAGGTTTGGGAGGAACCGCAGGTCCGGCACCGCCAGCTGCGCGCGACCACGCCGCATGCCTTTGCCGAGGCGGGCAGTGTCGATCTCATCGCCAGCCCGCTCGCGCAGATGTCGGACAGCCCGGCGACGATCCGCCGCGCGCCGCCGATGCTGGGCGAACACAACCGCGAAATCCTGCAAGGCGAGCTGGGGCTGAGCGATGCAAGGATGGAGGAACTGGCGGCGGCGGGGATCATCTGATGGCCGATGGCGTCCGGCTTCGTCCCAGCGCCGGCCGCCCCACCCGCGCGCAGGCGCTCGAACGCGACCGCCAGCTGCTCGATACCGCGCTCGACCTGTTTTTCGAGCACGGCTTCGAGCGCACCAGCATCGAGGCGATCACCGCCGCGGTCGGCATGGCCAAGCGCACGATCTACGCGCGCTATGGCGACAAGCGCAGCCTGCTGCGCGCCGCGCTGACCCGGGCGATCGAGGAATGGCGGCTGCCGAGCGCGCGCCTCGTCGAACTCGAAGGCGACGACCTCGAAGCCAGCCTGCTGGCGATCGGCCGCCGGCTGCTCGCCAATATCCTGCGCCCCGAAGGGCTGCGGCTGCTGCAACTCACCAACGCCGAGGCGCGGCGGATGCCCGGGCTCGGCCCGTTCACCAGCCAGCTCGGCACCGAGGAGACACTGGCGTTCCTGCGCGACCTTTTCGCGCGGCGGATCGCCGGGATCGCGCCCGAGGATGCCGATGCCGCGGCAATGGCCTTTCTCCAGCTGGTCGTCGGCGGCCCGGCGAACATGGCCGCGCTCGGCTATGCGCTCGATCCCGAGGCGGTCGATCAGCAGACGGTGTACAACGTCGGCCTGTTCCTCAACGGCGTGCTGGCGCATCCGTCAGCGTGACGACGCGCGTCGCGCGGTCGACGCGCAGGCCCCAGGCGGGCGCACGACAGGCAAAGCCCGCGCCATCGCCCGCATCCCAGTCCGCCGCGCTCATCGCCGCGCCGTCAAGCCGCTCCCATACGCTCGCCGGCGCGAATTGCGCGAAGGCGGCAAGCCGGCCGGCGCGAAAGGCGGCAAGCGCGGCGACATGATCCTCCAGCGCGGAGTCGCGGTTCGCCCAGTCGAGCCACGACAGGGTGTTGTCCTGGCAATAGGCGTTGTTGTTGCCGTGCTGCGTGCGGCCGAATTCATCGCCCGCGGCCAGCATGATCGCGCCGGTCGAGGCGAACAGCGTGCCAAGCAGGGCACGGCTGTCGGCGGCCCGGCGAGCGAGAATCGCGGGGTCGCGGCTCGGCCCCTCGGCGCCGTTGTTCCAGCTGAAATTGGGCTCGTGGCCGTCGCGGTTGTCCTCGCCGTTCGCTTCGTTGTGACGGCGTTCATAGGCGGTGAGATCGGCGAGGGTGAAGCCGTCGTGCGCGCAGAGGAAATTGACGCTGCGGCAGGCCTGTTCGCCGAAGATGTCGGCCGAGCCCGCGATCCGCGTCGCGAGCACGCCGCAGCCGAGTTCGCCACGCCAGAAGCGGCGGACATCGTCGCGGTAGCGGTCGTTCCATTCGAGCCAGTTCTCGGGGAAATTGCCCAGTTGATAGCCGCCGGGGCCGATATCCCACGGCTCGGCGATGAGCACGCGATCGGCCAGCCAGCGATCGGCGGCGAGTTCGGCGAAGAACGGCGCGGCGCGGTCGAAGTCCGGCCCGCGCGCCAGCACCGGGGCAAGATCGAAGCGAAAGCCATCGATTCCGGCGTGGCGCACGAAATGCCGCAGCGTCTCCAGCGCCAGCGCGCGCACCTGCGGCCGGGCGAAATCGAGCATGTTGCCGCAGCCGGTATCGTTGCGCAGTTCGCCGCCCGGTCCATGCGCATAGGCGGCATCGTCGAGCCCGCGAAGGCCGATCACCGGGCCTTGCGCGTCGCTTTCGCCGCTGTGGTTGAACACGATATCAAGGATCACGCCGATGCCCTCGGCATGGAGTGCGGCCACCGTCTCGCGCAGCTCGGCGATGCCGCCGGGGCACAGCACCGGGTCGAGCGCCATCGGCGCCAGCGGGTTGTAGCCCCAATAGTTCGACAGGCCGAGCGGCGGCAGATGGCGCTCGTCGATCCATGCGGCGATCGGCATCAGCTCGATCGCGCTGACATGCAGCTTCCTGAGATGCCCGATCACCGCCGGATGCGCCAGCGCCGCCACCGTGCCGCGCTGCGCCGCCGGCACCTCGGGATGAAGCCGGGTGAAGCCGCGGACATGGAGTTCGTAGATCAGCCCGCCCGGCGAAAAGCGCGGCGCCGCGCGCGGCATCTCGGGCAGCGGCGCGGTGACGATCGCCTTTGCGACCAGCGCGGCAGTATCGACGCCGAATTGCGAGAGCCGCGGATCATGGGCGGGCCGACGATCGAGCGCGCGCGCCCAGGGATCGATCAGCAGCTTTGCGGGATCGAACCACAACCCGCGCTCGGGCGCCCATTCGCCCGCGGCGCGATAACCATAGCGCGCGCCGGCAAGATCGCCGGGCAGCGTGACCGCCCAGCCATCGCCCTCGCGCGCCGTGGCGATGCGGCGCTCGCCGCCCTCGTCGAACAGGCAGAGCAACAGCGCTTCGGCGCGCGGCGCATGCACCGAAAAGCGCGTGCCCCCGGCAAGGACCTGCGCACCGAACATGCTCAGGTGATGACATCGGGCCGGCTGCGCCCGGTCAGGCGGGCGATGCCGGCGATCGCTTCGGCGGCCGCGACCAGCGGGGCGAGCATTTCGCCGACCGGCGCGTCGAGCCGCCCGCCGACAGGCTCGTAGCGTTCGAGATAGAGCCGCAGCGTCGCCCCCTCGGTGCCGGTGCCCGAAAGCCGCAGCACCAGCCGCGAGCCGCCCTCGAACAGCACCCGCAGCCCCTGGTTGCGGCTTTCCGAGCCATCGACCGGATCGCGATAGGCAAAGCTGTCGGCCCCGGCGACGGCAAGCGCGCCAAAGCGCGCGCCGGCAAGCGAACCGAGCGCCTGCGTCACCCCGGCGATCACCGCCTCGGCCTTCGTGCTGTCCACCGCCTCGTAATCGTGGCGGGCATAGTAGTTGCGGCCGAAGCGCGCCCAATGCTCGCGCGCGAGTTCGGCAACGCCGATGCGGCGCACAGCCAGGATGTTGAGCCACAACAGCACCGCCCACAGCCCGTCCTTCTCGCGGACATGGTCGCTGCCGGTGCCCGCGCTCTCCTCGCCGCACAGCGTCGCGCGGCCGGCATCGAGCAGGCTGCCGAAGAATTTCCAGCCCGTCGGCGTCTCGTAAAGCGGGATGCCCAGCGCCGCTGCAACGCGATCGGCCGCGCCGCTGGTCGGCATGCTGCGCGCGATGCCGGCAAGCCCGCGCGCATAGCCCGGCGCGCAATGCGCATTGGCGGCCAGCATGGCGAGCGAATCCGAAGGGGTGATGAAGCAGCCGCGGCCGATGATGAGGTTGCGGTCGCCATCGCCGTCCGAGGCGGCGCCGAGCGCCGGCGCCTCGGGCGACATCATCAGGTCGTAGAGCACCTTCGCATGGACAAGGTTGGGGTCGGGATGATGCCCGCCGAAATCCTCAAGCGGGGTGCCGTTGCGCACCGTGCCGGGGGCAAAGCCGAGCCGGTTTTCGAGAAGCTCGCGGGCATATGGCCCGGTCACCGCATGCATCGCGTCGAAGGCGATGCCGAGCCCCTCGGCCGCCGCCGCGCGGATCGCCGGAAAATCGAACAATTGCTCCATCAGCGCGGCGTAATCGGCCACCGGGTCGATCACCTCGACCGCGGTATCGCCGCACATGGTCGTGCCCCGCCGGTCGAGATCGACATCGGCACAATCGATCCCCAGCCAGCGGTCGATCCGGCCGGTTCGCGCGAAAATCGCCTCGGTCACCGCCTCGGGCGCGGGGCCGCCGTTGGCGATGTTGTATTTGATGCCGAAATCCTCGTCGGGGCCGCCGGGATTGTGGCTGGCCGACAGGATGAGGCCGCCCGCCGCGCCGCTCTTGCGGATCACGCAGCTTGCCGCCGGGGTCGAAAGGATTCCCCCCTGCCCGACCAGCACCCGGCCATAGCCGTTGGCGGCGGCGATGCGGATCGCCTGCTGGATGACGGCGCGATTGTGATAGCGCCCGTCACCGCCGACGACCAGCGTCGCGCCCGTGGCCGGGCGCACCACGTCGAACACCGCCTGGATGAAATTCTCGGCATAATTCGCCTGCTGGAAGACGCGCACCTTCTTGCGCAGCCCCGATGTGCCGGGCTTCTGGTCGGGATAAGGCGTGGTCGGATGGCTGACGATCATGCTTGCTCCGCTTTCAGTTCGCGATACAGCGCCGCATAGGCAGCGCCGCTGCGCCGCCAGGAAAAATCGGCCCGCATCCCCGCACGCTGGAGGCTGCGCCACGCGCCGGGCTGGTGGTAAAGCGCGATCGCCCGGGTGATCGCCTGCGCGAGATGCGGATAATCGACATGATCGAACTGGATGCCGGTCGCCACCCCGGCCGAGAGCGCGGCGAGATTGGCGTCGATCACCGTATCGGCCAGCCCGCCAGTGCGCGCCACCACCGGCACGCAGCCATAGGCAAGGCCATAGAGCTGGGTCAGCCCGCAGGGCTCGAAGCGGCTCGGCACGAGGATCGCGTCGCCGCCCGCCTGCATGCGATGCGCCAGCGCCTCGTCATAGCCGAAATGCAGCCCGACCCGGCGCGGATGGCGCGCGGCGCCCTTGCGCAATTCGCCCTCGATCGCCGCATCGCCGGCGCCGAGCAGCGCCAGCCGGCCGCCGAGCCCGACAAGGTGATCGAGCCCCTCACAAAGCACGTCCATGCCCTTCTGCGTGGTCAGCCGGCTGACCACCACGAACAGCGGCCCATCGCCGGGTTCGAGCGCGAAATCGGCTTCGAGCGCACGCTTGTTGGCGGCCCGCCGGGCAAGGCTGCGCGCCGTATAGGGCGCCACGAGCGCCGGATCGGTCGCCGGGTTCCACGCGGCGGTGTCGATGCCGTTGACGATGCCGCGCAACCGCGCGCCGCGGCTGACGATCAGCCCTTCGAGCCCCATGCCGAATTCGGGCCGGCGGATTTCCTCGGCATAGGTCGGGCTGACCGTGGTGATCAGGCTCGCCGCCTGGAGCCCGGCCTTCAGCATGCCAACGCCGCCGTGATATTCGACCCCGTCGAAGGCCCAGGCCGCGCGCGGGAGGCCGAGGCGCGCAAAGTTCTCGCGTGCGAACCAGCCCTGGAAGGCGATGTTGTGGATGGTCATCACCGTCGGCACATGCGGCGCGCCGGCGGGCGGGGCGAAGCGCAGATAGGCGGGTGCCATCGCCGCCTGCCAGTCATGCGCGTGGAGCACATCGAAGCCGAGCCCCGGCACCGCGCCGCCGGCAAGATCGGCGCCGGCGCGGCCGAGCGCGGCGAAGCGGTGCCAGTTGTCGGCCCAGTCGCGCCCTTGCGGATCGGCATAAGGCCCGCCGTCGCGCGCGAAAAACCCCGGCGCATCGAGCACCAGCAGCGGATGCGCGCCAAGGCTCGCGGCATGAAGCCGCGCGCCCTCGCCAAGCAGATCGTCCCATTGGTGAAGGAGCCGCGGTCCGCCGCCCGATCTGCCGCGCCGCCTGCCGCCCGCCGCCTCGATCCCCAGCGCGGCGATCACCGCCGGATAGCCCGGGATCAACGTGGTCATGGCGATGCCGTGCGGCGCCACCGCCGCGGGCAGCGCGCCCGCGACGTCGGCAAGCCCGCCGGTCTTGACCAGCGGCACCGCCTCGGAGGCGAGCGAGAGCACGCGGATGGCCGCGGTCATGGCTTTGGCCCCGCGCGCTTGCGCGAGGGGGGAAAGACGGGGTGCAAGGAGCCTTTAGGACTCACGACAGCCGTTCGATCATCGCCTTGTTGATCAGGCACACGCCGTTGTCGGTGCGGCGGAAGCGGCGCGCGTCGAATTCGGGATCCTCGCCCACCACCAGCCCCTCGGGGATGCGCACGCCCGAATCGATGATCACCCGGCGCAGCCGCGCACCGCGGCCGATGTTGCAATAGGGCAGGATCACCGCCTCCTCCACGCTCGAATAGCTGCCCATCTTGACCCCGGTGAACAACAGGCTGCGCTTGGCGAGCGCGCCCGAGACGATGCAGTCCTGCGAGATCAGCGAGGAGATCGCCTGGCCGCGTCGCCCTTCCGAATCATGGACGAATTTCGCCGGTGCGGCGACGATGTTGTCGGTCCAGATCGGCCAGTCGCGATCGTACATGTTGAGTTTCGGGACGACATCGGTGAGATCGAGATTGGCCTCGAAATAGGCATCGATCGTGCCGACATCGCGCCAGTACTCCTCGATCTCCTCGGCGGCGCGGATGCAGCTCGCGGTGAAGCGATGCGCCACCGCCTTGCCATGCGTGACGATGTGCGGGATGATGTCCTTGCCGAAATCGCGGCTGGACCCGGGGTCGTCGGCATCGCGGCGAAGCTGGTCGAACAGGAACCTTGTGTCGAACACATAGATGCCCATCGACGCCAGCGCGAAATCCTCGTTGCCCGGAATGCCCGGCGGCGATTTGGGCTTTTCGAGGAAGCTGGTGATGTTGTCGTCCTTGTCGACTGCCATCACCCCGAATTCGCTCGCATCCTTCCTCGGCACGACGAGGCAGCCGATGGTGACATCGGCGCCCGTCGCGACATGCTGCTGGAGCATCAGCTCGTAATCCATCTTGTAGATGTGATCGCCCGCGAGGATCACCATGTAGCGCGGCGAATGCGCGGCGATGATGTCGAGGTTCTGGAACACCGCATCGGCGGTTCCCTCATACCAGTGCTGTTCGTCGATGCGCTGACTGGCGGGCAGGATGTCGAAGCTCTCGTTGCGCTCGGGACGCATGAAATTCCACGCGCGCTGCATGTGGCGGATCAGCGAATGCGCCTTGTATTGCGTGGCGACGCCGATGCGGCGGATGCCCGAGTTGATCGCATTCGACAGCGCAAAGTCGATGATCCGCGCCACGCCGCCGAAATAGACCGCGGGCTTGGCGCGATTGTCGGTCAGCTCCTTCAGCCGGCTGCCGCGGCCGCCGGCAAGGACATAGGCCATGGCGTCGCGCGCCAATGGCTGGTGACCCGGCTTTTCCTTCATGGCGCGCTCTCCTCGTGATGGTTATTCGTTCAGGACATGGCGCTTGCCAGAGCCGAAGCCCCCGAACCCCCGGCCGTCTCCCGACGCAGCGACGATACGTCGGGCGACCCGCGCGTTGCACCCACGGCGAACGACGTCATCGGAGCGCGAGGGCCCGCTGCCCCCGCATCATCCCCTTGCGCCTTCCCCCTCACTCCGCCGGCTCCAGCATGATCGTCGCCAGCGGCGGCAGCACCAGCGCCGCGGCGCCGTTGCGCGCGATCGCCTGGCCCATGTTGCCCTGGCCGCTGCCGCCATAGATCGCCGCATCGCTGTTGAGCAATTCGCGCCAGATGCCATCCTGCGGCAGCGGCACGCGATAGCCGGTGTGCAGCACCGGGGTCATGTTGGCGATCACCGCGATCGGCCTTTCGCCGGGTGCGCGCCGCAGCCAGGCGAAGACCGCGTTTTCGGCATCATCGACGATCAGCCATTCGAAACCGTCGCGCGCGCAATCGCCGGCATGGAGCGCCGGCCGCTCGCAATAGAGATGGTTGAGATCGCGCACCAGCGCGCGCACGCCCTCGTGCATCGGCGCCTCGCGAAGCTCCCAGTCGAGCGCGCGATCCTCGCTCCATTCGCGCCGCTGCGCGAATTCCTGCCCCATGAACAGCAGCTTCTTGCCGGGATAGCCCCACATCAAGGCGTAATAGGCGCGCAGGTTGGCGAATTTCTGCCAGTCATCGCCCGCCATCTTGGCGAGCAGGCTGCCCTTGCCATGGACCACCTCGTCGTGGCTGAGCGCCAGCACGAAATTCTCGGCGAAGGCATACATCAGGCCGAAGGTGATGTCGTTGTGATGCCAGCGGCGATGCACCGGATCGCGCGCCATGTAGCGCAGCGTGTCGTGCATGAAGCCCATGTTCCACTTGAAGCCGAAGCCCAGATTGGTGGCCCGTTCGCCGCCGTCACAGGCGGGCAGGGTGACCCCCGGCCAGGCGGTCGATTCCTCGGCGATGGTGACGAAGCCGGCATGGGTGCCATAGGCGGCGCGGTTGGTCTCGCGCAGGAAGCGCACCGCCTCCCAGTTCTCGCGCCCGCCCTGGTCGTTGGGGATCCAATCGCCCGCCGCGCGCGAGTAATCGCGGTAGAGCATCGAGGCGACGGCATCGACGCGCAGCCCGTCGACATGGAAGCGCTCGGCCCAGAACAGCGCGTTGTTGATGAGGAAGCTCGCCACCTCGCGGCGGCCGAAGTTGTAGATCGCGGTGTTCCAGTCGGGGTGGAAGCCGAGTCGCGGGTCCTCGTGCTCGTACAGCGCGGTGCCGTCGAAGCGGGCAAGGCCATGCGCGTCGGTAGGGAAATGCGCGGGCACCCAGTCGATGAGGACGCCGACGCCGGCGCGATGCGCGCCATCGACGAAACGCGCGAAACCCCCGGCATCGCCGAAGCGCGCGCTTGGCGCATAGAGCCCGGTGGTCTGATAGCCCCAGCTCGGATCGTAGGGATGCTCGAAGATCGGCAGGAACTCGATATGGGTGAAGCCCATGTCGACGACATAGGGGATGAGCCGCGCGGCGAGCGCGTCCCAGTCGAGGAACCAGCCTTGCGCATCGCGCTGCCAGCTTCCGGCATGGACCTCGTAGATCGCGATCGGCCGCTTTCGTGGATCGACCGCCGCCCAATAGGCGCGATGCGCCGCATCGCCCCAGGCATGGCGCAGCGGCACGGTGGTGAGCGAGGCGGTGCCGGGGCGCAGTTCGGCGGCGAAGGCGAAGGGATCGGCCTTGAGCGGCTGGACGGTGCCGTCAGGGCCGGTGATGCGGTATTTATAGGCGCGGCCCTCGGCGATGTCGGGCAGGAAGATTTCCCACACGCCGGTGTCGGCGCGGCGGCGCATGGCATGGCGGCGGCCGTCCCAGTCGTTGAAATCGCCGACCAGGCTGACATGCCGGGCATTGGGCGCCCAGACCGCGAAATGCATGCCCTCGGCGCCCTCATGCGCGATATGATGCGCGCCGAGCTTGTCGAACAGCCGGAAATGCGTGCCCTCGGCGATGAAGAAATCGTCCATCGGCCCGAGCACCGACCCGAAGCTGTAGGGATCGGTGACCAGCCAGCTATGCGCGCCCGCCGTGCAGCGATAGGTCAGCGGCTGCGGCGCGCCCGAAATCGCGCCTTCGAACAGTCCGCGCGGATCGCGCGGTTCGAGCCGGCCGAGCGCCTCGCCCGCAAGGCTGAAGGCCTCGACCGTCGCGGCGCCGGGCAGGATGGCGCGCGCGAAGGTGCCCGCCGGGCCGCGATGCGGGCCGAGCAGCGAGAACGGATCGGCATGGGTTCCCTCAAGGAGCGCGTCTATGGCCGCCTTCGGTGGTTTCACGAGACGCCCCAGATGTCCTTCGCATATTCGGCGATGGTCCTGTCGGATGAGAACCAGCCGACATGGGCAATATTGCGAATGGTGCTGGCGCGCCAGCCTGCACGATCGACCCAGCGCGATTCGACTCCGCGCTGGGCGGCGGCATAAGCGTCGAAATCGGCGGCGACCATGAACCAGTCATGCTCGTAAAGCCCGGCCATGAGCTCGCCATAGCGGCCGGGATCGTCGGGCGAGAACACCCCGGAGGCGATCGCATTGACCGCCTGGTGGAGTTCGGGCGAGCCCTCGATCACCGCGCGCGGGTTGTAGTGATCGGCGCGGGTCGCGGCGACCTGTTCGGCGGTAAGCCCGAAGATGACGATATTGTCGTCGCCCACCCGGTCCTTGATCTCGATATTGGCACCGTCGAGCGTGCCTATGGTCAGCGCCCCGTTGAGCGCGAACTTCATGTTGCCGGTGCCCGAGGCCTCCATGCCCGCGGTCGAGATCTGCTCCGAAAGATCGGCGGCGGGGATGATCCTTTCGGCCAGGCTGACGTTGTAATTGGGAACGAAGACCACCTTCAGCAGCCCGCTCACCGACGGGTCGGAATTGATCCGGCGGGCGATATCGTTGGCGAGCTTGATGATGAGCTTGGCGTTATGATAGCTCGACGCCGCCTTGCCGGCGAGGATCTTGACCCGCGGCACCCAGTCCTTCTCGGGATGGCTGCGGATCTGGTCGTACAGCGCGACCGTCTCGATCAGGTTGAGCAGCTGGCGCTTGTATTCATGGATGCGCTTGATCTGCACGTCGAACAGCGCATCGGGATCGAGCCGCACGCCGACCACCTCGCGCAGATGCGCGGCAAGCGCCAGCTTGTTCGCGCGCTTGACCTCGGCGATCCGCTCGCCCAGCGCGGCATCGCCGGCATGGGCGGCCAGTTCGGACAGGCGCGCCGCATCGTCGAGGAAGCCCGGCCCGATCGCATCGCGGATCACCCGGGTCAGCGCCGGGTTGCATTGCTGCAACCAGCGGCGCGGGGTGACGCCATTGGTCTTGTTGTTGATCCGGCCGGGATAGAGCTGGTGCAGCTCGGAAAACACCGTGCTCTTCATCAGTTCGGTGTGGAGCGCGGCAACCCCGTTGACGCTGTGCGCGCCGGTGAAGGCGAGATTGGCCATCCGCACCCGCCGCTCGCCGCCCTCGTCGATCAGCGAGATCGCGGCGATCGCGGCATCGTCGCAGCCCTTGCGGCCAGCCTCGCGCAGCACCCGGCTGTTGATCCCGTAGATGATCTGCATGTGCCGCGGCAGCAGCCGCTCGAACTGCGGCAGCGGCCAGCTTTCCAGCGCCTCGGGAAGCAGCGTGTGGTTGGTATAGCCGATGGTGCGGCGGGTGACGTCGAGCGCCTCGTCGAAATCGAGCCCGTGGTTGTCGATGAGCAGGCGCATCAGCTCGGCGACCGCGACCGCGGGGTGGGTATCGTTGAGCTGGATCGCCGCCTTGTCAGGCAGCGTGCGCACGTCGCCTTCATATTGGACGTGGCGGCGCACGATGTCCTGGATCGAGGCCGAGGAGAAGAAATATTCCTGCCGCAGCCGCAATTCCTGCCCGGCGGGGTTCGAATCGGCCGGATAGAGCACGCGCACCAGGCTGTCGGCGCGGACCTGGTCGGCAAGCGCGCCGAAGTGGTCGCCGGCGTTGAACGCGTCGAGCCGCAGCGGATCGAGCGAGCTTGCGGTCCACAGCCGCAGCGTGTTGACCCGCTTGCCGCGCCAGCCGACCACCGGCGTGTCGATCGCGGTTGCCAGCACATGTTCGGCCGGATGCCAGGCAACGCCGCCGCGGGTTTCCACCACCTCGCCGCCGAAGCCAATGCGATAGGCGCTTTCCCAACGCGGAAATTCCCAGGGGTTGCCATGCGCCAGCCAGGTCTCCGGAAGCTCGACCTGCCAGCCGTCGTCGATGCGCTGGCGGAACATGCCGTTCACATAGCGGATGCCATAGCCATAGGCGGGGATGTCGAGGCTGGCGAGGCTTTCCATGAAGCAGGCCGCGAGCCGCCCGAGACCGCCATTGCCCAGCGCCGCATCGGGTTCGAGGTCTTCGAGCGCGGACAGCTCGAAGCCATGCGCGCGCAGCGCAGCTTCCATCTCGCCGGTAAGATCGAGGTTCGAAAGCGCATCGCGCAGCAACCGGCCGATGAGGAATTCGAGGCTGAGGTAATAGACCCGCTTGCCGCCGGCATCGTAAGTGCGCCGGGTCGATACCATCCATTTGTCGATGATCCGGTCGCGCAGCGACAGCACCACCGCGGTGTACCAGTCGAGCGGCTTGGCCGCGCGCTCGTCCTTGCCGACGCGGTGGCGCAGCACGTCGATCAGCGCCTCGTCGATCGACAGGGACGACGCTGCGGGCGGGGTATCGTTGGCGACGGGACTGGTGGACAAGGCTTGGGCTCCCATGCTGTCGGCGACCGGAACCGAGCCCGGCCTGCTGCACCTGATGCCTCCGGCTTGTCTCCCGGGGGACACGCTATGCCGAGCTTGCGCGCACGACAAGCACCGATTGCCGGCTTTGTTCAAAGTCAGGATGCCGCGCCGGCGTGAAGCTCGCGGATGCGCGCGCGCAGCACCCCCTTCATCGCCAGCGCCGCGGGCGAAGGACTGCGGCGATCGAGCGAATGGAACATGATGCGCATGCTCGGCCGGTGCATCGCCGGGCGCCGCAATTCGGCAAGCACGCCCGCATCGCATTCGCGGCGCACCGCGTGCGGCGAACACACCCAGATCGCATCGCTCGCCGCGGTGAGCGTCGCCAGCGTCTCGAAATCCTCGATCACGTGCCGTTCGCCAAGGTGAACGCCATCCACCCCCGAAGGCAGATGGCCCGAACTCGACAGCAGCACGGGGAACGACCGGTCGGCGGCGCCGGCTGCGAGCAAGGGATGGCCGGCGCGGACGATGAGCCCATAGGGAAAGCTGCCGAGCGCCTCGCTGCGCACCGGCGGCAGCGGCGGGATCTGCCCCTCGGCGCTGACGAAGAATTCGATCTCGCCGGCGATCAGCAGCGGCCACAGCCCCTCGACGGCGCGCACCACCACATCGTTGCCAAGCGCCGGCGCCGCCGCGATGCGGCGCAGCAGCGCATCGGCAAGCAGCGCGCGCGCCGGCATCGGCGCCATCCCGAAGCGCAGCCGCCCGGCGATGCCCTGCGCCATCTGCGCGCCCATGGCTTCTAGATCGCGCGCATTCGCCAGCACAACCGCGGCCCGCGCGATGAAATCCGCGCCTTGCGGCGTTGCCCGCACCCCCGAACGATCACGATCGAACAGGCGCATGCCGAGCCGGCGTTCGAGCGCCTGGATCGACCGGGTCAGCGCCGGCTGCGAGATGCCCAGCGCTTCGGCCGCGCGCGCATAATGCGCGTGCTCGGCAAGAACCGTGGCATGGCGAAGCACCTGCAATGAGATCATCACTGGCCCGAATTATCAAAAACCCATGTTCCATGCATTGGACGCAAGAGCCGCACTCTGCAATCCTGCGCTCGGAGAGGAACGCGGCGATGGGCGAATTGGGGCATTGGGTGCTGGCGGCGACCGGGATCATCCTGCTCGCCGAGATCGTCGCGGGCCGGCATCGCGGCATTTACGATTCGCACGAATGGACGATGAATGCCCTGTGCATCCTCGTCGGATCGCTGGTCCGGCCGTTCGGCGCGGTGCTGGTTTCGCTCGCCATCGGCTGGCTGCTGCCGGCGGGTCGCGGCGCACTGGCACACATGCCCTTCGTCCCGGCGGTGATCGCGATCGTGCTGGTGGCGGAATTCTTCAACTACTGGGTGCATCGCCTCGCGCATGAAGCAAGGGGCGCGCGCGCGGGCGACTGGCTGTGGCGGCTGCACAGGACGCATCACACCGCGCCTTACGTCAACGTGCTGCTCAATTTTCGCACCAGCATCTTCTGGGGGCTGGTCGCCGGGCTGACCTGGGCGTTCTCGCTCGCGCTCTATCTCGGCCTCGCCCGGCCGGCGGCGGTCGCGATCGCGGTGTTTTCCTTCTGGGGGATCGTGACGCACAGCGCCTTTCGCTGGGACATCGCCTTGCGCCAAAGCCGCTTGCGGCCGCTGCTGCGCGCTGCCGAACATGTGCTGATTTCGCCGGGCACGCATCACAGCCATCACGGCTATGGGCGCGACGGCGGCAATTTCCGCAATTACGGGGTGTTCCTCGCGATCTACGACTGGATGTTCGGAACGCTGTTCCTTCCCGAAGGGCGCCCGTGGCGTTACGGTCTGCCCGGCGTCACGCCGCATTGGGCCGACGATGCCTTTTCGCCGCTGGTGCTTTCGGGCGTGCTGCGCCGCTCCACCGCCCCGCCGACCCGCGCCGAATGACGCAGCCGTCGTGCCGGCTGGAACAAAATGCGCGATTTCTCACTTACGGTAAGCGTGGCCAGGAGGCCGCCTTGCGCCCTTCTGCCGGGATAGGCTGATTGCCGCTCTTTTTGGGGAGCGGTGATGGCGGACGGTAACGAGGGCGGCGGGACGAGTAGTCATACGACCGCTCGTATGACTACTCGGAT
>JAGWPW010000024.1 GCA_028870315.1 Sphingomonadales bacterium | reverse complement strand
GAGGATGGTTGCAGCCTCGGGTGTGATGTCCGCCTTGTCCCAATCGAAGAACACGATGTACGGCCCCTTGTTGCACACCGGAGGCGGCGGCGGAGGCGGCGGGGGAGGTGGCGGCGGCGGGGGAGGCGGCGGCGGCGGCGGGGGAGGCGGCGGCGGCGGCGTCGGCACTCCGAAATGATAGGTCAGCGTCGCCAGCAGCGAATGCGAGCGCAGGCTCACGAATTCGGGGCTGCCATCGCTGAAGTGGAAATGATCGGCATCGGGGTGGAAATATTTGTAGCGCAGCCCGACGGACCAATGCGGGTTGAGCGGTTCATCGACACCGGCGATGAGCTGCCAGGCGAAGCGGCTGTCCTGGCCGGCGATGCCGCCCTGCGGCGGAACCTGTGCGACATCGTGCGTCTTGGCCCAGCCGATACCGCCGCCCGCGTAGAATTCCGGACCATGCGACGGGCCGAATTCATAGAGCGCGTTGGCCATGGCCGAAAAATTGGCGGTTCGGCCGTAAAGCCCGCCGCCGTTGGAGGTGGTGCCGGCGGTGGTATAGAGGCGCTGCGGGGTCAGGTGCTGGTAGCTGGTTTCGCCTTCCAGCCGGAAATGCCCGAAATCATAGCCGACGATGCCGCCGGCGGTCCAGCCGACCTTGTTATGCACCGCATCGCCTTCGCCAGCCACCTGCCCGACGCTGCCGAAAGGCGCGTAGACCTGCTGGTTTTCCGAGATGGTGGCTCCCGCTTCACCCTCGATATACGGTCCGCGCTCGCCGGCGTAGGCGGCAGTGCTGAGCGCGGTCGAAGCCAGCGCCAAAACCGAAAGCACTTTTCTCATGTCCAAATTCCCTTCGAATGCGGGGAATCCGCTTGGCGGACGCTGGCGCCGCAGCGGATTCCCTAGGGCTCAATGGTCAAACCGCCCACTGGTTGCAGGATCCGCGTGAATTTGGCGAATTTCCGTTCGTTTCCCGGCAACTGTTGCAAACCGGCATCAGTCGCGTGCGGCCGATCACCCCGCGGCACGCGCCATGGCAAAGCCGTAGAGCAGATGGTCGAGCTGGCCGTCGGGCAGCGGCGGGAAATGGAGCGGCTGGCTGGTATCGCGGATCGCGTCGATGTCCTTTGCGACCTGCTCGATCGTCCAGTGCTTGTGGAAGACCCCGGGGCTTTCGGCGATCCAGGCGCGGCCGACGCGCCCGGCCATCGCCACCAGCATCTCGCCCGAGATCGAGCAGGTGTCATGCGCCAGCCAGGCGACCGCGGGCGAAACCATTTCGGGCAGCATGTCGGGAAAGGCGCTGGTGTCGATGCCCTCGGACATGCGCGTCACCGCCGCGGGGACGATGAGGTTGCTTTTCACATTGTCGGGCGCGCCCTCGATCGCGGCGGTCTGCGAAAGCCCCATCATCCCCGCCTTGCACAGGCTGTAGGGGGCGTTGAGCGCCTTGCCGTAAAGGCCGTTGATCGAGCTCGTCAGCACGATGCGCCCGTGCTTTTGCGCGCACATGATCGGGAAGGCCTCGCGCACGACATGGAAGGCGCCGCGCAGATGCACCGCGAGCACATCCTCGAAATCCTGATACGACAGCTCCCTGAGGCTGCCGCGGCGGACATTGCCTGCCGAATGGATGAGGATATCGACCCGGCCGAACGCCGCCATCGCCGCGCCGATGATCGCCTTGCCGCCCTCGGCGGTGGCGACGCTGTCGGTATTGGCGATGGCCACACCCCCCAACGCGCGAATTTCGGCGGCCAGTTCCTCGGCCGGCCCGGCGTCGGTCGCCTCGCCCGCCAGGCTGACGCCGGGATCGTTGATGACGAGCGCGCAGCCGCGCGCGGCAAGCAGCAGCGCATGCGCGCGGCCCAGCCCGCGCCCGCCGCCGGTGATGACCGCGACGCGGTTGTCGAACCTCAACTCCTCCATCCGGCTGTCCCTTCCGTCATCATCACGCGACCACGCCCTTCGCCTTCAACGCCGCGATCCGGGCCTCGTCGAGACCCAGCACTTCGGTAAGCACCGCTGTGCTGTGCTGACCGAGCGTCGGCGGCGCGGTGGGCACGGGTTGCGGCTCATCCCAGGTGATCGAGCGGTTGACGATCGGGATCGTCCCCAGCGTTTGGTGCTCGACCTCGACCACCATGCCGCGCGCGCGCGCCTGCGGCTGCGCCAGCGCCTCGGTGACGCCCAGGATCGGGGCATGCGGCACCTCGTGGCGGGTGAAGATCGCCACCAGTTCCTCGACGCTGTGCCGGCAGGTGAAACCGGCGACGATCGCGTTCACGTCCTCGCGCGCGTCGCGGCGCTGCTCCAGCGTCAGATAGCGGGGATCGGCGGCAAGCTCGGGCCGTTCGATCGCGGCGCAGATCTTGTCCCAGAACCCCGCGGTCAGGCAGGCAACGACGATCGAGCCGTCCCTGGCCGGAAAAATCCCGTAGGGCACGAGGTTGGGGTGCTGCGAGCCCTGCCGCAGCGGATCGCGCCCGGTGAAAAAGGCAAGCTGGGCGATATAGCCGAGCATGCCGATGAGCCCGTCCATCAGGCTGATGTCGATATAGCGCCCGCGGCCGGTGCGCTCGCGCTCGTACAGCGCGGCAAGGATGCCGATCGGCCCGTTGATCCCGCCAACCAGATCGCCGAGCGGAATGCCGAGCTTGGTCGGCAGCCCGTCGGGCTCGCCATTGACCGAGAGCGCACCCGACATCGCCTGGAGCACGATGTCGAAGCTCGGCCGGTCCTTGAGCGGTCCGGTCTGGCCATAGCCCGAGATCGCGCAATAGACGAGCCGCGGATTGACCGCCGAGAGCGCCGCATAGCCCAGTCCCAGCCGGTCCATCACCCCGGGCCGGTAATTTTCGAGGACGACATCGCTCTTCGCCGCGAGATCGCGCGCAAGATCGCGCCCGGCTTCGGATTTGAGGTCGATGACGATGCTTTTCTTGCCGCGGTTGACGGCGAGGTAATAATGGCTCTCGCCACCGCGCAGCGGCGGAAAGCCGCGGGTTTCATCGCCGCCGCCGGGCGGCTCGACCTTGATGACCTCGGCGCCGAGATCGGCAAGCGCGAGCGCGGCCGCAGGCCCGGCGAGCACGCGGGTGAAATCGAGCACGCGCACCCCGGCAAGCGGGCCGGGCCAGGCGGGCGATGCGCTGTCGTCGGTCATTCAGGCGAGATGGCTGCGGAAGAAGCGGACGATCTGCGCGCAGGCATCGCGTCCTTCGGGAAGATAGACCCCGTAATGATAGCAATGCCCCATGCTTTCGCCGACGAGCAGGGTCGATGCGACCCCCGCCTTGAGCAGTTGCGCATGGGTGAAGATCGCCGGGCTCAGGTCCATGGCGCGGGTGCCAGTGATGATCAGCGTCGGCGGGAATTTCGCCAGCACGTCGAGATGATAACCCGGCCAGGCGCTGGCATCGCGCGGGTCGCAGCCGGCGAAATAGCCGCGGGTGATGTCCGGCCCCTTGCTGCCGTCGGCAGGCGGCGGCGGGAAGGAGCCATCGATATAGCCGGCGACATAAGCCGATTCGCCGGCATCGAACGGCACCCCGCCCGAACCGAAAATCCCGACCGCGCCCGCCTGCGGCAGGCCATGCGCGGGAAGCCAGGCCGCCGCCTGCGCGGTGAGCGCGCCGCCGGCCGAGCCGCCGTAGATGCCGATGCGGGTGGCCGGATATTGGTCGAGCAGCGCGGCAAAGACGCTGGCGACATCCTCGACCGCGGCGGGATGGCGATGTTCGGGGGCCATGCGGTAATCGACGCTGATGACGCGCATGCCCGAAAGGGCGGCGATCGGGATCGATTCGAGCCGGGCGATGCCGTCCCAGCCGACGGTGAAGGCGCCGCCATGGAGGTTGATCAGCACCCGTTCGCGGTCGTGATGATCGGCAGGCAGGAATTCGAGCACATCCACCCCGCCGATCTTCGCCGCGCCGATCGTGACCGGAAAGCTTTCGCCAAGCCGGGCGATCCCGGCGGCGGCATAATCGTTGATCTGCTGGCGGCGCAGCGCGATGTCGCCTTCGGCGCCTGCGGCATCGAAGGCGGGCATGGTGGCGCGCTGGCGCTGCGCGGCCGCCGCCTCAGGGCTGACTAGGCCCGAGACGGGCAGGACGAACGCCGGCACCGCGACCGCGCCATCCTTGCGAAACACCGGTCCCGCCATCATCGCTCTCCCCAAGGCCCAACCGCCACCAGCCGGCGACAGTAGCGGGGTCTGGGGCCGATGGCCCCAGATTTCACCCCTTTGTTCAGCCCTTGCCCGGCAATTCCGCCACGGCGGTGCCGAAAGCCGAAAGCTCGCCGCGATGCGTTGTCGCCTTCTGCTCGACCTCGACGTATTTCTTCCCGTTCTCCTCGAACTTGCGCTTCACCGTGCCGTCGATGAAGATCGCGTCGCCATCGGGGTTGTGGCGGCGGATCTGGCAGTTCGACTTGCGCAGGAAGCCATCGTCGCCGATCCAGTTGGTCATGTGATGCGTCAGCCAGCTGCACCGCTCCGGGCCATAGTCGTAGGCGCCCGGCGCGCCGACTTCGAGCGCGAAGGCCTCGTCCCAATGGACGCGCTCGGGGCAGTCGGGGACGTTGAAGCGGTTCCTGATGCCAAGCCCGGGGTGCGCCTGCTGCATCTTCCAGGCAAGCTTGTTGGCGCGAATGTATAGACCGCCCCAGCCCTGCGCGTAGCAGATGAAGCCGGTGACGGTCATCGGCCCCTTCATCATCCGGGGCAGTGCCTCGCCTTCCTTCACGTCCTCCCAAAAGCGCGGGGTGGACCCGCGCACCTGCTCATTGGCGTAGATGTCCGAGAATTCCTGGAGCTGGTCCTCGGTGAAGGGTTCGACGCGGCCGCGCGCCTCGGTATATTTGGTGCCGCGCTCGCGCGCCTCGTCGCGGTCGGTGCGGAACACCCAGCTGTCGGCGCCGGCGACCTTGTCGCCATGCTGGTTGTAGAAATCTACATGGTAGATCTGCTGGAACGAGCGGCCGGCGAATTTGGTCTGATGCTCGATCAGGTCCTTGAGATAGGCCTCGGCGCGGATCGTGTCGTTGCGCAGCACCGGCTTTTCCCAGGTCCAGTCGGCGCCCGCCCACATCGCATGCACGCCCGAAAGCCCCCCGCAATAGCCCGAGATGATCCGGCTGGTGGTGAACAGGAAGCTCGGCAGCGCGACGATGCTGCCGTATTTCGTCTTCGCCGCATAATCGGGATCGCACCACAGGCGGTTATCATCGCCGATGCCATGCGCGTAATGGCGGATGGCATCGCGCGTCGCCTCGTAGTTCCAAGGCTCGATGGTGTTCTCGATCCTGACGCCGATCCGGCTCCTCAGGTCGTCGAGACCCGCTTCGGTGATCTTGGGAAATTTGGCTGACATCGGTTTTTCCTTGGCTGCTGGGTGAGAAGAAAGTTCAGGGCTGGAGCTGCGATACCGAGAGGCGCTGGCCCTGGAACGTAACAAAGCCATGCGATCGCGGCGTGCCGTCTGGGCCGGGATCGAACAGGATCCGTGCCGGAAGCGGCCCGCCGAGCGGGCCGAAGGCGATGGTGAGGTCCATCGCGCCGGGCGATGCGCCGGACAGCGCGAGGCTGGCCTGATAGGTCGAGATGCCGCGTGGGTCGAAGGCGAAGCGCTCGCTGCCCGACCAGCGGCGCGCGGCATCGTCGGCGAAACCGGCATAGGTCTTTTCGACCATGGTTCCGGTCCGGCGAAAGGTCAGATAGCCCGCGGCGCGGCCATAGACCCTGACCGCGATATCGCGCGCGTGCGGCACCGCGATCTGCGCCAGATCGCCCGAGGACAAGGCAGGCGCCGCCGGCGTAGGTCGCGGCGCTACCGGCGCGGCCGGCCGGTAGTCGGGCAGTTCAACCAGCCGGATACGCGTGCGGCCGGTGCCTTTCTGCCGCTCGATCCACATCGCCTTGCGCCCGCCCGGATGCCAGGACATCGGCGAGAAGAACACCCAGTCGGGATCGCTGTTGAGATCGATGCCCTTGTAGCCCGGCTCATGCTCGGAGCGCTCGATGTCGATCAGCGCCGGGCCGATATTGCCCGGCCGCGCCTCGCGCACCCCGGTCACGCCATAACTATAGGCAAGCAGGCTCAGCCCCATGTTGAGGCTCGCGGCATAGGGGCGGGGAAGCAGCCCCAGCACCGCAAGGTCGGTGCCCGGCGAAAACCGCGTCGTCATCGTCAGCCCGAGCCGCTCGTCGGGCGAGAAGATCGTGGTCTCGGTATAGCCGGGCGTGGCGGTCACCGCCTGCGTCGCGCCGGTGAGCAGGCTCTGGACGGTGGAATTGGGCAGTTCGCTCGCGACCGAGCCGGCCAGCGAGATCGCGGTGCCGCCATGGACGAACTGCTTGACCTCGCCGCCGCGCGGCGGCTGCGGGAGCACCCCGTCGGCATGGCGCGGGTCGGGCTGGAATGGCGCCTGCGCGCTGATGATCCGCGGATCGGCGATGACATAGCCGGCACCCTCGCGCCGCATATCGCCGGTCAGCACCACCGCGGAATGATCGGCAAGGAGCGTCGTCCAGGCGACATGGCGATCGTCGGGCGCGACGATCACCTCGGACCAGCGCCGCGCGATCCGGCTGCCGGTGGCGACCTCGGGCGGGAAGGCGACCGGCAGCAGCGCGGGATCGGTGCAACCGGCAAGCCGGGTCCGGCATTCGATGACGAAATCGCCGATGAAAATGCGGCGATCGTCGGGAAATACCATGTAGCGGATGCCGTTGTCGCCGGGCCGTTCGGGCAGTCGCGCCGAAAAGAACGGGCGCCAGCCGCGGCCATCATCCGCGACGAGCGCGAGATTGACCACCCGCGGGTCACCCCCCGCGGCTTTCGCATAGGAGACGAGCACCAGGCCCGAGGGAGTGAAGGTTGCGCTGCGCACCAGAACGCCGGGCGGCAGCGCAAGGTCGCGTAGCACATGGCGGCCGATCACCAGCGCCGCCGCCGCCGGTGCCGCCGCCGCCGCCGCGCCCCCCGCGAGCAGCCCGCCCGCAAGGACCAGCGCCCGCGCGCGCTTCAGCATTTCGCCGCCTCGCGGTCGCGCAGCACCTTGCGGTTGACCTTGCCGGCGGGGGTCTTGGGCAGTTCGCTGACGAATTCGACGATGCGCGGGAATTCGTGCTGGGCAAGCCTGTGGCGGGTGAACTGCTGGAGTTCCTCGACCAGTTCGTCGCTTCCCGGGCAATCGGCGATGACGAAGGCCTTGACCACCTGGCCGCGTTTCTCGTCGGCAACGCCGATCACCGCGCATTCGAGCACATGGTCGTGCTTGAGCATGGTGTTCTCGATCTCGACCGCGCTCATCGTCCAGCCGGCGGAGATGATGACATCGTCGGCGCGGCCGCAATGGTAGAAGTAGCCTTCGTCGTCGGTCCGGGCGCGGTCCTTGGTGGTCTCCCAGCGCTCGCGCCGCCACAGCATCAGCTCGCCGATCTCGCCCGGCGCGCAGACCGTGCCGTCGGGGCGGTGGACTTCGAGGCGCTGCCCCGGCACTGGCTTGCCGAGCGAGCCGGGCTTGACCGTGAAATCCTTCGCGCCCGGATAATTGACCAGCACCACGCCGATCTCGGTGGTGCCATACATCGAGCAGGCAGGGACCTTGAAGGTCGCATCGACCCAGTCGAGCGTCGCCGGGTCGATCGGCTCGCCGGTGTAGGACAGCTTCTCGAAGTGAAAGGCATAGTCGCCCGCCTTGCCCGAATTCTTCATCATCCGGTAATGCGTCGAGGCCGCCGACATATTGGTGATGCGATAATCCGAAAGCGCCTTCAGCAGCCGCACCGGATCGAAGCGCCCGGCAAAGGTGCCGGTGGTCACGCCCAGCGCCAGCGGCGCCAGCGTGCCATGCCACAGGCCATGCCCCCAGGCGGGCGAGGAGGGGCAGAAGAACTCGTCCCCCGGCCGCACCCCGGTGCCGTACAGCGCGGCGAACATCAGCGTGACGATGGCACGGTGGCTGTGCCTGACCGCCTCGGGCAGTTCGCGGGTGGTGCCCGAGGTATATTGGAACACGGCAAGATCGTTGGCGCGGGTTTTCGGCTGATAGGTCGCGGGGAAGCGCGACAGGCTGTCGAGCAGCGCGCGGTCGGCGACGATGACCCGCGGCGTGCCGTCCTCATTGGCGGCGGCGCGGGCGAGATCGACCTTTTCCTCATTGGTGATGAGCAGGCTCGGCCGGCAATCGCCAAGCCGCAGCTTGAGCGCATCGGGGCCGAACAGGGTGAACATCGGCACCGAGATCGCCCCTGTCTGCATCGCCCCGAACAGGCAGACGTAGAAGGCCAGCGAGGGTTCGAGCATGAAGGCGATGCGTTCGCCCGGCTTCACCCCCTCGGCATCGAGCCAATGCGCGAAGCGCGCGGCGCCGGCGGCGATTTCATCGAAGCTGAGGATTTCGTCGGCGCCATCGGCATGCGCGATCCGCACCGCGGGCCGGCCCGAACCATCGGCATGGCGGGTGATGCATTCCTGCGCGATGTTGAGATGCTCGCGGTCGCCATCGAACAACTCCCACAGCGCCGCAGTGCTGGCATGCGCCTGGGCATCGGCGAAACTCGTGTAATCGGTGAGCCGTGGCATCGCATGTCCCGCGAAAAGAGGCAGCCGTTGCTGCTCGACTCGTCCCTTCGCACAAATGGCTTGCAATTGCAAATATAGAATGATATTCAATATTCAGAATGAATGAGGATCTCGCCCAAGCCGTCAAGGCCAGCAAGGCCCC
Organism: Sphingomonadales bacterium; assembly: GCA_028870315.1. GTDB lineage: Bacteria > Pseudomonadota > Alphaproteobacteria > Sphingomonadales > Sphingomonadaceae > Novosphingobium. Next base: position 1,502 of record JAGWPW010000024.1, on the reverse strand, counting down.
CGCCATCGCCCGCGCGGCGGCGGCGCTGCGGCTGTTGGGGCGCAGCGAGGCGCCGCTCGGGCTCAACGCGATCGCGCGCGAACTCGGGCTCAATCCCAGCACATGCCTTTATGTGCTGCGCGCGCTGGCCGAGGAGGAGCTGGTCGCCTTCGATGCCGATACCAAGCGCTATGCGCTCGCCGCCGGGGTGCTGACGCTGGCGCGCGGCTGGCTGCGCCGCGATCGCTTCGCCGAGGTGGCGCAACCCGCGCTCGACCGGCTGGCGACGCGGTTCGAGGTGACGATGCTCGGCGTGCAGATTTTCGGGCTCGATCACATCGTCGTCATTGCCAGCTCGCAGACCGGGCGCGCCTTCCAGCTGCGCGCCGAGGTCGGCAGCCGGTTTCCGGCGCTGATCAGCGCCACCGGGCGCTGCATCGCCGCCTTTGGCGCGGCGTCCGAGGACGAGATCGCACGGCGTTTTGCCGGTCTGCGCTGGGACGATGCGCCCGATTTCGCCGAATGGCGCGCGCAGGTCGAAGAAACCCGCGCGCGCGGCTTCGCGGTCGATGAAGGGCATTACATAGCCGGGGTCACGGTGATCGCCGCGCCGGTGTGGAGCAACACCGGCGAGGCGCCCGGCCATGCGCTGGTCGCGATCGGGCTCACCTCGGCGTTGCGCAAGACCGCCGAGGACCCGCTCGTCTCAGCGCTGCTGGCCGGCGCGGATGAACTCAGCCGCCGGCTTGGCGGCGCGGGGCGGGGGCAATAGCCAGCCCCGCCGCCGTTCAGGACGCGGCGTAGTTGAGGATCGACTTCACTTCGAGATATTCATGGAAGCCGAAGGCGCCCCATTCGCGGCCATTGCCGCTGCGCTTGTAGCCGCCGAACGCGGCGTGGAAATCAAAGCCGCCGTTGATCCCGATCCAGCCCGCGCGCAGCCGCCGGGCGACATCGCGGCACACCTCCTGGTCGAGCCCGCTGACATAGCCGGCCAGCCCGAAATTGCTGTCATTGGCGATCTCGACCGCATGGTCGATATCGTCATAGGCGATGATCACCAGCACCGGCCCGAAGATTTCCTCGCGCGCGATCACCGTATCGTTGGTGGCAAGAAACACGGTCGGACGGACATAGAAGCCCTTGTCGAGCCCTTCGGGCCGGCCGGGGCCGCCGGCGACCAGCTCGGCGCCTTCCGCCAGCCCTTTCTCGATATAGTCCTGGATCGAATTGTACTGGCCCTTGGAGACCACCGGACCCATCGCGAAATTGCCGTTGGGATCGCCGACCGTCACCTCCTCGCATGCCTTGCGCGCGGCGGCGAGCGCGTCCTTGAGCCGCGCGCGCGGCACCAGCATGCGCGAGCTTGCGCTGCACGTCTGGCCCGAATTGGCCATCATGCCCGAGGTGTTGGTGGCGACGTTCTCGGCCAGCATGGCATCGTCGAGGATGATGAGCGCGCTCTTGCCGCCCAGTTCCAGCCCGACGCGCTTGACCGTGGGCGCGGCATCCCTGGCGATCTG
>JAGWPW010000023.1 GCA_028870315.1 Sphingomonadales bacterium | reverse complement strand
GTCCACCGTCTTGTCGACGATCCCGTCGAAGCTGCCCTTCATCATCCGCGCATAGGCGCCCGCGGGCAGCAGCCTTGCGGCGATCGCCCGGCCGAGCGCCAGCCGCGCGGGATCGGCCGCGGCGGGATCGGCGAAAACCGGCGCGGCGGGCAGCAGGCCCAGAACCGCAAGCGTGATGAGCATTCTTCCCGCCTGCATTGCGCGATCCTCCTCAGCGCCGGCCGATGCTGTGATAGGTGAAACCCGCCGCGCGCACTTCGGCAGGATCGTAGATATTGCGCAGATCGACAAGCAGCGGCACTTTCGCCACCTGCTTCAGCCTTTCAAGGTCAAGCGCGCGAAAGGCATCCCATTCGGTGACCAGCACCACCGCATCGGCATTTTCCGCCGCCTCATAGGGCGATCGGGTCATCGTCACCTCGGGCATCAGCGGTGCGGCGGCGGCCATGCCCTCGGGATCGAAGGCGGCAACCGCGATGCCTGCATCGACGAGCGTCTGGGCGATGGCAATCGAGGGCGCGTCGCGCATGTCGTCGGTGTTCGGCTTGAAGGTGAGGCCAAGCAGCGCGACCCGGCGCCCGCGCGCGTCGGTGGCGCCGCCCATGGCATCGATCACCTTGCGCCCCATCGCGCGCTTGCGGCTTTCATTGACCTTGGCCACCGCCTCGACGATCCGCGTCGGGCTGCCCGAATCCTCGGCCGTCTTGAGCAGCGCCAGCGTATCCTTGGGAAAGCAGCTTCCGCCATAGCCCGGGCCGGCGTGGAGGAATTTGGCGCCGATGCGGTTGTCGAGCCCGATGCCGCGCGCGACATCCTGGATGTCGGCGCCGACCTTCTCGCACAGGTCCGCCATCTCGTTGATGAAGGTGATCTTGGTGGCGAGAAAGGCGTTTGCCGCATATTTGATCAGCTCTGCCGAACGCCGGCTGGTGAACAGGATCGGCGCGCGATTGAGGAACAGCGGGCGATAGACCTCGCGCATCACCTGGCGCGCCCATTCCTCGTCGGTGCCGATGACGATGCGGTCGGGCCGCTTGAAGTCGCCGATCGCCGCGCCCTCGCGCAGGAATTCGGGATTGGAGGCGACCGCGAAGGTCACCTGCGGCGCGGCCTGGGTGATGATCCGCTCGACCTCATCGCCGGTGCCGACAGGGACGGTCGATTTGGTGACGATCACCGCCGGCTGGGCGAGATGCGCGCCGACCTCGCGGGCGACTTCATACACGAAGCTGAGGTCGGCGTGACCATCGCCGCGGCGCGAGGGCGTGCCGACGGCAATGAAGATCGCGCTCGCCTGGGCCATGCCCGCGGCAAGATCGGTGGTGAAGGTCAGCCGCCCGGCGCGGACATTGCCGGCGACAAGCTCGGCGAGGCCCGGCTCGTAGATCGGCATCAGCCCGTCGTTGAGCCTGGCGATCTTGGCCGGATCCTTGTCGATGCAGACGACATCGTGCCCGAAATCCGCGAAACAGGCCCCCGACACGAGTCCGACATAGCCCGATCCGACCATGGCGATTTTCATGCAGTCCCTTTCGCAGGATAGGCTTTCGCCCCGCCCTTAGAGCATCGCGCCGAAAAAGGATGCGGGTTTTTGGAGCCGGGCATCGGCCCGGCGCGATCGCCGGCCCGGCGTCAGCCGATATGGTGCTGCATGCAGGCGATGCCGTCGGGCGCCTCGTTCGTCTCGATCAGCCAGCGCCGGTCGGCTTCGAGGCCGAGCGCCGAGAGCACGCCGCTGATGAAGGCGCCGGTATCGATGCCGATGCGATGGGGGTGGAATTCGGCTTCCTCGCTGATCGTGTGGCCATGCACGACGATCGCGCCAAGATCGCCGCCGTGGCTGAGAAAGGGCTCGCGGATCCACAACAGGTCGCTGCGCTTCTGTTCGTCCGCCGGGACACCGGGGCGGATGCCGGCGTGGACGAAGCGATAATCGCCGATCAGGAGCTGCGACTCGAAGCTTGCCAGAAAATCGATGACATCAGGCGGAATGTGCCGCGCCATCATCGCCTGCACCTCCTCGTAGGTTGCGGCGTGATAGGCTTGCGGATCGACGCCGAAGCTCAGCATCGTCTCGCGCCCGCCATAGCGCAGCCAGGTTTTGAGCGTCTCTGTGTCGTCGAGGCTTTGCAGCAGCATCTCCTCGTGATTGCCCATCAGGATGCGGACCGGCCGGCGGCGCTGCCATTCGCGCGCCATCGCCAGCACCACCGCGCTGTCGGGTCCGCGGTCGATGAGATCGCCGAGCAGCACCACCGTGGTTTCGGCCGCGCGGTCGGCGCGGTTGCGGCGGGCATCGTCCTCCTCGACCGCGTCGATCAGCTTCGCGAAAAGATCGGCGCGGCCATGGATATCGCCCAGCGCATAGACGCGCTGCCCCGCCGGTATCATCGGCGGCAGGGGCTCCCTGGCCCGGAAAATCTGGCGAAGCGCGGCGATCATGGCGGAAACAGGAGCCTTCGCGGTAGGATCGCCCCCCGAGCCGGTCAAGCGCTCGCTTGCCCGGCGATGCGCCCGAAGCGGGACAGTTCCGCCCGCTTCACGCCCCGCCCTGCCGCGCGCAACCGGGCGCGCCACTTTGTGCCCCTGCATTTTCCGGCGGCGTTTGCCTATCCTTGCCGGCATGAGCGCCGAGTCGCCCGCGCTGCGCAAGATCATCCATGTCGACATGGATGCCTTTTATGCCAGCGTCGAGCAGCGCGACGATCCCTCGCTCAGGGGTCTGCCGCTGGCGGTGGGCGGCTCGCGCGAGCGCGGGGTGGTGGCGGCGGCCAGTTACGAGGCGAGGCGGTTCGGGGTGCGCTCGGCGATGCCTTCGGCGCAGGCGATCCGCCTCTGCCCCAATCTCGTGTTCCGCGAGCCGCGCTTTGCCGCCTATCGCGCGGTGAGCCAGCAGATCCGCGCGATCTTTCACGATTATGCCGAAAAGGTCGAGCCGCTGGCGCTCGACGAGGCCTATCTCGACGTGTCGCAGGACCGCAAGGGCATCGGCTCGGCGACACGCATCGCCGAATTGATCCGCGCGCGGATCAAGGCCGAAACCGGGCTCACCGCCAGCGCCGGCGTGTCCTACAACAAGTTCCTCGCCAAGCTCGCCAGCGATCATCTCAAGCCCGACGGGCTCTGCGTCATCCGCCCGGGCGAAGGCGCGCGCTTCGTTGCGGTGCTGCCGGTGCGGCGCTTCCACGGCATCGGCCCGCGCGGCGCGGAGAAGATGGCGAAGCTGGGCATCGCCACCGGCGCCGATCTGCGCGCCCGGGACATCGCCTTCCTGCGCCAGCATTTCGGCGCGCAGGCCGATTATCTGTATCGCGCAGCCAGGGGCATCGACCTGCGCGAAGTGTCGTCGCATCACGCGAGGAAGTCGCTCGGCGGCGAGCGCACTTTCGATCGCGACATCGCCAGCGGGCCGGGGCTGCGCGAGGCGCTCGATTCGATCATCGCGATCGTCTGGACGCGGATCGAAGGGGCCGGGGCGCGAGGGCGGACGCTGACGCTCAAGCTGCGCCTCTCCGATTTCTCGGCGCATGCCCGTGCGCGATCCTTGCCGCGGCCGATCGCGAACCGCGAGTCGTTCGCCGCGCTGGCGCATGACCTTCTCGCCGAGGTGCTGCCGCTGCCGCTGGCGGTGCGGCTGATGGGGCTGACGCTGTCCTCGTTCGATGACGAGGCGCCGGCGACGGCCGATGCCGGGCAGCTGGCGCTATTCTGATTTTGCCAGCCATTCGGCGAGGAAGGCGGCAAGCCGCGGATCGCGGTCCCCCGGGCAGCGATGCAGGATCGAACAGGCCGGCCGCGGCGATCTCGCGGCCATCGGCGCGCGGTGCCTCCATCACGGTTCCGCACACGACATGGATGACGTTGGTGGCGCCGTGCCAATCGCGCGAAAAGCTGCCGAGCGCGCGCGGCGACAGCAGGCGACAGCCGGTTTCCTCGTGGCACTCGCGCGCCGCCGCGGCAGCCGGGTCCTCGCCGCGCGACAGGCCGCCGCCGGGCAAGGTCCAGCCGCGCTCGCCATAGGCGTGGCGCACCAGCAGCACCGCGCCGGCGGCGTCGCGCGCGAGCACCCGGCAGCCCGGCCTGGTCGGCCGCATCACGCGAAACCAGCGGATGCGGATTGCGTGCGCCAGCCGCAGCGCGGCGCGGTGCAACGGCGCCGGCAGGAGATGCGTCAGACGAAGCATGTCACCGGCACGCGCACCGCGGCGAGCAGCCTTGCCACCGGCAGGTCGCTGGCGCCGCGCGCCGCCGCCTCGAACACCGCGCGCTTGTCGGCACCGCGGATGACGAAGACCATGTCATCGCAGGCAGCGAGCGCAGGGATGGTCAGCGACAGCCGTGCGAATGGCGCCTCGGGCGGCAGCGGATCGGGGACGATGCGGCGCAGCGGCAGCGGATCGTCGGCGGCGGGATCGCTGCTGGGAAACAGCGAGGCGATATGGCCGTCGCCGCCCATGCCGAGCCAGGCCAGCGCGAAATGCGGCGGGCTTGCCCCGAGAACCAGCGGGACGATGCGTGCGCCGAGCGGTTCGAGCGCGGCGCGGATGCGGCCGACGTTGCTCGCCGGGTGATCCTCGGGCACCGCGCGGTCATCGCCCGGCCAGACCGCGATACGCTCGAAGGCAAGCCCGGTCCGTGCGAGCGCGGCAAGAATCGGAAACGGCGTGCTGCCGCCCGGCACGGTAATGGCGATCTCGCGGTGCCGGGCAAGCGCGGCCTGAAGCCGATCGTGGAGCCATGCAGCGATGGCGGCATCGTCTGCGCCCGTGGTTATGCGTATGTCGGCCATCGCGCCATGCTCTAGCAACCGGCGAGGGCCGACGATACGCCTCTATGCCAGCGTCTGCGTCAGGAACCACACCCGCTGCTGCGCCTGGTCGGTCCAGTCGTCCGCCAGCCCCTCGGTGGCATTGTCGCCCGCCTCGCCCGCTGCCAGCTTGGCCTCGCGGATCGCGGTGACAAGGGCGATGTTGTCCTCGCGCAGTTCGCGCACCATCTCCATCGCATCGAGGTCGGTGCGATCCTGCGGGGTGATGCGCGATCGCGCGGCCATCGCGCCAAGCGAGGTCAGCGTGGTCGCGCCATTCTTGCGCACGCGCTCGGCGACGAGATCGGTCAGCGCGAAGATCGCGGTTGCCTGCTCGTCGAACAGCAGATGCAGATCGCGGAAGCGCGGCCCCGCGACATGCCAGTGAAAATTCTTGGTCTTGACGTAAAGCGCGAAAAGATCGGCAAGCAACCCGTTGAGGGCGTCGATCAAGGCGGTATGGCTGTTGTGACCCATGGCGGTGCTCCTTTCGCGCCGGATGATAGGATGCGCGTTCAAATCGGCCTAGCCGAAATGAATGCCCTGAGAGATTGAAGAAACCGATCAACATCGCCCAGCGCGGCAAAGGCCAGCGCCGCTGCCGCCAGCGCAAGGATGACCCCGGCGCCCATCCGTGCACGGCGCAGCCAGCGTTCCGCGGCCAGGAAATCGGCACCGCCCAGCCAGCCCCCGGCAAGCGTCACCATCCCGCCCAGCGCCCCGCCCAGCGCCACCTGCGGCCAGGGCCAGGACACCGCGACCGCGAAGACCAGCAGCCGGCTCGCGTCGGTGATCTGATGTGCAAGCAGCACGATCGCCGTCGCCCCCAGCGAATGCGTCGGCTCGCGCAGCGGGCGCGGGCGCCGGACCAGCACCATCTCGCCCGCGGCGGCGACGAGCGCGACCGCGGCGAGCAGCAGCCGCGCGCGCGCGGGCAGTTGCGGCGCGGCATCGCGGCCCACCCAGGCGGCGATCGTCGCAGCAAGCCCGCCGGTCAGCGCCGCCACCGCCAGCAATCCGGTCTGTGGCCCGTGGCGAGCCGAGATCCGCGCCAGAAGCAGCTGGTCGTGCGCGCCGATTCCGGTGAGGCCGGCGGCGATGAGGGCGAAAAGAAAGCCGTTCACCCCACGTTCGATAGCGTGCGATGGGGAGAAATCCAGCCGCGGCTGCCACCATGCCGCGCAGGCGCTTGCTGGCCGGCGCATTCATCTGTAGTTCACCTCGCCGCCGTCACTCGCCGGCGCAGCTTCATGAATTTTTTTTAAGGGACCGTCCGCCCATGATGACCGTTTCCGCGCAGACCTCGCGCCTGCGCCGCAGCGCCCGCCCGCTCCTGGTTTCGGCGGCGCTGACGATTCCCGGCACGGCCTGGGCCGCCTGCACACCGGATGCGACCGGATTCATCATCACCTGCGACGGCGCCTCGACAAGCTATACCAACACCGCCTCGGGGCTCACCGTCAATGCCGACGGCACCGCGGTGGTGGTGGCGCCGCTGGTGATCGGCAACAACAGCACGCTGACCGTCGCCGGCAACGGTCAGATCCAGGGCTCGACCGCGGTCGCCAGCGTCCAGTTCGGCGATTATGCGACGATCACCAACAATGGCACCATCACCTCGGGCGCGACCACCGCAGGCGCGGCGGCGATTCAGGTCGGGATCAACAGCACCGTCACCAACAACGGCACGCTGACCGCGGTCACCGGCACGCCGGTGGTGTCGTTTACCACCACCGGTTTCAACAATACCAACGGCACCTTCATCAATGGCGCGACCGCGGCCACCGCGGTGACCGGCGACCTGCATTTCGGCTATAACAGCGGCACCAGCGCCGGCACCTTCATCAACCGCTACAACACGATGATCACCAGCACCTCGACCACGAACTACGGCTTCGATGGCAACGTCTTCGGCAACGGCAATCTGTCGATCGACAACGAAGGTCAGTGGACCGGCAATCTGGTGCAGACCGCTTACGCCAACGGCAATGTGAACTTCGTCAACGGCGTGAACGCCAGCTTCACCGGCACGATCGACACCGGCGATACCGCCACGATCGTCAACAATGCGACCGGCATCAATTCCGCGGGCGTCGCCAATGCCATGCTGCTGAACAATGGCACCGTGCTCGGCGGCAGCGCATCGAGCGCGAACAGCAGCCTCACCAACAACGGAACGCTGACCATCGGCAGCACGATTGCCCCGGGGCTGGTGACGATCAACGGCAATTTCATCCAGAGCTCGACCGGCATCCTCAACATGGCGATCGCGGCAAGCGGCGCGGTGACCAGCACCGCCACGGTGCAGCCCTATAGCCAGATCTACGCCGCCAATGGCAATGCTTCGCTTGCCGGCACGCTCAACGTCAACATCACCGCCGGCTATTTCCCCACCGGCACGAAATTTGAGCTGATCGTCGCCGACAAGAGTATCACTGGCAATTTCGGCACGGTGAACATCACCAATGCCAATGGTGCGGCGCTGCCCTTCCTCACCTTCGCCAGCCTCGGCGTACAAAGCGTGGGCACGCAACAGGCCTATGAAATCGCGGTCCAGCGCAACGGCACCTATGCCTCGGTCCTCACCGCGGCGGGCGTCGGCACGCCCAACCAGATCGCGGTCGCCAAGGCGCTGCAACCGATGACGGTGATCGCCGATGCCAGCACCACCAGCCAGGAAGCGGCGCTGATCGGCCAGGTCGATCAGGAAACCATACCCGGAGCTACCGCGCTGTTCGACCAGTTGTCGCCGGCCGGCTACCTCAATTGGGCGATTGCCCTGCGCGACGAGGCGAATCTGTTCGAGCGCAACATCGCGCTGCGCATGGCCGACCAGAACAGCGATCATGCCGAGGACGGCTGGTGGGGCAGCATCCAGACCCAGTTCGACGCCGCCTCGGCGACCACCGATCATGCCAAGGACAGCCTGTTCGGCCTCAACGTCGGCTATGACCTCAGCGGGCCGCACCATGTCTTCGGTGTCGCCACCAGCTTCATGGTCGATTCGCTGCATACCCAATACGATGTCCTGACCGGGCATAACCGCGACATCGCCGTTGCCGGCTATGGCGGCTACAATCTCGGCCCGGTGCATTTCACCGGCATGGTTCAGTATAATCTCGGGCATCTCGGCGCGACGCACAACCTGACCTTCACCACCTCGACGCTCCAGGGAACCGCGAGCGCCAACGAGCATCTGTTCAAGGCGATGGGCACCGCCGGCTTCATCCTCAAGGCGGGCGGCTATGCCTTCGAGCCCTTCGCCGGCATCGACTTCAACCGCGGCGCGGTCAGCGGCTTCACCGAGCAGTATGACGGCGCCGCCGCGCTTCAGGTGCTGCCGATCAGCGCCAACCGCACCGATGCGCTGTTCGGGCTCAACCTGACCCGCGCGTCCGGCAAGTTCCGCCCCTATCTGCGCGCGGTCTATCGCAACCAGGTCGGCAACGGCGGCGCGGCCATGGTTTCGGCCTTCTTCGACGGGGGCACCATCAACGCACCCGACCTCCCCGTCACCGTCGCCGGCGTGCCTGCCGCACGCCATCAGGAAGAAATCAACGCGGGCGCGAACTGGGTGTTCGAGGATGCGGGATCGCTGTTCGTCGGCTATCAGGGAACGATGCGCAGCGGCTATAACGCGAACGGCATCAACCTCGGCATTCGCCTCGAATTCTGACGCCCTTCCCGGGCCGGCCGGATCACCTGGCAGCGCCGGCAGGCCCGCGCCGCGCGGCGGCTGATCGGTAGTTTCCCAGGATAGCGCGATTGCGCGCCATTCACCCTGATCGCGCTAACGTGGCGGGATGACCGAGAAACGCCGCGAGCCTCGCGACAGCGTGTTCCTGCGCGCGGCCTTGCGCTTGCCCGGCGAGACAAGACCGCGCGAGGTGCGGGTGCGCAATCTGTCGGCGACCGGCTTGCTGGCCGAAGGCGCGGGGCGGCTCGCTGCCGGCGCGCGTGTCGAGGTCGAATTGCGCAATCTCGGCTGGGTTCGGGGCACCATTGCCTGGGCGGGCGAAAACCGCTGCGGCGTCGCCTTCGATCAGGCGGTCGATGCACGGCGTGTGCGCCAGACAGCGCAGGATCCCACACCCGAGGGGTTTCGCGTGCGCCGGCCGCTCGGCGTCGCAACCGATCCCGTCATCGCGCCCGACCCGGCGCGAGTGCGCATGATTTAGGGTATCCGATCAATATGACCCCCATCCGCATGGGCTGAAGTATTTGGCGCATTCGCCCGACTGGAAGATATCGACGATGCTTCCCGGATCATGTCCCCGATGGTGGTGTGGTTAATGTGCGGATCAGAAATCTCTGGTCACTTGCGGCTGAACGCTGTCAGTCGACATGCGAAAATCAAGATTCCCGGATTGGGACAGTGATCATGGTTAATCCCGATTGTCAATCGAATAACGATATTTTATCTTTGACATACAAATATAAAGGCGCGTTTCAAGTATCTTGGCAGAAAGTTAGGATGGCTATGAAGATTCAAAACACCTTGCTGGCGACGATCGCCGCAGCTTGCTTCGCTTCACCGGCACTCGCTGGCGATACGATCAATTTTGGAACGCCTTCGGGTAAACTCGGCACCAGCCAAACTTACACGGACGGAAGCTTGAGCGTCACCGCCAGTGGCTACAACGCAAGCAATGTCGCGACCGATCTTTATGGCAAGAACGCGGGTGGTGACGAAGTGGGTCTTGGACTCGCGAATGATCCCAGCGGACAACATGAAATCTTCTATGGTAAGGGCTACGTCCAAATCGATGTCATCGCCTTGCTTGGCAAAGTCAGCAACATTTCCTTTTTTACCAACAGCACGACCCAGGGCGAGCAGTGGAGCGTTTTCGGCAGCAATAAATCAGGCTCCTATTCGGGAACGGCACTGATCAAGGGCACCAATGAGTCCGGCGGCATTTTGCCAGGCTTGGGAGACTGGAAATATTATGACTTCGTCTCTACATCGCAGGCAGGTGGAAAGAACTTCCTGCTCGGCGGCCTGACGATCACCTCTAGCGTTCCCGAGCCGTCGACGTGGGTTATGACCATTTTGGGTGTCGGCTTGATCGGTGCAGGTCTGCGTCGTCGAGACAAGGTCCGTGTAGCGATCAATTGCGCATGACATGATTGCATCGGCATAGTTCTGACCTCGGGAAGATCGATCACGCCACAGGCCCGACCGATGGACACCGATCTGCTTCCCGCATGCTATCGCACCGATGCCGAACGCATCGCGCTTGTCGCCGCGAGCCACGAACGCCTGTTCGGCCGCCCGCTTGTCGCGCGGAGCGACGACCCGCTGCTTGCGTTGTGGCGCGCGCCGCTGGCGATCGTGGCGCATGGGCCGGGCGAGGATCCCTGTTTCTTCTTCGCCAACCGCGCCGCGCTCGCCGCATTCGAGACCGATGCCGAAAGCATCCGGCGAATGCCCTCGCGGCTGTCCGCCGGACCACAGGATCGCACGGCAAGGGCCGCAGCGCTGGCGCGGGTGGCGCGCGAGGGCTTCATCGACGATTATACGGGCGTTCGCGTCTCGACCCGCGGCCAGCGCTTTCGGATCGAAGCCGCGCGCCTGTGGAACCTGCTCGACGAACAGGGCCGCTGCCATGGTCAGGCCGCGGCCTTCGCCCCGCCGGACGCGCAGGCTGCGCCCCGCGATTGACGCTTGCGCTCGCCCGCCAATTGCGAGACAGCACGCGGAATGTCCACAATCGCTCCCGCCCGGCCTTGTCCCGCAGACCCCGCGACATGAACGCTTCCCCACCCGATGGCGGCGGCAGCTGGCGCGAATTCACGATCTTTGCGGTCAAGCTCCTCGCGCTACTGGCGCTCATCTTTATCTTCGGCTTCGTGATCTTCGCTCTGCGCCGCGCGTTGCCCTGAGCGCGTATCGCAACCCTGCGCTGCAGGGTTGCGGCGCCGCCATCCATGGCATCGACGATTTGCATTCTCACTTATAGTAAATAATCTTTCAATTTTTTACGGCCTTTTTAGGTGCGGCACTTTCCAAATTTTATATTCGTCCCGACATGGTTCACAAGTCGGGAGGTCATGTCATGTTCAACACCATCAAAAATATCGGTTCGACAATGTCGCACCTTCGCGCCGATGAAAACGGCGCGACCGCAATCGAATACGGCCTGATCGCCGCGCTTCTCGGGGTGGCGGCGATCGCCGCGATGCAGGGACTTGGCAATCAGCTGAAGACCACCTTCAACACGACGTCGAGCGCGATGAGCGTCGCGAACGCGACCGCGTCGTAAGCCCAGCCCCACCCCGCGAGTTCCGCGCCGAGAGGCAATCGCGCCACGATCCGCAAGGGTTTCACGCCAGGGCCCGGTGGGTCACGCTCACCGGGCCGTGGCGTGATTTCAGAACTTCAGCGCGCGCACCGTGCGCACCCCCGGCAGCGCGCGCGCCGCCTCGATGCAATGCGCGGGCACCGGCGAATCGACCGAAAGCAGCAGCACCGCCTCGCCGCCCGCCTCACGACGGCCGAGGTGGAAGGTACCGATGTTGATTCCGCGCTCACCCAGAAGCGTGCCGATGCGGCCAATGAAGCCGGGCGAATCCTGATTGACGACATAGAGCATGTCGCCTTCGAGGTCCGCCTCTATGCCGATGCCGAAGATCTCGACCAGCCGCGGCTGCGCATTGCCGAACAGCGTGCCCGCGACCGAGCGGTCACCCTGGCTGGTGCCAACGGTGACGCGCACCAGCGTGTGGTAATCGCCCTCGCGGTCATGGCGCACCTCGCGCACATCAAGGCCGCGTTCGCGCGCGAGGAAGGGCGCGTTGACCATGTTCACCGTCTGCGAATAGCATTTCATCAGCCCGGCGAGCACCGCGCCGGTGATCGGCTTCATGTTGAGCTGCGCCGCGGCGCCCTCGACCTCGATCGCGATCTTGGTGAGGTTGTCATGCGCGAGCTGGCCGACAAGGCTGCCAAGCCTTTCGGCAAGCGCCATATAGGGCTTGAGCTTGGGGGCTTCCTCGGCCGACAGCGAGGGCATGTTGAGCGCGTTGGTGACACCGCCGGTGGTCAGATATTCGGCCATCTGCTCGGCAACCTGGAGCGCGACATTGACCTGCGCCTCGGTGGTCGAGGCGCCGAGGTGCGGGGTGCAGATGAAATTGGGCGTGCCGAACAGGGGCGATTCATGCGCCGGCTCGGTCTGGAAGACGTCGAGCGCGGCGCCGGCGACATGGCCCGAATCGAGTGCCTCCTTCAGCGCCACCTCGTCGACCAGCCCGCCGCGCGCGCAATTGATGATGCGCACCCCCTTCTTCGTCCTGGCGAGATTCTCGCGGCTGAGAATGTTTTTGGTCTCAGCGGTCAGCGGGGTGTGAAGGGTGATGAAATCGGCGCGGGCGAGAAGCGTTTCGAGATCGGCCTTTTCGACGCCGAGTTCGATCGCGCGCTCGGCGGTCAGGAAGGGATCGTAGGCGACGACCTTCATCTTCAGCCCCAGCGCGCGGCTGGCGACGATCGAGCCGATGTTGCCGGCGCCGATGAGGCCGAGCGTCTTGCCCGTCACCTCGACCCCCATGAAGCGGTTCTTCTCCCACTTGCCGGCCTGCGTCGAGGCGTCGGCCTCGGGCAACTGGCGCGCGAGCGCGAACATCAGCGCGATCGCATGTTCGGCGGTGGTGATCGAATTGCCGAAAGGCGTGTTCATCACGACGACACCCTTGGCCGAGGCGGCGGGGATATCGACATTATCGACCCCGATGCCCGCGCGGCCAATCACCTTGAGGTTGGTCGCGGCATCGAGGATCGCGCTCGTCACCTTGGTCGCGCTGCGGATGGCGAGGCCATCGTAGGAACCGATTATCGCGGCGAGTTCCTCAGGGCTCTTGCCGGTGATGACATCGACCTCGCAGCCGTTCTCGGTGAAGATCCGCGCGGCATTGGGGTCCATCTTGTCGGAAATCAGGACACGGGGCTTGGTCATTTTGAAATCCTTGCATGATATGAGCGTTTTGCGTCGCGTCCTGCCGCAACGGCGAACCGTCATGCCGACGCTGACAGGAACGGGGTCCGGGGCAATCGCCCCGGAATCAGGATGTCACCCCTTGAGCGAAGCCCAGGCCCAGTCGAGCCAGGGGCCGAGCGCCTCGATATCGGCGGTATCGACGGTCGCGCCGCACCAGATGCGCAGCCCCGGCGGG
>JAGWPW010000166.1 GCA_028870315.1 Sphingomonadales bacterium | reverse complement strand
GGGCAAAGCCCAGCCGCGCGACCGCATCGGCGATCGCCTTCTTGCCGATCCGCGCCGGCAGGCGCTCGACGATTTCCTCGAACAGCTTGCGCCCGATCGCGGCGATCTCGGCGCGTTCGTTCTGCCGGACCGCGCGGCGGATCGCGGCGCGCGCCTTGCCGGTGACGACGAAGCCCAGCCAGCTGAGCTGGGGTTCGGACTTGCGGCTCTTGATGATCTCGACGACATCGCCGTTGGCGAGCTGCGTGCGCAACGGCATGTGCCGCCCGTTGATCTTGGCGCCGACCGCGTAATTGCCGAGATCGGTATGCACGTCATAGGCAAAGTCGATCGGGGTCGCGCCCTTGGGTAACTGATGCAGCGCGCCCTTGGGGGTGAAGGCGAAGATGCGGTCCTGATAGATCGCCAGCTTGGTGTGTTCGAGCAGTTCCTCGGCGTCGTGGCTCGCATCGACGATCTCGATGAGATCGCGCAGCCAGCCCACCGCGCCATCGGGGCGCACCCCGCCCTGCTTGTAGGCCCAATGCGCGGCGAGCCCGAATTCATTGGTGCGGTGCATCTCGCGGGTGCGGATCTGCACCTCCATGCGCATCGAATTCTCGTAGATGAGCGCGGTATGGAGCGAGCGATAGCCGTTCGACTTGGGGGTCGAGATGTAGTCCTTGAAGCGCCCGGGGATCATCTGCCAATGGGTGTGCAGCACGCCGGTCGCCTTGTAGCAGTCGGCAACGCTGTCGGTCAGCACGCGGAACGCCATGATATCGGTGATCTGTTCGAAGCTGACATGGCGCTCGGCCATCTTCTTCCAGATCGAATAGGGGTGCTTCTCGCGCCCCCAGACCTCGACCTTGAGCCCGGCCTCGGCCAGCACCTGCTTGATGGCGAGCGCGATCGCATCGACCTGCCCGCCGCCCTGGTTCCTGATCTGCGCCAGCCTGCCGGTGATCGTCGCATAGGCCTCGGGCTCAAGCTGCTCGAAGGCGAGCAGCTGCATCTCGCGCAGATATTCGTACATGCCCACCCGCTCGGCGAGCGGGGCATAGATTTCCATCGTCTCGCGCGCGATCCGCCGCCGTTTCTCGGCGCTCTTGATGAAATGCAGCGTGCGCATGTTGTGGAGGCGATCGGCAAGCTTGACGAGAAGCACGCGCAGATCCTCGGACATCGCCAGCAGGAACTTGCGCAGATTCTCGGCGGCGCGCTCGTTCTCGGTCAGCGTCTCGATCTTGGAAAGCTTGGTGACGCCATCGACCAGCCGGGCGATCTCCGGCCCGAACAGTTTCTCGACCTCCTCGATGGTGGCAAGCGTATCCTCGACGGTATCGTGGAGCAGCGCGGTGATGATCGTCGCCTGGTCGAGCTTGAGCTCGGTCATCAGCCCGGCGACTTCGACGGGGTGGCTGAAATAGGGATCGCCGCTCGCCCGCTTCTGGCTGCCGTGGCGTTGCACCGTATAGACATAGGCGCGGTTGATCAGCGCCTCGTTGGCGCCGGGATCATAGGCCTTCACCCTTTCGACGAGTTCGTACTGGCGCAGCATCGCCGCGAAGGATGGCGGCGGCGGGCGCCCGGAGCAAGGGCTCACGCACAGGCGGCGCGCCGATTTCCGCGGCGCGTCAGCTCCAGGTCGCCTCGGGCGGCAGGCTCATCAGGATCGCATCGATATTGCCGCCGGTCTTGAGGCCGAACAGCGTGCCGCGATCATAGACGAGGTTGAATTCGGCGTAGCGGCCACGCCATTCGAGCTGCGCGCGCTTTTCGGCCGCATCGAAGCCTGTCCCCATGCGCCGCCGCACCAGCTTCGGGAACACCGCGAGAAACGCCTCGCCGACCGCGCGGGTGAAGGCGAAATGCGCGTCCCACTGCGCCTCATCGGCGCATTCGAGATGGTCGTAGAAGATACCGCCGACCCCGCGCGGGCATTTGCGGTGCGGGATGTAGAAATACTCATCCGCCCAGGCCTTGAACCGCGCGTGATACCCGGCGCCATGCGCGTCGCAGGCGTCCTTGAGCGCGGCGTGGAATTCGGCAGTGTCCTCGTCATAGGGCAGCGGCGGGTTGAGATCGGCGCCGCCGCCGAACCAGGCCTTCGTCGTCGTCAGGAAGCGCGTGTTCATATGGACCGCGGGGACATGCGGATTGGCCATATGCGCAACGAGGCTGATGCCGGTGGCCGAGAAGCCGGGCGCTGCCCGCGAAGCGCCATGGATCGTGCCGGCGAAATCGCCCGCCAGCGCCCCGCCGACGGTCGAGACATTGACCCCGACCTTCTCGAACACCTTGCCCTTCATCACCGCGCGCGTGCCGCCGCCGGTCTCGCCGTCGCCGCCTTCGACCGCGGCGCGGCGCCAGGAATCATAGCGGAACCCGGCCTCGCTCCCCGCCTCGCGCTCGATCGCCTCGAACTCGGCGCAGATCGCATCGCGCAGGCTCTCGAACCAGCCGCGCGCGCGCTCGGTACAGGGCGCCCAATCCGTGCCTTGTGTCGCATCGTCCATCCGCGCCGCTTGCCAAATCGCCGGGGCTGCGGCAAGGGCGGGCCATGGTTCCCGTTTCGTTCGCGCCACTTGTCTTCGCCGGCGAGGAATGGCGGCTGGTCGAGGGCCGCGCGCTCCATTGGCCGCGCGAGGCGGCGCTGGTGGTTGCCGATCTTCATCTCGAAAAGGCAAGCTGGTATGCCGCACGCGGCCAGATGTTGCCGCCCTATGACAGCCGCGCGACGCTGGAGCGGCTGGCGCAGGCGATCGGTGCCAGCGCGGCGCGGCGGGTGTTCTGCCTCGGCGATAATTTCCACGATGCCGAAGGGCCTTCGCGAATGGAACCGCAGGCGGCGCGGATGCTGGCACAGCTGACCCGCGCGGTCGATTTCGTGTGGATCACCGGCAACCACGATACGGCGCTCGGCGCCGGGATGGGCGGGGGGATCGGCGGGGTGCTCGCGCCCGAGATCACCGTCGGCGGCATCGTGCTGCGCCACCATGCGCAAAGCGGCGAGCGCGCGCATGAGCTGTCGGGCCATTTCCACCCCAGGCTCGCGCTCAGCCCGCACGGGCGGCGGATCGCGCGCCCCTGCGCGGTGGCGAGCGAGGCGCGGATGATCCTTCCCGCCTTCGGCGCGCTCACCGGCGGGATGAAGGCCGATGACCCGGCGATCCTTGCGGTGTTGCAGCCGGCGCGCGCGATCCGCGCGCTGGTCGCGGTGCGCGACCGGCTGTTGCAATTTTCACTGTGGCAGGAAAATTCGGCGAAAGCCGCGGCGGGCGCCTGATTTTGCGCTTCCTATCTTCCGGCGATTCGATCTAATGGCGCGTCCGCAACTCCAAGGAGAGACCATATAGCCCCCCCACCCCGGCGCATGATGACGCCACCCGTCAAGAGCGGGCCGCGCTACAATGACCTTATCAGCTCGCCCAAGGTTCGCGTCATCGACGAAAATGGCGAGAATCTCGGCGTGATGTACACGCGTGAAGCGATCGAACAGGCCGCCGAAGTCGGCCTCGACCTCGTCGAGGTCTCGCCCAACGCCGATCCGCCGGTCTGCAAGTTCCTCGATGTCGGCAAATACCGCTATGAGGCGCAGAAGAAGGCCAACGCCCAGCGCAAGACCCAGAAGACGCAGGAGATCAAGGAGATCAAGATGCGTCCCAACATCGACGATCACGACTACGACGTGAAGATGCGCAATGTCGCGCGCTTCATCGAGGAAGGTGACAAGGTGAAGGTGACGCTGCGCTTCCGCGGCCGCGAACTCTCGCACCAGCAGCTTGGCATGAATTTGCTGAAGCGCGTGCAGGACGATACCGCCGAAGTCGCCAAGGTCGAAGCCTGGCCACGGATGGAAGGCCGCCAGATGCTGATGGTGCTTTCACCGAAATAACCGGGCAGAATCTCGCTCCTTCGGGGAGGGGGGATGGCGCGGCGCGGATGCGCCTGACGCCCGATCCCGGCTCAGCCCTTCCACTCCCGCCGTTCCTCGGCCGCGCGCAGCACCTCATAGGCCAGTTGCAACGCCTGGAACGCCTTGGCGGCGTCCTCGTCGCCCGGGCGGAGGTCGGGGTGGACTTCCTTCGCCTTCATCCGCCACGCCTTGCGCACCGCGTCGAAATCGGCGTCGGCTTCGAGGCCCAGGAGGTCGAGCGCGCGCATCTCGTCGCGGGTGCGGCTGCCATCGCCCGAGCCCGCCCAGCCGTAGAACGCCGATTCGCGATAGCCCGCATGCGTCTGCTGCTCGGCGCGTGCGCGGCTTGCCGCTTCCTCGGCGTCGAGCCCGGCGAAATAGTCCCAGCCGGCGTTGTATTCGGCCGCATGCGCCTGGCAGAAATACCAGCGCTCGCGGCTGTTGGGCGATTTGGGCGCCGGGCATTCGCCGGGCTCGGCGCAGCCGACGCGGTCGCACAGCCGCACCCGCGCCGCCTCGCGCGCGCCTTCATAGCCGCGCCAGCGCGGGAAACCCCAATTGTCCGATCGGCGCGCGCGGCTCATCGCGCCGGGATAGAGCATCGCGCCAGAAAGGGGCATCCGGTTTTTTTGCAAAAAGCGATGCGACAACAAAAACCTGGAGCATCGGGCGTGATTGAGGAATGACGCCCGATGCTCCAGCCGGCGCGATGCCGGCAAGCACGCCCCCCGAAACGCGCCTCCTGGTGCCGAAACCCGGGCTGCGCCTCGATGAACGCTCAGTCGATGATGACCGTCACCGCCCGGCGATTCTTCGCCCAGGCTTCCTCGTTCGATCCCAGCGCGACCGGGCGTTCCTTGCCATAGCTGATGACATTGAGCCGGGCGCCGTCCACCCCCAGGCTTTGGAGATAGGCCTTGGCGGCGTTGGCGCGGCGTTCGCCGAGCGCGAGATTATATTCGCGCGTGCCACGCTCGTCGCAATGGCCCTCGATCGTTGCATGTTTGGCCGGATAGCGCAGCAGCCACTGTGCCTGGCTCTGCAGGGCGGCGGCATCGTCGGCGTCGATGTTGTATTTGTCGGTGTCGAAATAGATCGTGTCGCGGCCCATCAGCACCGCCTGAAAATCACCTTCGCTGCCGGGAACCGGGCCGCTGGGCGTGGTGCTGGCGGGGGTGGTTGTGGTCGTGCCGACCTCGGGCCCGGGGTTGGGCGGCAGCACGCGCGGCGCCTTGCCGGCGCAGGCCGAAAGCAGGGCAAGGCCAAGCGCTGCCCCTAGCGGAGAAAGGCCGCGCGCGAGGCGGCGCGCGCGAATATGCCCGTTCGAATTCATGTCCGTCTCCTTCTTTGCCACGAGCGGCACCCCTGTCCGGCATCGATCGATCATGGCCGCACCGGCCCCCAGGCGGGATCGGAGGCATCGACCGGGGTCGGCAGCCGCCGCAGATTATGCCCGGTAAGATCGACCTGCCAGATCGAAGTGTGGCCGCTGCCCTGCGCGGTGCGGAAGAACTGGACGATGCGGCCGTTGGGCGACCAGGTTGGCGCCTCGTCCTGCCAGCTGTCGGTCAGATAGCGCATGGCGCTGCCATCGGGGGTCATCACCGCGATCCGCAGATTGCCCGCGATATGGGTGAAGGCGATGAGATCGCCGCGCGGGCTCCATTCGGGCGTCGCCGCGCGGCCGCCGAAGAAGCTGATGCGGCGCTGGTTGCTGCCATCGGCATTCATCACATAGACCTGCTGGCTGCCCGAACGGTCGCTTTCGAATACGATCCGTTTGCCATCGGGCGCATAGCTGCCGCCGATGTTGATGCCCGGCGTGTCGGTCAACTGCTGGCTCGGCCCGCCATCGACCGGGATGCGATAGATGTTGGTATTGCCGGCGATCGCCATCGAATAGAGCAGGAATTTGCCATCGGGCGACCAGCGCGGGGCGAAGGTCGGGTGATGCGTCGCCACCAGCAGCCGCTGGTGATTGGTCGCGATGTCATAGATGTAGAGCCGCGGCTCGCCGTCGAGATAGGACAGATAGGCGATCGAGCGATAATCGGGCGAATAGCGCGGGGTAAGCGCCATCGCCTGGCCGGTGGTGATGAAGCGATGGTTGGCCCCGTCCGAATCCATGATGGCCAGCCGCTTCATCCGGTGGTCCTTGGGTCCGGTCTCGGCGATATAGGCGATGCGGCTGTCGAAGAACGGGCTCTCGCCCGACAGGCGCGAATAGATGGTATCGGCGCATTTATGCGCGGCGCGGCGCCAGTCGGCGGGCGGCAGGGTCAGGCTGGTGCGGATGAGCTGCTGCTGGAGGCGCACGTCGTAAAGCCCGCAGCCGACATCGAGGCTGCCATCGGTGCCGGCAACGACCGCGCCCTGCACCAGCATCCCCGCATTGCGCCCCGCCCAGCCGGCGAAATCGGGCGCGGCAACCTCGGCGAAGGGCACCTGCGGCAGCGCATTCGGCCCCACCGGCTTGAACAGGCCGTTGTTCCTGAGATCGGCGGTGATGACCTCGGCGATCGCCCGGCCGAGCGCGGCGGTGCCGAGCCCGCTCGACCCATCGACGCTGGCCGGCGTCGGCTTGTCGGCATCGGTGGCAAAGGCCGGGATGTCGATCCCGAGGCTCTGCCAGGCGCTGTCATCGGTCACGCTGCCGGTGAGGGCATCGGGCGCGGCAGCCGCGCTTGCCGGCACGGGGGTGGCCGCCGCGGACGCCGCCGGTGCGGGCGCTGCCGCCTCAGGCACGGCCGGAGCGGGTGCAACGGGCTGGGCGAGCGCCGGGGCCGCAAGGGCCAGCGCAAGCCATGGCAGAAGGCGCCGCCGCGCCGCGTGTGGCCGAGGCGCGGGGCGACCGGTGCCGGATTTGCGGATGTTCACGTCGATCATTGCGAAAGAGCCCTGTTGAAGGCGAAGCTGCGCACATGTTGCCATGTGCCATAATAGCGCGGCGGCAGCGAAAAGGGAGCCGCGAGCCGCACCGCGCGGATCGCCTGCTCGGCATGGCGCGCCGCCTGCGGCCGGTTGCTGTCATCGATCCCGAGCTGGCGCACCACCTGCGGGCTTCCCGCGAGCGAACCATCGGGGTTCAGATCCCAGTCGAGCAAGGTGACCAGCCGGTCGGCGTCCACCCCTTCGGGCGCGACCCAATGCGGCTTGAGCTGGCGGGTGATTTCCGCCGACAGCGCTGCGCGCACCGGCCCGGTCGCCGCCGCGCCCTGCGTTGCCGCCTTGCCCGACGCCTTGCCGTCGGTCACGCCCTTGAGAAAATCGGCGCCGATCCGGCTGGCGCCGGCGGGCCTGGGTTCGGGGCTGCTGTTCGGATCGGCGAGCGACCAGTCCTCGA
This sequence comes from Sphingomonadales bacterium, assembly GCA_028870315.1. Lineage (GTDB taxonomy): Bacteria > Pseudomonadota > Alphaproteobacteria > Sphingomonadales > Sphingomonadaceae > Novosphingobium. Next base: position 18,268 of record JAGWPW010000166.1, on the reverse strand, counting down.
CCGTGGCGGCGTGCTTGCGGGTGGGCCTGGCGGCGGGCGCAGCGGGTGGTTTGGCGGCGGTCATCGCCAGCCGCGGCTTGGTCATGGCCACTTGCGCAGGCACGGGCAGCGGCTTTTCGATCGTTTGCGGGGCCGGGGCGGGTGGCGCAACCGGCACGGGCGCGGTGGGCCGCACCGTGCCGGGACGCGGCGCCTCGGCGGCCGCGGCATCGGCATGCGTCGGCGCGGCCGGGGTCAATCCGACCTCGTTCGACAGGGTGACGCTGATCGGCTGCGGCAGGACCACCGGCGGCGCTGCCGCGCGCAGCGCGAGCGCGACCAGCAGCGCGCCATGCAGCGCGATCGCCAGGACCAGCCCGATACGCTCTTCGCGCCGAAGGGTGGCGAATGCCATGACGGGCGCGTTAGTGCGCTGAAACTGAACCACGGATGACGCCGCCCGCCGGCCGGGGCAGCCCCGCGCCGGTCACCAGCGCAAGCTCGGTCACCCCGGCGCGGTTGAGTTCGCCCATCAGCGCGGCGACCCGCCCGTAATCGAGCGCGCGATCGGCGCGCAGCGTCACCTGCGGCAGGCGGCCATCGGCCCCGCGCGGCAGGGCGGCGATGCGCGCGGCGAGCGCGCCCGGCGCGAGTTCGGCATCGTCGAGCCAGGTCTTGCCGTCGCGATCGATGGTGACGGTGACGCCCCTGGGGGTGGCGGTCAGCGGCTTTGCCCGGCTGTCGGGAAGGTCGATCGCGATCCCGGCCTTGAGCAGCGGCGCGGTGACCATGAAGATGACGAGCAGCACCATCATCACATCGACGAGCGGGGTGACGTTGATCTCGGCCATCGGCGCCTTGCGCGCGCGCCGCCTTGCGCGCGCGCCGGCCGCGAACGGTGCCATCAGCCCTGCTCCAGTTCGCGGCTGAGGCTGACGAGAAAGCGGTCGGCGAAGCGTTGCAGCCGCGCCTCGAAGGCATTCACCCTGTGGCCGAAGCGGTTGTAGGCGATGACCGCCGGGATCGCCGCGAAGAGGCCGACCGCGGTCGCGGCAAGCGCTTCGGCGATGCCGGGCGCGACCACCGCGAGCGAGGAGTTCTGCTCCTGCCCGATCTGGAAGAAGGCGCTCATGATCCCCCAGACCGTGCCGAACAGGCCGACGAAGGGCGCGACCGAGCCGACCGTCGCCAGGAAATTGAGCCTTTCGCCCAGCCTTTCGCCTTCCTGCTCGACCACGGTTGCCATCACCGTCGCCAGCCGTTCGCGCGTGCCGAGGGGATCGAGCGCCTTGCCGCCGGTCGAACGCCGCCATTCGGCCATCGCCGCGCCGATCACCCGCGCCGCCGGCAGTTCGCTCTTCGCGAAGGGCGCCTGGAACGCATCGAGATCGCGCGCCTGCCAGAAGTCGCGCTCATAGGCGTCGCTGCGCCGCCTGAGCCCGGCGATGCGCAGCGAGAAGGAGATGATGATCGTCCACACCCACAGGCTCGCCAGGAACAGCCCCGCCATGATGACCTGGACGACGATATCGGCATTGCGAAACAGATCGATCGGGTTGAGCCGCGCAGGGCCGGTGGCGAAAGATGCGGCGAGCATGGACACAATCACGCTGGGGGCTCTCCGGTTGCGACCAGCCGCGCGAAGGCGGCTCGCCAGGGTTCGGGCTGGCGCCTGGGCCGGCCGTCGGCGCCGACGAAGCCGACGCGGACATCGGCCTCGGCAAGCAGCGTCGCGGCCCGCAGCGCGCGTTGCCGGATGCGGCAGCTTGCCGCGCGCAGTTCGAGCGGGTGCGATTCGATCAGGATATCGTCATCGAGCCGGGCGGGCGCGGCATAGCGGATCGTCAGGCCGGCGACGGCATAGAAACCCGCCCCCGCTTCCTGCGCCGCGCGCTGGTCGATCCCGATCAGCCGCAGCATGTCCGAACGCGCGCGCTCGAACCAGCGCAGGTAATTGGCGTGATAGACCACCCCCGACATGTCGGTATCCTCGAAATAGACGCGCACCGCGTAGAGATGGACGGGTCCGCGAAAACAGCCATCGGGGGGCGCCGGGTGCGATGTCATGCCTGCGCGGCCATAGTCCGGCGGTGCCCGCCACGGCAAGCCGCGATGCCGGGGTTGCCAACCAAACCGCCGCGATCAATCGACGATCATATGCAGGAACTGGCGCCCGCCGAAAATATGCACATGCATATGCGGGACTTCCTGGTGGCCATCGTGGCCCATGTTGACCATCAGCCGATAGCCGGGCCGGTCGAGTTCGAGATGCCGCGTCACCGCGCCTGTCGCGCGCACGAAGCCGGCGATTTCCTCGTCGCTCGCATGGCTGGAGAAATCGTCCCAGCTTACCCAGCGCCCCTTGGGGATGACCAGCACATGCACCGGCGCCTGCGGACGGATGTCATGGAAGGCGAGCGCCCACGGGTCTTCATAGACCTTGTTCGCGGGCAGTTCGCCGCGCAGGATGCGCGCGAAGACATTGTCGTCGTCATAGGGCAGGGAGGGGTCGATCGGCATACGGGTCTCCAGGGGTCAGCGCGGCCGCGCGGCCTTCTCGGCGATGCCCGAGGTGCCTTCGCGGCGGTCGAGTTCGGCAAGCACCTCGGCGAGCGCAACGCCTTTCGCATCGAGCAGCACGAGCAGGTGGAACACGAGGTCCGCCGCTTCGCCGACCAGCGCGCCGCGATCCTCGCCAAGCGCGGCGATCACCGTCTCGACCGCTTCCTCGCCCAGCTTCTGCACGATCTTGGCCAGCCCCCTGGCGTGCAGCCGCGCGACATAGCTCACCGCGGAATCGCTGCTGCGCCGCGCGGCGATCACCGCTTCGAGCCGCGCCAGCGTGGTCGATGCATCGCCCATCGTCATCCCCGCGCCGGCAGCCCTGCGGCGCGCAGCGCGGCATGCGCCTGAGCAATCGAATGCGTGCCGAAATGGAAGATCGAGGCGGCCAGCACCGCGCTCGCATGGCCGTCGGTGACGCCCGCGACAAGATGGTCGAGAGTGCCGACCCCGCCGCTGGCGATCACCGGCACGCGCACCGCATCGGCGATCGTCCGGGTGAGCGCGAGGTCATAGCCCGCCTGCGTGCCATCGCCGTCCATCGAGGTGACGAGCAGTTCGCCCGCGCCGAGTTCGGCAAGGCGCAGGGCATGCGCCACCGCATCGATGCCGGTGGCGCGGCGGCCACCATGGGTGAAGATTTCCCAGCCATTCGCAGTTTTGCGCGCATCCACCGAGGCGACGACGCATTGGCTGCCGAAGCGCGCGGCGATCTCGCCGACGAGTTCGGGCCGCGCGACCGCCGCGCTGTTGACCGCGACCTTGTCGGCGCCCGCCAGCAGCAGCGCGCGCGCGTCTTCCACACTGCGCACCCCGCCGCCGACGGTCAGCGGCATGAAACACACCGCGGCGGTGCGGCTGACGACATCGAGCAGCGTGCCGCGCCCCTCGTGGCTTGCCGAGATGTCGAGGAAGCACAGCTCGTCGGCGCCGGCCGCGTCATAGGCGCGCGCCTGCTCGACCGGATCGCCGGCATCCCTAAGATCGACGAAGTTGACGCCTTTCACCACGCGCCCGTCGCGCACGTCGAGACAGGGGATGACGCGGATGCGCACGGTCATGCCGGGGCCTTCGCGGCGATGGCGAGCGCGGCGGCCAGGTCGAGCCTTCCGTCGTAGAGCGCGCGGCCGGTGATGACGCCTTCGATCCCCTCCGCCGCGTGGAGCGCGAGCATATGGATATCGTCGAGCCCCTTGACCCCGCCGCTGGCGATCACCGGCAGATCGGTCATGCGCGCAAGATCGACCGTCGCGTCGATGTTGCAGCCCTTCAAAAGCCCGTCGCGGCCGATGTCGGTGAACAGCAGGCTCGCAACCCCTGCATCCTCGAAGCGCCGCGCCATGTCGGCGACGGGCACGTCGGAAACCGCAGCCCAGCCTTCGGTCGCGACCATGCCGTCCTTCGCATCGACGGCAACGACGATGCCGTGTTCATATTCCTTCGCCATGTCCCTGACGAATGCAGGGTCTTTCAGCGCGGCGGTGCCGATGACGACGCGCGCGACGCCGAGATCGAACCAGCCCGAAACCGCCTGCCGCGTGCGGATGCCGCCGCCGAGCTGGACGTGTCCCGGGAAGGCTTCGAGGATCGCCTCGACCGCGCCGCGGTTCTCCGCCTTGCCGGCGAAAGCACCGTCGAGATCGACGACATGGAGATGCCGCGCGCCCGCTTCGGCAAACAGCAAAGCCTGCGCCGCGGGATCATCGCCATAGACGGTGGCGCGCGCCATGTCGCCCTCGGCAAGGCGCACGACCTGCCCGGCCTTGAGGTCGATCGCTGGAAAGACGATCATGGCTTCCAGTCCAGAAACCGCGCGAGCAGCGCCAGCCCATAGGCCTGGCTCTTCTCGGGATGGAACTGCAACCCCAGCAGGTTGTCGCGCGCGACCGCGGCGACGATGCCGGTGCCGTGATCGCTCATCGCCGCGATGTCATGGCCCTCCTCGGGCACGAGGTGATAGGAGTGGAGGAAATAGGCCTCGCCCGGCTCGATCAGCATCGCACCACCGGCATGATGCGCGGGAACGACATCGTTCCAGCCCATATGGGGCACCTTGATCGCCCGATCGGCGACATCGATCCGCCGCACCTCGCCCGCGATCCAGCCGAGCCCCGGGGTCACGCCATGCTCGACCCCGCGGTCGGCGAGCAATTGCATGCCGACGCAGATGCCGAGGAAGGGGGCGCCACCGACATGGACGCGCTCGGTCATCGCCTCGACGAGACCGGGAATCGCGCGCAAGCCCTCCGCGCAGGCGCGAAACGAGCCGACCCCGGGCAGGACGATGCGATCGGCGGCGCGCACGACATGCGGATCGGCGGTGACCGCGATGCCGGTCGCGCCGGCGACTTCGAGCGCGTTCGACACCGACAGCAGATTGCCGGCGCCATAATCGATGAGGGCCACGGTTTCGGCCATGGCCTAGCCGGTGAGCGAGCCGGCGCCGAGCAAGCCCTTGGTCGAAGGCACCGCGCCGCCTTTCCTCGGGTCGCGCTCGACCGCGCTGCGCATGGCGCGGGCGAACCCCTTGAAGATGCCCTCGATGATATGGTGATTGTTGCTGCCGTAGAGGCATTCGATGTGGAGCGTGATCCCCGCCGCCTGCGCGATCGAATGGAACCAGTGCTCGAACAGCTCGGTATCCATCTCGCCCAACCGGGGCTGGGTGAAGCCTGCCTTCCAGACGAGATAGGGCCGCCCCGAAATGTCGAGCGCGACGCGCGCCAGCACCTCGTCCATCGGCGAATAGGCCATGCCGTAGCGGCCGATCCCCGCCTTGTCGCCCAGCGCCTCGGCGATCGCCTGGCCGATGGCGATGGCGCTGTCCTCGGTGGTGTGGTGCTGGTCGACGTGGAGATCGCCGGTGATCCGGCAGGTGATGTCGATCAGCGAATGGCGCGAGAACTGCTCGATCATGTGATCGAGGAAGCCGATTCCGGTGGCGACGTCGAACTGGCCGCTGCCGTCGAGATCGACCGCGACTTCGATATCGGTTTCGTGAGTCTTGCGGGCGATCCGGGCCTTGCGCATGATCGCCGGCCCTATGGAAGCGCCGGCCGCTTGGCAAGCGCTGTTGCCGGGGGAGCGGGACAGGGGGCAGCCAAAATCGGCGCTTCCCGGCGAATTTTCAGACAGACCCCAACCGCAGCAGCCCGGCGAGCTGGTGCGCCGGCGCGCGTTCGAGGTCGAGCACCGCATCGCGAATGCGCGCGGCGTGCGCGGCGGGGATGGCGAGTTCGGCCGAGGCCATGAATTTCGCAGCGACCGCCTCGGCGGTCATCGCCTTGTCGCCGGCGCCGCTGTTCACCGCGACATGGCGCGACAGCACCCGGCCATCGGCCAGCGTCACCCGCACCCCGCCCGAGAAATAGGTCGGGAAGGCCGAATCGGGATCGGCGTGGCAGCGCACCTTTTGGGCAAGCGCGCGCGCCTTTCCGTCCGCAAGCGCGGCGGGCAGCAGGTCGGGAAGCGCGAAGCGGCCATGGAGCAGGCACCAGGCGGTGACGAACTGGGCGCTGAACTTCGCCTCGTAATCGGTGCCGGGCCGTTCCTTCGCGGCGGCGGGTTCGGCGATGATCGGCAGGGTCGGCGCGGGAAGAAAGGCATCGACCGCGACGATTTCGGCGCCGGCGATCTCATCATGCAGCGCGATCGCGGCGTCGGCGCAGCCATGGATGAAGTGGCACACCGGATAGGGCTTGAGCGCGGTCGCGCCGAAGCGCCATTCGGCGCCGAGCGCGCGGGTCAGCTCGGCGGCATCGGCCTCGCCGGCATGTGCCTGGAGATGGGTGTCGATGAGCCCGAAGCGCCCCTCATAGGGCCGGGTCGGCCCCTTGAAGCCGCTGGCCGAAAGATGCGCGGCGCTGATTCCCGCAACCGCGCCCCAGCCGGGGTGAAAGCGCTTGGTCCACGCCCCTTCTTCGAGAAAGACCTGGATACCCGCCGCGGTCGAGCCGGCGATGCCCTGCGCCGAGGCGATCTGCGCGGCATCAAGGCCAAGCAGCCGCCCCGCCGCGACCGCGCTCGCGAAGTGCGAGACCACGCCTGTCGCGTGATAACCGGCGTGATGAAACCCGCCCTTGACCGCGCCGCCGATGCGGATCGCCAGCTCGGCACCGAGGAGAAAGGCTTCGAGCAGCGCCGCGCCCGAAAGATCCCGCGCCTCGGCCAGCGCCAGCGCGGTGGGAAGCGCGGTGCAGGTCGGATGGATGATGCTGGCAAGATGGGTATCGTCGAAATCGAGCCCGTGCATCAGGATGGCGTTGAGCAGCGCGGCATCGCGCGGCGCCCAGCGCGCATCGCCAAGGATCGTCGCGCAAGGCCCCGGCGCCGCCATCGCGGCGATGCCCGCGCGCGCGCTGTGCCCGAATTCCTCGACCGTGGCGGCAAGCCCGAGGCCCAGCGCATCGAGGATATGGAGCTTCGCGCGCGCCACAACCGCTTCGGGAACGTCCGCCAGCGTCAGCCCCGTGGCGAATTTCCCCCAGACCTGCGCCGCCGAAAGGTCTGCCATTCCCGTTCCTCCCGCTGCCGGGCACGCGCCCGTCGCGGCGCTACCACGAACGCCCACTTAGTCAACTGTTGACAGTATGCACTGCGCATGAAATGGCGCGCAGCGAGCGGAGGGCGAATCCATGGCCGAAACCTACCAGCTGTTCATCGACGGGCGTTGGCGCCCCGCCACGGGCGGTGCCACGCTGCCCGCCACCAACCCCTACAATCAGGAGATTCACGCCCATATCGCGCTGGCGGGCGCCGCCGACGTCGCAGAAGCGCTGGCCGCGGCGCGACGCGCCTTTGCAAGCTGGGGCCGGACGAGCCCGGGCGCCCGGGCCAAGCTCCTCGACCGTCTGGCCGACCTGATCGATGCCGATGCCGAACGGCTGGCGCTGCTCGAAACCACCGACAACGGCAAGGTGATCCGCGAAACCTCGAACCAGATGGGCTATGCTGCTCGGCTTTTCCGCTATTACGCGGGCTGGGCCGACAAGGTGACGGGCGATGTCGTTGCGCTCGACCAGGCGGATACCGCGGGGCTGGCGCTGCGCGAACCCTATGGGGTGGTCGCCTGCATCACCGCCTGGAACTCGCCGGTGGCGATCTTGTGCAACACGCTTCCCGCCGCGCTCGCCGCCGGCAATTGCGTGATCGTCAAGCCGAGCGAGCATGCCTCGGTGACGACGCTCGAAATCGCCCGGCTCTGCGAAAAGGCGGGCTTTCCCGCCGGCGTGGTCCAGGTCGTGACCGGCGCCGCCGACACCGGCGCCACGCTGACCGGCAGCCCGCTCATCGACAAGGTCAGCTTCACCGGCAGCCCCGGCGTCGGTCGCGCGATCGGCGCGGCCGCGGCCGCCAATCTCAAGCCGGTGGCGCTCGAACTGGGCGGCAAGTCGCCCAATATCATCTTCGACGACGCCGATTTCGATCGCGCGCTGATCGGTGCGCTCGCCGGCATCTTCGGCGCGACCGGCCAGACCTGCATCGCCGGATCGCGGCTGCTCGTCCAGCGCGGGGTCTATGCGCGGATGGTCGAGGGGCTGGCGAGCCGCGCGGCGCAGATCCGCCTCGGCGATCCGCGGCTTGCCGAAACCGAAATGGGCACCGCCGCCAACGCCCCGCAGTTCGACAAGATTCTCTCGTTCATCGCGGCGGCGAAGGGCGACGGCGCGCGGCTGGTCGCCGGCGGCGGCCGCGCCAGCGGGCCGGGGCTCGATCGCGGCTTCTTCGTCGAGCCGACGATCTTTGCCGATGTGCGCAACGACATGAGCGTTGCCGCCGAGGAAATCTTCGGCCCGGTCCTGTCGATCATTCCCTTCGACGAGGAGGAGGAAGCGCTCGCCATCGCCAATGCCACCCCCTACGGGCTCGCCTCGGGGGTGTGGTCGCAGAACATCGACCGCTGCATGCGGATGATGCGCGGCATCCGCGCCGGGGTGGTCTGGGTGAACACCTATCGCGTCGCCGCGCCGCAACTGCCCTTTGGCGGCATGAAGGATTCGGGCCATGGCCGGGTGCGCGGCCATGCCGGCATCCTCGAATTCACCCAGACGAAGACGGTGTTCATCGACTATTCTGGTGATCGCCGCGACCCGTTCTCGATGAAGTTCTGAGCGCGCATGACCTATCTTCTCGCCTCGACGCTTCCCGCCGCTCCCGCCGGGAAACGCCTGCGCGCGCTGCTCGACCGGCCGGGCATCCTTGCCATGCCGGGCGCCTACAACGGCCTGTCGGGCCTTCAGGCGAAGGCCGCAGGCTTTGAAGCGCTCTATCTGTCGGGCGCGGCGATGTCGGCGCAGATGGGCCTGCCCGACCTTGGCATCCTCACCATCGACGAGGTGTGCTTCTACATCCGCCAGATCGCGCGGGTGACCGGGCTGCCGATGCTGGTCGATGGCGACACCGGCTTCGGCGAGGCGCTCAACGTCATGCAGATGGTGCGCGCCTTCGAGGAAGCGGGCGCGGGCGCGGTGCAGATCGAGGACCAGCTGCTGCCCAAGAAATGCGGCCACCTGTCCGACAAGAAGCTCGCCCCCGCCGCCGACATGGCGGCCAAGGTTGCCGCGGCGCGGCGCGCGCGGCGCGATCTCGTCATCGTCGCGCGCACCGATGCGCTCGAAGCCGAGGGGCTCGAAGGCGCGATCGCCCGCGCCCGGCTCTATGTCGAGGCCGGCGCCGATGCGATCTTTCCCGAGGCGCTGAGCGACGCCGCCGACTTCGCGCGCTTTGCTGAACAGGTGAAGGTGCCGCTGCTCGCCAACATGACCGAGTTCGGCCGGACCCCGTTCATGACCGCGGATGAATTCGCAGGGCTCGGCTACAAGATGGTGATCTGGCCGGTCTCGGCGCTGCGCGTCGCGGCAAAGGCGCATGAGGCGCTCTACGCGACGATCCGCGCCACGGGTTCGACCCGGGCGATGCTCGCGTCCATGCAGACCCGCGCCGAGCTCTACGCGACCATCGGCTATGCCGATTACGAGGCGCTCGATGCCTCGATCGTCCGCTCGCTGGTTCCGGACGGCAGGGGGGAATAGGCCATGGACATCGCCGGAGGCAAATTCGTCATCACCGGCGGCGCCAGCCTGATCGGCAGCCATGTCGCCGATCATTTGCTCGCCGCGGGCGCGGGCGAGGTGGTGCTGCTCGACAATTTCTCGCTCGGCACGCCCGAGGCGGTCGCGCATCTCGCGGGCGACGCGCGGGCGCGGCTGGTCAAGGGCGACATCCTGCGGGTGAACGAGCTGTTCGATGCCTTCAAGGGTGCGGCCGGGGTATTCTCGATCGCCGGCTTCCTCACCCTGCCGCTCAGCCAGAACCCGTCGCTCGGGCTGGCGGTCAATGTCGAGGGGCAGGTCAACGTCTTCGAAGCCTGCCGCTATGCCGGGGTGCGCAAGGTGGTCTTCTCTTCGTCGATCGCCGCCTATGGCGAGCCCCAGGGTGAGGGCCTCATCGACGAGACCGCGCCCGCCAATCTCGCGGGCTATCAGCCGGGCTCGATGCTCTATTCCTGCTCGAAGCTGATCGGCGAGGCGCTGTGCCGGCTCTACACCCACAAGCACGGCATCGAGGCGGTCGCGCTGCGCTATTCGACCGTCTATGGCGAGCGCCAGCATTACCGCGGCGTCAATGCGCTGGCGATCATCGAGAGCTATGACCGCGTCCGCGCCGGCCAGCCGCCGGTGCTGCCCGGCGATGGCAGCGAGGTCCATGACTATATCCATGTCGCCGATGTCGCACGCGCCAATGTCATGGCGATGGCCAGCGAGCACAGCGGCGTGTTCAATGTCGCAACCGGGGTCGAGACCACGGTCAAGCGCATCGCCGAGATCGTGCTTGATCTGTGCGACAGCGCGCTCCAGCCGGTCTATCGCGACGATCCCGAGGCGGTGAAGGCCACCGCCAGCCGCTCGCTCAGGCTGAGCCGCGAGAAGATCAGGGCGGCGATCGGCTGGGAACCGCAGGTCAGCGTCGAGGACGGCATCGCCCGGCTGATCGGCTGGATCCGCGAGCAGGAGCGCGGCGCTTGAAGCTGCACCGCATCCGCGCGGTCTACATGCGCGGCGGCACCTCGAAGGCGCTGGTCTTCAAGGAGGCGGATCTGCCCGCCGCGCGCGCCGATCGCGATGCGATCTTCCTGGCCGCGATGGGCGTGCCCGATCCCGACCGGCGCCAGCTCGATGGCATGGGCGGTGGCCTGTCCTCGCTCAACAAGGTGTGCATCGTCGGGCCGCCGAGCCGCGCGGATGCCGATGTCGATTTCACCTTCGTCCAGCTCGGCGTCGATACGCCGCTGGTCGATTACGGCGGCAATTGCGGGAACATGTCCGCCGCGATCGGCCCCTTCGCGGTCGAGGAAGGGCTGGTGCCCTGCCCCGCCGAAGGCGAGGCGGTGGTGCGCATCCACAACACCAACACCGGCAAGCTGATCCGCGCGCGCTTTGCGGTGACCGACGGCGCGCTCGCCGCCGATGGCACGCTGGCGATCGATGGCGTTGCCGGCACCGCCGCTGCGGTGCGGCTCGAATTCCTTGCCCCCGGCGGCGCGAAGACCGGGCGCCTGCTTCCCACCGGCCATGCGATCGACCGGCTGTGCGGCATCGAGGCGAGCCTCGTCGATGCGGCCAACCCCTGCATCTTCGTCGCCGCGCAAAGCCTGGGGCTTGCCGGCACCGAACTGCCTTCGGCGCTCGACGCAAACGCAGCCTTTCTCGCGCAGATGGAGGATATCCGCCGCGCCGGATCGGTGGCGATGGGACTTGCCCCCGATATCGCGGCCGCCGGCCGGCTCGCCTCGGTCCCCAAGGTCGCGATGCTGAGCGGCCCCGCCACGGCGATGACGGTTTCGGGCCGCCGGCTGGCGGCCGCCGAGACCGATCTCACCGTGCGGATGATCTCGGTCGGCCAGCCGCACCGTGCGGTGCCGATCACCGGCGCGATCTGCCTCGCGGTCGCCGCACGCCTTCCCGGGACGATCGCGCAGCGGCTCTGCGCCAATCGCACCGGGCCGATCCGCATCGGCCATGCCTCGGGCACGACCACGGTCGATGCCGAAGTGGAGGGCGGCGAGGCGCGCCATGGCGCGGTCTATCGCACCGCGCGCCGCCTGTTCGAGGGCCATGTCATCTACCGCAGTTAGGAGAACCACAGTGAGTGTCGAGACCGATTGGGATGTGATCGTCGTCGGCGCGGGCAATGCCGCGATGTGCGCCGCCTTGTCCGCGGCCGAGCAGGGGGTGCGCGTGCTTGTCCTCGAAAAGGCGAGCCGCGAGGATCGCGGCGGCAATTCGACCTTCACCGCCGGCGGCTTCCGCTTCTGCCACGACGGGCTCGAGGATCTGCGCAGCGACATCCTCGACGACATGACCGAGGGCGAATATGCCTCGATCGGCAATCTTCCGCCGCTTTCGCAGGACCAGTTCACCGAAATCCTGATGCGCATCACCGAGCATCAGGCCGACGAGGAGCTGGGCCACATCCTGATCTCGCGCTCGCGCGAGACGATGCGCTGGATGCGCCGCCACAAGATCCGCTTCATCCCGATGTTCGGCCGGCAGAGCTTCAAGATCGAGGGCAAGCACCACTTCTACGGCGGGGTGAACATCGAGGCGGTCGGCGGCGGCTGGGGGCTGATCGACATGCTGATGCAGGCGGCCGACCGGCTCGGCATCACCGTGCTTTACGAGACCGGGCTGCGCGATCTGATCCAGGACCAGAAGGGCCGCGTCACCGGGGTGCGCGCCTTCGGGCCCGATGGCTATGTCGATTTCACCGCCAAAGCGGTGGTGCTCGCCTGCGGCGGCTTTGAATCGAACCCCGAGATGCGCGTGCGCTATCTCGGTCAGGGCTGGGAACTGTGCCGGGTGCGCGGCACCCAGCACAACACCGGCGATGGCATCAACGCCGCGCTGCGCATCGGCGCGCGCCCGCACGGCGGCTGGTCGAGCTGCCATGCGGTGCAATGGGACATCTCGGCCCCGCCCTATGGCGACCGGGTGGTGCTCGACAATTTCCAGAAGCATTCCTACCCGATCGGCATCGTCGTCAATCTCGACGGCAAGCGCTTCATCGACGAGGGCGCCGACTACCGCAATCATACCTATGCCAAATACGGCAAGGAGGTGATGAAGCAGCCGCAGCGCACCGCGATCCAGATCTTCGATGCCAAGACGCACGACATGGTGCGCGACGAATACCGCATCCGCGAGGTCACCAAAGCGAGCGCCGACACCATCGAGGAGCTTGCCGAAAAGCTCGACATCGATGTCGAAGGGCTGAAGCACACGGTCGCCGCGTTCAACGCCGCCTGCCAGCCGGGCGAATACAACCCCTCGATCCTCGATGGCGTCGGCACGAAAGGGCTGGAGGTGCCCAAGTCGAACTGGGCGCTGCCGATCGACCAGGGGCCGTTCCATGGCTATGTCGTCACCTGCGGCATCACCTTCACCTTCGGCGGGCTCAAGATCGACAGCGATGGCCGCGTGCTCGATCTGACCGAGCGGCCGATCCCCGGGCTCTATGCCGCGGGCGAACTGGTGGGCGGCATCTTCTACCAGAACTACCCGGGCGGCACCGGCCTGCTCAACGGCTCGGTGTTCGGCCGGCTCGCCGGGGCCAGCGCCGGGCAGGCGGCGAAGGGCTGACGTGGACGGCGCGCTCGCCGGCAAGGTCGAGGTCCGCTCGCTGGTCGATGCGCTCGCCGAGCGGCTGGAGACGGCGATCGTCTCGGGTGCGCTCGCGCCGGGAAGTCGCATCTCCGAACAGGCGCTGGCCGCCTCGTTCGGGGTCAGCCGCGGGCCGCTGCGCGAGGCGATCCGCCGGCTGGAAGGCCGCAAGCTGCTGATCCGCACCGCCAATATCGGGGTGCGCGTCGCCGAGCTGTCGCTGCGCGACCTTCACGAGATTCTCGTAATGCGCGAGGCGCTCGAAGGCATGGCGGCCGCGCTCGCCGCGCAAGCCATGAGCGATGCCGAGATCGCCGACCTGCAAGCCCTTGTCGAAAGCCACGGCCGGCAGAAGGCGCTGCGCGAAGGCACCGGCTATTACCAGGAGAGCCACGACGAGGATTTCCACGTCCGGATCGTCAGGGGCAGTGGCAATCGCCGGCTCGCCGAACTGCTGACCGGCGATCTTTATTACCTGCTGCGCGTTTATCGCTACCGCTCCTCGACAAGGCCCGGGCGGGCGCGCGCGGCGCTCGACGAGCATCGCGCGGTGGTCGAGGCGATCGCCCGGCGCGACGGCGCCGCCGCCGAAGCGGCGATGCGCGCCCATCTGCGCCATGCCCGCCAATCGCTCGATGCCGACGGCAGCCTGCTTGCGGGACAGCCGCTGGCCGCGCCGCATCAGCCGGCGATATAGATCGCGCCCCAGGGCGGCAGCACCGCCGGCGTCGCGCCATTCGCGGCGAGCAGTGTCGTGCCTTCCACATCGAGGCGCAGCGGCTTGCGCCCAAGGTTGAACGCGCACAGCAGCGAACCCTTGCCCGTGCCGCGGCGGAAGACGAGCAGCGCGCCCGATGTGCGGCAATCCTCCAGCGCCCTGGTGCGCAGCGCGGCATGCGCCCGCCGCACCGCCAGCACCCGGCGCGTCCAGGCAAGCAGCGACTGCGGGTCCGCATCCTGCACCGCGACCGCGCGCGCGCGATTTGCCGGCGAAAGCGGCAGCCACGGCACACCGGTGGTGAACCCGCCGCCCGGCTCGTCGCGCCACGGGATCGGCGTGCGCACCCCGTCGCGCCCCAGCGTCAGCGGCCAGTTGGCGATCGCCTCGGGATCGCGCAGCTGCGCGAAGGGGATCTCGTCCTGTTCGAGCCCCAGCTCCTGCCCCTGATAGACGAAGATATTGCCGCGCAGCGCGGCGAGCAGCATCACCTCCAGCCGTGCGAAGTGCTGGCGTTCCCCGGCGCCCATGTCGGCGGGGCACCACCGGCTGAGCGAGCGCGGCGCGTCGTGGTTGTCGAAGGCCCAGCTCGGCCAGCCTTCGCCCAGCCCGTCGCGGCCCGGGCGCCCGCGCCACGGCGCCAGCGCCGAACGCACCCGGCGCGGGGTGAGATCCTCGGCATAGAGGAAGGCGAAGCTGTAGGCGCTCGACAGCCGCGAATCGCCCGCGGTATAGGCCTTCATCAGCGGCAGCGGCCGGGCGCCGCCGATCTCGGCAACGGTGAAGATCGCTGTGCCGCGCTCGGCGGCCTCGGCATCGCAGACTTCGCGGATGCGCTCGACAAAGGCGATGACCCCGGGGTGATCCTGGCTGAAGCGCCGCTCCTGAAAGTCGAAGGGGCGGGTGCGCGGGCCGTGGTCGCGCGCCGGCGGATTGTCGCGCAGCCGCGGATCGAACAGCGCGTGGTTGAGCGCGTCGAGCCGGAAGCCATCGACCCCGCGCTTCAGCCAGAAGCGCAGCACATCGAGCAGCGCGTCCTGCACCGCCGGGTTGTGGACGTTGAGCTGCGGCTGCTCCTTGAGGAACTGGTGCATGTAATATTGCCGGCGGCGCGCGTCCCAGGTCCATGCCGGGCCGCCGAACACCGACTGCCAGTTGGACGGCGGGCTGCCGTCGGCGCGGGCATCGGCCCAGACGTACCAGTCGGCCCTGGGATTATGGCGCGAGGCGCGGCTTTCGATGAACCAGGCGTGGCGATCCGAGCTATGCGCGAAAACGAGGTCGATCGTGACCTTGAGGCCGAGGCCATGCGCACGCGCGACCAGCGCGTCGAAATCGGCCAGCGTGCCGAACAGCGGATCGACATCGCAATAATCGGCGACGTCATAGCCGAAGTCGGCCATCGGCGAGACGAAGAACGGGCTGAGCCAGATCGCATCGACGCCAAGGCTGGCGACATGGTCGAGATGGGCGGTGATCCCCGGCAGATCGCCGACGCCATCGCCGTTGCTGTCGGCAAAGCTGCGCGGATAGATCTGGTAGATCGCCGCGCCGCGCCACCATTCATCGCCGCTCGCGCCAAGCGTGGGCGAACGTGCAGGGGCAGGGGTCGTGCCGGCGGGGCTTGGGGCTTCGGGCTTGCGCATCGCCGCCATCTTCCGCCCGGACGCGCGGCCGGGCAAGTGCGAAATCGCGCATGCACCGGCGATGGCTGGTCACCGCGCGGAGGACGGGATTGCGCACAGGCACCGCGATGCGTAGGAGAAAGGGATGAGCGCCTGCGACACCTGCCTTGTCCGCAACCGTGCGATCTGCGCGGCGCTCGACGACCGTGAGATCGCCGCGCTCAATGCCATCGGCCGCCGCCGGACGATCGCCGCGGGCGAGCCGCTACTGTGGGAGGGCGAGGATGCGGTGCTCGTCGCCAATGTCATCGAAGGCGTGCTCAAGCTTTCGACCGGCACCGAGGACGGGCGCGAGCAGATCGTCGGCGTCGTCTATCCTTCCGAGTTCATCGGCCGGCCTTTCGCCAAGACCAACGGCCATGGCGTGACCGCGATGACCGAGGCGAAGGTCTGCGTGTTCAACCGGCGCGACTTCGATGCCTTCGCCGCCTCGCACCCCGCGCTCGAACACAAGCTGCTCGAACGCACGCTTGCCGAACTCGACCGCACCCGGCGCTGGATGCTGCTGCTCGGCCGCAAATCCGCGGGCGAGCGCGTCGCCAGCTTCCTCGTCGAATTGTCGGAAAGGCTGTCGCCGGCAACCTGCCAGACGATGCCGGACACCGGCGCCAGGCGCTTCACCCTGCCGTTCTCGCGCCAGCAGATCGCCGATGTGCTGGGGCTGACGATCGAGACCGTCAGCCGCCAGTTCACCCGGCTGAAGGCCGCCGGAATCATCACCCTGCCTTCGCGCCGCGAGGTCGAGATCAGCAGCCCGGCGCGTTTGCACGCCGAAGCGGGCTGAACGCCCGAGCCGAAACGCGCGTTTCGTTGCCGGCGCTCAGAACCGGAACGCGACACCCGCGCTCACCACCCAGGGATTGAGGTTGAGCCTGACGCTCTCGGCGTTGGCGGTCGGCGTGTCGAAATGGGCGTCGGTCTGGACGAAATATTTCTTCGCATCGAGGCTCAGCGCATAGCCGTGGCCGACCGGCAGGTCGAAGCCCGCCTGCAACACCCCGCCGAAATTGCTCGACAGCATGGTGCGCGTGACCCCCAGCGCCTGCGCCGCCGCGCTCGGCCGGTCGGCGACCCAGATGAACACCGCCGGGCCGGCGCCGATATAGGGCTGGATCAGGCCAAGGCCGGTGAAATGATATTTGGCGGTGAGCGTTGCCGGCACCACCAGCGCGTGATCGACCAGCGTGGTGCCGGCGAGCGTGCCCTGCGTCGCATAGACGTGATGCGCCGAAACGCAGCAGATCGTCTCCAGCGAGATATTGTGCCGCACATAATACTCGATCGCCACGGTCGGCGTGACATTGTTGCTGGCCGCGGTCCGGGTGACAAGCCCGCCGCTCACCAATTGGGCGGCATCATTGGGGACCGAACTCACGCTGCCGCTCGGCAGCACGGCGGTCGCCAGCAGCTTGACTTCGATCCTGCCATCGGGATTGCCGTCGGCATGGGCCACCCCGGCCGCGCCCACGGCGGCGGCGGCGAAGGCCGCGGCAAGGGTCGCGAATTTCGTCTTGCGCATGTCATCCTCGGATCTGCCGCCCCGCCTCGCCCATTTGCGAACCGATCCCGTCGCGGCGCCACCGTCCATGGCCAGCGCGCCGGGGAGCCACTTTGATCCTGCGCAAAAACACGGCCAAATTCGTCACTTGCGTGCGATATCGCACGCGCTCCCCCGTTTTGACCCAGATCAATGTGCGGCCGTGCATCCTCCTCAAGGGACCGGTCGCGCGCCCTGCCGCGCGCATCTTTCAAGCACGAGAGGGTGGCGCCCATGGAATCAGTACTCGTCCGGGCCGGGGTCTGGCTCGCGGTGCTGCTTGTCGCGGTTCTTGCCATGGCCGCCGCCGGCGATGCCGGCTTTGCCGTCCATATGGCGCTGGCCGCGATCGCGGCGATGATCGGGTTGTGGGTCACCGTCAGCAAGGCCGATTACGGCGCGATCGCGCGCGGCATCCTGCGCGCACCCGATCTTGGCCGCTATGACGACGAGGTGATCCGCTGGGGGGTGATCGCCACGGTGTTCTGGGGCATGGCGGGCTTCCTCGTCGGGCTGACGATCGCGCTCCAGCTTGCCTGGCCGCTGCTCAACTACGGGCCGTGGTTCAATTTCGGGCGGATGCGGCCGTTGCACACCTCGGCGGTGATCTTCGCCTTTGGCGGCAATGGCCTCATCGCCACCAGCTTCTATGTCGTCCAGCGCACCTGCCGCGCGCGGCTCGCCTTTCCCGGCCTCGCCCGCTTCGTCTTCTGGGGCTACCAGTTCTTCATCGTCATCGCCGGCACCGGCTATCTGATGGGGATCACCCAGGGCAAGGAATATGCCGAGCCCGAATGGTACGCCGACCTGTGGCTGACGGTGGTCTGGCTCGCCTATCTCGCGGTGTTCGTCGGCACGGTCGCCAAGCGCGCGGAGCCTCATATCTATGTGGCGAACTGGTTCTACCTGAGCTTCATCATCACCGTGGCAATGCTGCACGTCGTCAACAATCTGGCGATTCCGGTGAGCTTCGTCGGCAGCCGCTCGATCAGCTACGCGGGCGGCGTCCAGGGGGCGATGACCCAGTGGTGGTATGGCCACAACGCGGTCGGCTTCTTCCTCACCGCGGGCTTTCTGGGCATGATGTATTACTTCGTGCCCAAGCAGGCGCAGCGGCCGATCTATTCCT
>JAGWPW010000165.1 GCA_028870315.1 Sphingomonadales bacterium | reverse complement strand
TGCGCAATATCTACGATCCTGCCGAAGTGCGCGCGGCGGGTTTCACCTATCACAGCATCGGTCGGCGCTGAGGAGGATCGGGCAATGCAGGCGGGCAGAATGCTCATGACGCTCGCGGTTCTGGGCCTGCTGCCCGCCGCGCCGGCCTTTGCCGATCCCGCCGCGGCCGATCCCGCGCGGCTGGCGCTCGGCCGCGCGATCGCCGCAAGGCTGCTGCCCGCGGGCGCCTATGCGCGGATGATGAAGGGCAGCTTCGACGGGATCGTCGACAAGACGGTGGACACCATGGGCCAGGCGCCGATCGCCAGCCTTGCGGCGATGTCGGGCATGCCGCAGGACAAGATCGGCAAACTCGGCAAGACGACGCTCGCCGGGATAATGGCAATTCTCGATCCGGCCTATCCGCAGCGCGTGGCGGTGGTGACGCAGGTGATGCTGGCGCGGATGAGCACGGTGATGGCCGATTTCGAGCCGAGCATGCGCGAGGGGCTGGCCGAGGCCTATGCCGCCCGCCTGAGCGCCGCCCAGCTCGGCGATATCGAGCATTTCCTCGAAACCCCGAGCGGCAGCGCCTATGCCGCCAATGCGCTGACCATCCAGACCGACCCCGCGGTGATGAGCCGGGTCACCGCGATGATCCCGGCGATGATGCAGGCGTTGCAGGGCATGGGCCCCGATATCGCGAAGGCCACCGCGAATCTGCCGCCGCCGCGCCGCGTCGCCGATCTCGCCCCCGCCGAACGGCAGCGCCTCGCGGCACTGCTCGGGATCAGCGAAACGAAGCTGGGCGGTAACAAATGATGACGCCGGCGTGCAAAATCTGAAAGGCCGGGTGCCAGGGGGCCTGTAAGCCGGGTTCTGTTCCGCGGGGGTTGCCCCCCGCATCGGCAGCCATTCCTCTCGGCGCGGTGTTGCCACCGTGCTCCAGCGACCAACCCGGACAGCTCGGCGCGAAACCCGCCTGCCGCTCGCGCGGCGCGCCATCCCTATTCGGTCTTGCTCCGGGTGGGGTTTGCCGTGCCGCGGCCGTTGCCGGCGCGCGCGGGGCGCTCTTGCCGCCCCGTTTCACCCTTGCCGCGCGCCCGGGGGCGCGTTTGGCGGTCTGTTCTCTGTGGCACTTTCCCTGAACCGTGCGGCTGGCCCGAAAGCCGGCCACCCGGCCCGGCGGGCGTTACCCGCCACCCTTGCTTCGTGGAGCCCGGACTTTCCTCGGCAGATTGCTCTGACGCGGCTGCCCGGCCCCCTGGCGCGGTTCAGCTAGCACGCTCGCCGCCATCCTCCAAGTCATCGCGCGCGACGAGCAGCTCGAAGAGCAGCGCGCCGCATTCGCCATCGACCTCGCCATCGATGATCCGCGGGCGGAAGCGGCGCTGGAAGGCGCGCACCGCGGCGCGCCCGTCGCGGATGTCATAGCCGAAGCGTTCGAGCGCGAGGAAGAAGGCGCCCGGGTTCTCGTGCAGCAGGCGGATGCGCGGACGCGGCGTTTCCAGCGCCAGCCCGAGATCGGCAAGCAATTCCCAGTCAAACAGCTCGCCCGGGTCCTGCCGGCGCGCGGGCGCGACATCGGAATGGCCAAGGACATTGGCGGGCTCGATACGGTGGCGCCAGCAGATGTCGGCCAGCAGCGGCAGGAGCGCGGCCATCTGCGCATCGGGAAACGGCCGATAGCCCCATTCATGGCCGGGATTGACCAGCTCGATGCCGATGCTCGCCGAATTGATGTCGGTCACCCCCCGCCAATAGCTGCGCCCGGCGTGCCAGGCGCGCTTGCTCTCGGGCACGAGTCGGGTGACGGTGCCGTCCTCGTCGATCAGATAATGCGCCGAAACCCTGGCGTCGGGATCGGTCAGTCGCGCCAGCGCCGCCGCGGCGCTTTCCATGCCGGTATAATGCAGCACCGCCATCGAGACCGGCAGCGCCCGCTCGTCCCGGTTCGGGGAAGGCTGCTCGCGGTGGACGAGTTCGGACAGCGCCATTCTAGCCGACCGGCAGCATCGCCCCCAGCACCAGCGCGTCGCCGGTCATGGCATATTGCAGCGTCCCGCCGATCGCGGTGGCAAGCTGATGCAGCATGGCGGCGGGCGCGGTGCGGCTGGAAAGCTCGCTCGGCACCAGTTCGCCTTCGAGCGCGCGGCCGACGGTGGCGTCGAAGGCGATGCGCGGACCGCCGGCGCGCACCGCGATTTCGCAGGTGCGGCCCGCCTGTTCGACCGCGATGTCGAGTCGCCCGCCGCGCACCAGCGCCTCGATCGCGATCAGCGCGAAATTGAGCAGCACCTTGACCGCGGGCTTGGGAAGGCTTTCCGGCGCGATGTTCCAGCCAAGCTCGATGCGGCCATTGCCCAGCAGCGCGGCGATGAGCGCTTGCGGCTCGCTTGCCGGGATCGCCTCGCCGAAGCCGCCGGCCGCGCCGAAAGCGAGGCGGAAGAACTTGAGCTTGTCGGCCGAGGCGCGCGCGCTCTGTTCGAGCAGCTCGAAGCAGCGCTTGCGCATCTCGGGATCGCGCTCGTCGGCGAGAAGTTCAAGGCCGTTCGACAGCGCGCCGACCGGGCTCAGCAGATCATGGCACAGGCGCGAACACAGCTGGCTGGCGATATCGAGCGCGGCGAGACGCTCGGGCGCGGAAATCGGGGCGGCTTCGTTCATCGCGGGAGCTTATCCTTAATGGCGCGTTCTGGCTTGTCACATTCGCTGGCCCGGAACAATCGGCGTCTTGAGGCCGGGCGATTTTCGCGGGCGAGGAAAAGTGGCGCCCTCCCTGGTCATTCCGCACAAAGATGGCAGGTGAGCGCGACGAAGCCGCTATCGGCATCGCGATAGAAGCGCACCGCCCCTGTGGCGATGATCGCCCAGATCCGGCCGTCGCCGCTGGCGTTGCGCCTGTCCTCGGCCGAAGGCCGCGGATCGCCGCGCGGATGCGAGTGGTAATAGCCAAGCAGCCGTGGCCCGCCGTTTCGCGCCGTCCGATGCGCGGCGACGAGGGCGGCCGGATCGATCTCGAAAAACCGCTCGGGAGAGCGATGGACATTGGCGCAAGGCAGCGAGCGGGTGATCTGTTCGCCCTCGCCAAGCAGCAGCCCGCAGCATTCGCCGGGGGCGGCGGCTCGCGCCTCGGCGAGCAGTGTGGCGATCACGCCCCTTGTCACCGCGATTTCGATCGCCATTTTGCCGCCATGTCCGCAGGGGAGGTCATCAGGCAAGCGATAATCGGTGCGGAGGGCCGCCTTGACAAGGCGCTCGCCGATGCCGCCGGCGCCTCGCGCGAGCGGGTCAAGGCGCTGATCGCGCAAGGCCGGGTGAGCCTTGCCGGGCGCATCGCCCGCCAGCCCTCGCTGAAGGTTGCCGCGGGCACCTCCGTCACCATTCGCGAGCCCGCGCCGCTGCCCGCCGAGGCGGGAGCCGAAGCGATCGCGCTTGCTGTGGTCTATGAGGATGCCGACCTAATCGTCATCGACAAGCCGGCGGGGCTCGTCGTCCATCCCGCCGCGGGCCACCGCGCCGGCACGCTGGTCAATGCGCTGCTGCATCACTGCGCAGGCCAGCTTTCGGGGATCGGCGGCGTCGCGCGGCCGGGGATTGTCCATCGCATCGACAAGGACACCTCGGGACTGATCGTCGCGGCCAAGAACGATGCCGCGCATGAAGGGCTCGCCCGCCAGTTCGCCGCGCATACGCTGGAACGCGCCTATCTGGCGGTGGTCGAGGGCCATCCGCGCCCGGCAGACGGCACGCTGGCCGGGACGATCGGCCGCTCGCCTGTGAATCGCAAGAAGATGGCGCTGCTCGCCGATGGGCGCGGCAAGCGCGCGGTGACCCGGTACTGCACGCTCGAACGCCTGTCCGGCCCGGGCGCGGCGGCGCTGGTCGAATGCCGGCTCGAAACCGGGAGAACGCACCAGATCCGCGTTCATATGGCATCAATCGGTCATGGGCTATTGGGGGACACGCTTTATGGACGCAGAGGCGGGCCTTTGCTCAAGCCGCTTGCCGGCATCGGCTTTACGCGGCAGGCGCTGCACGCCGCGACGCTGGGTTTCACCCAGCCGATCACCGGTCGCAATCTGCGTTTCGCCAGCCCGCTGCCGGCCGACATGCGGGAACTATTGGCGCTGTTCGACGCTGATGTGGTATCAGGGCGGCAGATTGCCATCCCATAGCGATGCGCGGCCTTTCCCCGCCGATGCCATGAAGGGTCGGCGAACCCGGGCCGACGACAGGCAAAGGACGATGAGACCGTGACCAAGGAATCGAACCTCCCCGCGATCCCCAGCCTCGGCAGCGAGGCCGGGCTCAATCGCTACCTTGCCGAGATCAGGAAGTTTCCGGTGCTCTCGCCCGAGACCGAATACATGCTCGCCAAGCGCTATCAGGAACATCAGGACCCCGAGGCGGCGCGCCAGCTCGTCACCAGCCATCTGCGGCTCGTCGCCAAGATCGCGATGGGCTATCGCGGCTATGGCCTGCCGGTGTCCGAGCTGATCTCCGAGGGCAACATCGGGCTGATGCAGGGGGTCAAGAAGTTCGAGCCCGATCGCGGCTTCCGCCTCGCCACCTATGCGATGTGGTGGATCAAGGCGAGCATCCAGGAATTCATCCTGCGCAGCTGGTCGCTGGTCAAGATGGGCACCACCGCCGCGCAGAAGAAGCTGTTCTTCAACCTGCGCCGGATGAAGAAGAACCTCGATGCCTATGAGGACGCCGATCTGCGTCCGGAGGATCTTGCCAAGATCGCGCATGATCTCGGCGTCTCCGAGCAGGAAGTCGTCAACATGAACCGGCGGATGATGATGGGTGGCGATGCCAGCCTCAACGTGCCGCTGCGCGAGGATGGCGAGGGCCAGTGGCAGGATGTGCTTGCCGACGACAACCCGCTCCAGGACGAGACCGTGGCGCAGGCCGAGGAAGCCCATTGGCGCCACGCGCTGCTGAACGAGGCGCTCGGCCGGCTCAACGAGCGCGAGCGCGCGATCCTGACCGAGCGCCGTCTTGTCGAAAACCCGCGCACGCTCGAAGAGCTGAGCCAGGAATATCACGTCAGCCGCGAACGGGTCCGCCAGATCGAGGTGCGCGCCTTCGAGAAGCTGCAAAAGGCGATGCAGACGATCGCCGGCGAACGGCGGTTGCTGATGCCGGCGGCGTAGGATTTCGTTGCAAAACGCGCGAAACGGCACGTTGCGGGCGATCGCTCGTGCCGTGTGCGGGCGCCGCCGGGGACCGGAGCGGCGCACGCATTGTCAAAAAATTGAGGGAAATCCTTGACGGCTTCGCGAGAGACCGCCGGCTAGCGCGTGCCCAAGCCGGGGGACTGCCCGGTGACGTGCAAAACGCGGCAATCCCGACGCCGCAGCGCCGATCCGAAGTTCTCGGACCCGGCAGCGTCGGGTCCGCGCGGGCGGGGTCATTGAGGAATAGCACGTGTCCGGCAGGGCGTTGGGGGGACTGCTGTACCCGGTCATGCCGGTCAAGGTGCGCGGCCGTTTCGCGGCCCTGGTGGCGCGGTTCGTCGATTTGTGGCCTCGTTCTGCGCGTTGCGTCGATCAGTCGAGCGTTGCCGAGTGCTTCGCGGTGCTGGTGTTGCCCGAGGGCAATGCCACGCGGGCCGCGCAGGCGCTTCGCCTGTGCCTGCGTCAGGCCGGCGCCGATTGCCGTATCTATATCGGTTGCCGCGCCGGCGATGCCACGCATCTTGCCGCGATGATCGGTGCGATCGGTGCCGATCCGCGTGTGCGTATCGTGCTCGGGCGCGCCGGGCGGGGCGGCTGGATGCGCCGCCTGCGCCGTGCCGTTCGAACCGACGAGCGCCGGCACGGCTGCCGCTTTGCCGCGGTCCTCACCCTTGGAGCATGGGCGGGCGCCGGGTCCGTGCGGCGGGTGACGGCGGTTAGTCCGACCTTAACCCTTCGCGCCTAGCGTTCGGGGACCGTCGCAGCCAGCACCAAAGGATCGCATGACCGAGATCAGCATGAGGGGTTTTGCCCAGGCCGAGGCCACTGCCACCCCTGCGGATTTCGCGCAAATCGCGCCCGCCGCCGTGGCCGAGGTCGCGGCGCTGGTGCGCGAGCCGATCGGCAGCGTGCTGGAAATCGCCGGATCGGGCAGCATGGTGCAGCTCGACAGCGCGAAGCTGGCGGCTTGTGGGGCCAGTTCCGATCGCTCGGTGGCGCTCGCCGGCCAGGTCGGCAGCCTCGTCAAGGTGCGCGTCGGCAACAGCTGGCTGCTCGTCAATGTGCGCGCGCAGCGGCGCGACCCGGCGCAGGCGAACGGGATTCTCGCGCAGGTCGATTTCCTCGGCGAGGGCGATATCGAGCGGCTGACCGGGCGGATCCATTCGTTCCGCCGCGGCGTGACCAATTATCCGCTGCCCGGCGCCGAGGTGTTTCCGGCAAGCGACAAGGACCTGTCCGAGGTATTTGCCGGCGACGGGCGCTCGTCGATCGAGGTCGGAACGGTCTATCCCACCCGCACCATCCGCGGCAGCCTCTATGTCGACCAGTTCCTCGGCAAGCATTTCGCGATCCTGGGATCGACCGGTACGGGTAAATCGACCAGCGTCGCGCTCATCCTCCATCGCATCTGCGAGGCGGCGCCCGAGGGTCATATCCTGATGATCGACCCGCACGGCGAATATTCGGCGGCGTTTCGCGATACCGGGCTGATCCTCGATGTCTCGAACCTGCAATTGCCCTACTGGCTGATGAATTTCGAGGAACATTGCGAAATCCTGCTGAAGGCGCGCGGCGATGACCGCCAGATCGACGCCGAGATTCTCGCCAAATGCCTGCTCGCGGCGCGGGCGAAGAACCGGCTTGCCGAAAGCATGGGGCGGATCACGGTCGATTCGCCGATTCCCTATCTGCTCTCCGATCTCTCGACGATCCTGACCAACGAGATGGGCCGGCTCGACAAGGCGACCACCACCGCGCCCTACATGCGCATCCGCACCCGGCTCGACGAGCTCAAGGCCGATCCGCGCTTCCAGTTCCTGTTTTCCGGCATGCTGGTCGGCGACACGATGAACGAATTCATCGGCCGCATCTTCCGCATGCCTTCGCGCGGGCGGCCGATCTCGATCGTCGATGTCTCGGGGGTGCCGTCCGAAATCACCTCGACCGTGGTCGCGGTGCTGAGCCGGCTGGTCTTCGACTATGCGATCTGGAGCCGCGAGGAACGCACCCAGCCGATCCTTCTCGTCTGCGAGGAGGCGCATCGCTATGTGCCCTGCGAGAAGAACGCCGATGGCCATTCGGTCGGCGGCATCCTCTCGCGCATCGCCAAGGAAGGGCGCAAATACGGCATTTCGCTCGGGCTGGTGACGCAGCGGCCTTCGGACCTTGCCGAGGGCGTGCTGTCGCAATGCGGCACGATCATCTCGATGCGCCTCAACAACGACCGCGACCAGTCCTTCGTCAAGGCGGCGATGCCCGAGGGCGCGCGCGGCTTCCTCGATGCCATCCCGGCGCTCAGGAACCGCGAATGCATCATCTGCGGTGAGGGTGTCTCGATCCCGATCCGCGTCTCCTTCGACAATCTCGACGAGAACCTGCGGCCCGCCTCGGCCGACCCCTCGTTCCTCGACCTGTGGCGCGACAGTGGTGGCGAGGAGGAGCGGGTGGGGCGTGTCGTCCAGCGCTGGCGCGCGCAGGGGCGCTGAGGCCTCAGCGGCCGGCGGCGATCGCCGCCGCCTGCGCACGGCGCCACGGTCCATACTGCCAGGCAAGCAGCCCCATGCCCAGCGAACCGATCGATCCCGCGGGATAGGCCCACCATACCGCCTCATTGCCGAGCGTGGCATGCGCGAGGAAATAGAAGCCGAGCCGCATCGCATACATCGAGACGGCAAGGATGATCAGCGGCACCAGCACAGATCCATAGGCGCGCATGGTGGCGAACAGCGCCATGGTGCCGCCCGACATCAGGAACGACCAGGTGCAGATGCGCTGGATGTGCCGGGCGAGCGGCACCGCCGGGCTGCCATGGCCGAGGAAGAGGCCGAGCACCGGGGCATCGAACAGCAGGATTGCCGCGGTCAGCGTGCCGGTGACCGCCAGCGTCGCGACGATTCCCGCCCCGGTGATGGCATTGATGCGGTGGTGCTGGCGCGCGCCGATGTTCTGCGAGACCATGCCGCTCATCGCCGAGCCGATCGCCATCGCCGGCATTTGCACGTAATTCCACAGTTGCAGCGAAGCGCCATAGGCCGCCGCCGCGATCAGCCCCTGGCGGTTGACGAGTCCGACCATGACAAGGCCGGCAGCGGTGGAAATGAGAACCTGTGCCCCCATCGGGAAGCCCTTGGCGAGCATGAAGGACAGCTCGGCGCGCGAGGGGACGAGGAAACCCAGTTCCCGCCCGCGCAGCCGCAGCGGCAGGTCGCGCAGATAGACCGTCGCGACCATCACCCCGGCGCCGATCACGCTGGCGCTGGCGCTCGACAGCGCTGATCCGGCGATGCCCAGCCGCGGGAAGGGGCCGATGCCGCGGATCAGCATGGGATTGAGCGCGATATCGAGCAGCACGGTGATGATCGAGCTCACCATCGGCGTCGTCGCATCGCCCGAGCCGCGCAGCCCCATGCCGATGGTCATCGCCGCCGCGGTGAAGGGCATCGAGATGAAGGTGATGCGCAGATAGGCGAGCGCCTGGTCGCGCGCCTCGGGCGGGGTCGCCATCAGCCGCAGGATGGCGGGCGCGAACAGCGAGCCGATCACCGCGACGACCAGCGCGAGGGCGATGCAGAAGCCGATGCCGCCGCCGAAGCTGCGCCGCGCCGCGACAACATCCTTGCCGCCGTAATGGCGACCGACCTGGATCGTCGTCGCCATCCCGAAGCCGAAGACGGTGCCGAACAGCAGGAACATGATGATATTGGCATTGGCGGTGGCGGCCACCGCGCTGGTGCCCAGCAATTGCCCGACCCAGATCGCGTTGATCGATCCGCCGATGGTCTGGAAGATGTTGGCGACCAGCGCCGGGATCGAAAAGGCGATCAGCGTCTTGAGGATCGGGCCTTGGGTCAGATCGCCGCGCAGCGCACCCGCCATGCGCGAAGGACCGGCGGCGCGCGCGGCAAGGCTCATCGCGGCATCGGCAGGGTCTTCGGCCGCGGCGGTCGCCTCGATCGGTTCGGCGGCGGGAAACATCTCGGTCACGTTCCCCTCGTGTCGCCGCTCAGGTGGATATGCAAGCGATCGGAGAAGCGAAACCCGAGTTGGAGGCAGATATCGCTCAGCCAGAGCGCGCGGCCGCGCAAGCTTTCGCTGTCGCGGCCCTCGGGCATCAGCCAGATGCAGCTTTGGGCAAGCGCGTGTGCCTCGGCCAGCGCCTGCACCTCGCTGGCATCCGCGGGCGCGGCGACGACGAATTTGAACACCGCGCGGCGGTCGGCGGCGAAGAAGGCGAGCGCCTTCGGCACCAGCGCAAGCTCCGCCGGATTGCCCGAATGCGCGAGCTTGGGGCTGACGTTGTATTGCGCGACCAGCGCGTCGAGCGCGGGCGCAGGGACGATGGTGCCGTTGGTCTCGATCTCGACCGTCATGCCCGGCAGATCGCCGAGCATCCGTGCGAGCGCGGGCGCCTGAAGCAGCGGCTCGCCGCCGGTGATCACCAGCCGGTCACGGCCCAGCGCGGCGATACGGCGCGCGACCTCGGCTTCGGGCAGGGTCAGTTGATTTTCCGCCCGGTCGAAGGCGATGCCGTCGCGATGCGGGCGATTGTCGCCGGTGAAGCGCCAGGTGTAGGCGGTATCGCACCACCGGCAGGCAAGGTTGCAGCGCGACAGCCGCACAAAGGCGCAGGGCCGCCCCGCCGAAGGGCCTTCACCCTGGAGCGCGGCGAAAATCTCCGGCTCGCCCGGGGTGATGGTGGCGAGGGTGAGCGCCACCTACCCCAGCCGCGCCAGCGCCGCCGCCAGCCGTTCGGCCTCGGCGGCATGGCCGGCATGATCGGCGCGCGCCTTCTCGACCGCCTCGGGCTTCGCCTTTTCGACAAAGGCGGGGTTGGCGAGCCGCGCGGCGAGCGAGGAGGCTTCCTTTTGCGACGCCGCGAGCGCCTTTTCGAGCCGGGCCTTTTCGGCGGCGATGTCGATCACCCCTTCGAGCGGGACGATGATATTGGCATCACCGGCGCCGATCTGCATCGCCGCGCCCGCTGGCGGCTCGGCGAAGGTGATCTGCGGCAGCCGCGCCAGCCGCTCGATCGCGCCGCCATTGCGCGCGATGATCCCCTGCGTCACCGCGCTCGGCCGTGGCAGATAGGCATCGAGCCGCGCGCCGGGCGCGATCCCGAGTTCGGCCTTGGCGCCGCGCAGATTGCCAACCAGCGCGATCAGCCATTCGATCTCGGCCTTGGCGAGGGCATCGACCGCAGCCCCGGGCGCCGGCCAGCGTGCGACGATCAGCGCGTTGTCGCGCGCGCCGAGGCTTTCCCACAATTCCTCGGTGACGAACGGCATGAAGGGATGGAGCATCACCAGAATCTGGTCGAGCACCCAGCCCGCGACCGCCTTCGTCTCGGCATCGATCGCGCCCTTGATGAGTTCGAGATACCAGTCGCAGAAGCGGTCCCAGACGAAGTGGTAGATCGCATTGGCGGCGGCATCGAAGCGCAGTTCGGCCATCGCCGCATCGAGCGAGCCCAGCGTCTCGACCACCTCGCCGATGATCCAGCGGTTGACCGCGAGGATTGCCGGCGGGGCTGCCAGCGCCTTGCTCGCGCCGATGCCGTTCGCCTGGCAGAAGCGCGCCGCGTTCCACAGCTTGGTCGCGAAATTGCGATAGCCTTCGAGCCGGCGCTCATCCATCTTCACGTCGCGGCCCTGGCTTTCCATCGCCGCCATGAAGAAGCGCAGCGCATCGGCGCCGTATTGGTCGATGAGGATCAAGGGATCGACGACATTGCCCTTGGACTTCGACATCTTCTGGCCATCGGCGGCGCGGACGAGGCCATGGAGATAGAGCCGCCGCCACGGCACTTCGCCCATGAAATGCATCCCCTGCATCGCCATGCGCGCGTCCCAGAAGAACAAGATGTCGAAGCCCGAGATGAGCAGATCGTTGGGATAATGGCGGGCAAGGAGCGAGGGCGCGGGGCCCAGGCCCCTCCCGCCTGCGGGAGCGGATTGGGGTGGGCCGGAGCCGGGCGCGGAGTTTGAAGAAGAAGTTCCCACCTCCGGCCCATCCCGCAGGCCGGAGGGGAGATCGGCGTCGTCCGGCCAGCCCAGCGTGGCAAAGGGCCACAGCGCCGAGGAGAACCAGGTGTCGAGGACGTCCTCGTCGCGAACCAGCGCCACGCCGGTGCCCGCCAGCGCCCGGGCGCGGTCTTCATCCTCGGCGACATAGGCGCGGCCCTCGGCATCATACCACGCCGGTATCCGATGCCCCCACCACAATTGCCGCGACACACACCACGGCTGGATATTCTCCATCCAGTTGAAGAAGGTCTTCTCCCAGCTTCTGGGCACGATCTCGATGCGCCCGTCGCGCACCGCCTGCATCGGTGCCTTCGCCAGTTCCCCGGCGTTCACATACCACTGATCGGTCAGCCAGGGCTCGATCACCACCCCGCCCCGGTCACCGAAGGGGGTCTGGATGACGCGATCCTCGGCGTCCTTCAGCGTGATCTCGCCGTCCTTGTCCCTGACCTCGTGCAGCACGAGATGGCCCGACGCCTTCAATTCGGCGACCACCTGTTCGCGCGCGCCGTCCACCCCGTCACGGCGGAAGCGGTGGAGGCCGAGGAAGCGTTCGGGGATGCGGCCATCGCCGGTCTGGACGACATTGGCGTCGGCATCGAACATGTTGAGCATCTCACCGGGCTTGAAACCCGCGCGCTTGCCCACCTCGAAGTCGTTGAAATCATGCCCCGGCGTGATCTTCACCGCGCCGCTGCCGAGCGCGGGATCGGCGTGCTCGTCGGCAACGATGGGGATGCGCCGCCCGGTGATCGGCTGTTCGATGAAGCTGCCGATCACGCTCTGATAGCGCGGATCCTCCGCATTCACCGCTACCGCCATGTCGGCGAGCATCGTCTCGGGCCGCGTCGTCGCAACGACGATGTGATCGGCGCCGTTCGCCAGCCGCACCCCATCGGCCAGCGGATAACGGAAGTGCCAGAACTGGCCCTTCAGTTCCTGCGTCTCGACCTCGAGATCCGAGATCGCGGTTTTCAGCTTCGGGTCCCAGTTCACCAGCCGCTTGTCGCGGTAGATGAGGCCTTCGTTGTAGAGATCGACGAAGACCTTCACCACCGCGCGGGTGAAATGCGGGTCCATGGTGAACTGCTCGCGGCTCCAGTCCATCGAACAGCCCAGGCGTCGCAGCTGGCCGGTGATCGCCCCGCCGCTTGTCGCCTTCCATTCCCACACCCTGGCGATGAAATCCTCGCGCGTGTAATTGCCGCGCTTGTCCTGCCGGGCCTCCAGCTGCCGCTCGACCACCATTTGCGTGGCGATGCCGGCGTGGTCGGTGCCCACCACCCACAGCGCGTCCTTGCCGCGCAGCCGCTCATGGCGGATGACGATGTCCTGGAGCGTATTGTCGAGCGCATGGCCGATATGGAGGCTGCCCGTCACATTGGGCGGCGGGTTGACGATGGTGAAGGGCACGGCGTCGGGGCGCGAGGGCCGGAACAGGCCGTTTGCCTCCCAATGGCCGTACCATTTCGCCTCGATCGCGGCGGGATCGAAGGTCTTGGCAAGCGCTGCGGCGCTGGTCCGGTTGGCGGGCTCGGTCATGGCGGCGGGCTTTGCCAGCCGTCCGGCGCGGGCGCAAGCCGCGGCGCTCCCGGCGCTTGCCGGGTGGGGCTTTTTCCCGCATGACGCGGCTCCATGCGCGAGCAGCCGCAATTCACCACGCAAAGCGAAGCGGACGGCGTCCTTTCGCTGAAGCTGACCGGACCGCTGATCGTCGCGCTGATCGGCCCGCTCGATTCCGCGCTGCGCGCGCTCGACGTGCCGGTGCGGCGCATCGACCTTTCGGGCGTCACCGCGATCGACACCGCCGGCGCCTGGATCGTCCTGCGCACCGCCGAGGCCTGGCGCGCGACGATCACCGAGGCGACGGAAGATGCCGGGCGGCTGATCCGGGCGATGCGCGGGGCGGGCGAGATCGGCCCGCTCGAGCCGCCGCGCGCGCCGATCTTCATCCGCGTCCCCGAAGCGGTGGGCGCGCTGATCCTGGGCATCGGCAAGGGCAGCATCGGCATCCTGGGCTTCATGGGCGCGCTGCTCGTCGCCACCTGGGAGGTGATGAAGCGCCCCGAGCAGTTCCGCATGACCGCGTTCGTGCGGCAGATGGAACTCGTCGGGGTCAATGCGCTCGCCATCATCGGCATGATGAGCTTTCTCGTCGGCATCGTCATCGCCCAGCAGGGCGCGGTGCAGCTCCAGCAGTTCGGCGCGCAGGTCTATACGATCAATCTCACCGCCCGGCTGGCGATGCGCGAGCTTGGCATCCTGATGACCGCGATCATGGTCGCGGGCCGCTCGGGAAGCGCCTTTGCCGCGCAGATCGGCACGATGAAGCTGACCGAGGAAATCGACGCGATGCGCACCATCGGGATTTCGCCGATGCAGGCGCTGGTGCTGCCGCGCGTGCTCGCCTCGGTGGTGATGCTGCCGCTGCTGGGCTTCTACGCGGCGCTGGCGGCGATCCTTGGCGGGGCGGTGATCTCGGCCTTCACGCTTGGCATTCCGCTGCTCACCTTCCTTGCGCGCACCCGCGACGTGGTGCCGATGACCGATCTTTATGTCGGCCTCGTCAAGGGCCCGGTGTTCGGGCTCATCGTCGCGGTCGCGGGTTGCTACCAGGGGATGCTGGTCAGCGGCAACTCGGAAGAGGTGGGGCTGCGCACGACGATGGCGGTGGTCCAGGCGATCTTCATGGTGATCGTGCTCGATGCGTTCTTCGCGGTCTTCTTCACCAAGGTCGGCTGGATATGAACGCCCCCGCGCGCCGCGCCGAAGGCAACCGGCCGCCGATCGTGATCGAGGGGCTGAAGAATGCCTTCGGCGAGCATGTCGTCCACGAACATCTCGACCTCACCGTCCGCAAGGGCGAGATTTTGGGGGTCGTCGGCGGTTCGGGCACCGGCAAGTCGGTGCTGATGCGCTCGATCATCGGCTTGCAGGTGCCGGTCGCGGGCCGCATCGAGGTGCTGGGCGAGAACATCACCGATGCGCGCGAGGACGCCGACATCGACATCCGCGCGCGCTGGGGGGTGCTGTTCCAGGGCGGCGCGCTGTTCTCGACGCTGTCGGTCGCCGAAAACGTCGAGGTGCCGCTGCGCGAGTTCTACAAGGACATCGGCCCCGAACTGCTCGGCGAGATCGCCCGCTTCAAGATCGCGCTTTCGGGGCTGCCGGCCGCGGCCGCGGCGCGCTATCCGTCCGAGCTTTCGGGCGGGATGCGCAAGCGCGCCGGGGTGGCCCGCGCGCTGGCGCTCGATCCCGAATTGCTGTTCCTCGACGAGCCGACCGCCGGGCTCGACCCGATCAGCGCCGATGCCTTCGACCGGCTGATCGCCGAGCTTCAGCAGACGCTGGGGCTGACCGTGTTCCTCATCACCCATGATCTCGATACCCTGCATGCGATCTGCCATCGCGTCGCGGTGCTGGCCGACCGGCGGGTGATCGCGATCGGCACGATTCCCGAACTGCTGCGCAGCGAACATCCCTGGATACAGCAATATTTCAACGGACGACGCGGCCGGGCGGCGCAGCGATCGGCGGCGCCTTCGCCCGAAACCGGACCTGCCGATTTCGCGCCGGGCGCCACGCAGGCCATGGACAAGCCGGCCCGCGGGAAGGCATAGGCTCGAGCGCATGGAAACCAGGGCCAATCACGTCTGGGTGGGCGCGGTAGCGCTGGCGCTGGTCGTTGTCCTTGCCGCTTTTGCCATCTGGCTGGCGCGGCTGGGCGAGGAAAGGAAGCTCGCCTACGATATTTTCTTCCACCAGTCGGTCGATGGCCTCTCGACCGGGACCGAGGTGACCTACGCCGGGGTTCCCGCCGGGCAGGTCTCGCAGATCGAATTGTGGAAGAACGATCCAGGCTTCGTGCGCGTGCGGATTGCCATCGATCCCAAGATTCCGATCCTCGTCGGCACCACCGCCAGCATCCAGGGCAGCTTCACCGGCGTTGCCGGGATCCTGCTCAACGGCGGGGTCAAGGGCGCGCCGCTGATCACCGCGCCGGGGCCGGGGCCGGACAATGTCCCGGTGATCCCGACGAAGACCAGCGGGCTTGGCGCGCTGCTGTCGAGCGCGCCCGAACTGATGGACCGGCTGACCGCGCTGACCGGCAAGCTGACCGCGCTGCTGTCGGACGACAACCGCAACTCGATGCACGCGATCCTGCAGAACACCCGCAGCTTCACCGGCACCATGGCCGCGACCGCGCCGCAATTGAAGCAGACCCTGGAGCGGGTTCAGGAAACGCTCGACGAGGCGAACACGACGCTCGCCGATTTCCGCAAGGTCGCCGAAACCGCGAACAGCGATCTCGACCCGGCTTCGGGATCGCTCGCGGCGCAGATGCAAAAGACGCTGGCCGCGGCACAGCAGGCGGCCGAAGCGCTGCGCGACGCGGCGGGCGATGTCCGCCCGGCGACACAGCAGCTCTCGCAAACCACGCTGCCCGCCGCCGAGGAGGCGATCCGCAACCTGTCCGAGGCATCGAAGGCGCTGCGCCAGCTTACCGAACGGATCGAGGAGAAGGGCGCGGGCTCGCTGATCGGCGGCCAGCGCCTGCCGGACTATAAGCCGTGAGCGCGCGTCGGAAAAAAGGGGCAGGGGCCATGCAGCCACGATCGCCGGGCCGGGGACGATGGGCGGCGCCGGCGCTCGCCATGCTCGTCGCGGGCTGCGTCAACCTTGGCGGCGGCAAGCCCTTGCCCAGCCTGATGACGCTCAGCGCCAGCGCGCCCGCGCCCGCCGGGCAGACGCTTGCGACCCCGACGACGCGGGCGATCGTGGTGTTCACCCCCACGGTCGAGCGCTCGCTCGCAACCACGCGCGTGCCGGTGCGGATCGATCCCACCGCGCTGGCCTATCTGAAGGGCGCGGCCTGGGTGGAGAGCCCCGCGCATCTCTTCGGCGCGCTGCTGGTCGAGACGATCCGCGCCAGGGGGCAGTTGCTGGTGCTCGCCGAAGACCAGCCGCAGGCGAGCCTCCACCTTGCGGGCACGCTCGGCGAGCTTGGCTATGATGCGCAGGCCCGCGCGGTGGTGGTGCGCTTCGATGCCGAGCGCAGCGGGCGCGACCATCAGGTCTCCACCCGCCGTTTCGAGGCGAGCGTCGCCGGCGTCGGCCCGAACGCGGCGGCGATCGCCCCCGCGCTCAACCTGGCCGCGACCCGGGTCGCGGGCGAGGTGGCGGACTGGGTGGCGCAGTGAGCGCCGACCAGCGCGCGCGATCGGTTCGCCGCATGATCGCCTCGCATTAACGGTGCCGGCGGGGCTCCGGCCCCCGGCGTTCATCTTTCAGTCAGGTGAATCTGAACAGGCAGTCTCGGGTGGGGCTTCTACCGAGGGAGCAGGGAATATGCGTTTCAATCTGGAAAAGCCGGGCGCGATGGTGTTGCTCGCCACCGCGGCGATCGCCGCAGCTTCGGGCAGCGCCCTGGCGCAGCAACTGCCGCCATCGCCGCCGCCGGCGAATCCCGAGATTACCGTCAACGGCGCGCCTGCGCCCGCCGAAGCGATGCCCGAGGGGCCGGAAATCAAGGGGGTCATCACCGCGCGCAGCGGCGACCGGATGAAGGTGACGGGCGCTGATGGCACGAGCACGGTCGTCACCATCAACGATGCGACAAAGGTCAGCGCCAGCGGCGGGCTGTTCGGGATCGAGCACAACACGCTGACCGCGAGTTCGCTGC
Source organism: Sphingomonadales bacterium (assembly GCA_028870315.1). GTDB lineage: Bacteria > Pseudomonadota > Alphaproteobacteria > Sphingomonadales > Sphingomonadaceae > Novosphingobium. The sequence goes on along the minus strand of JAGWPW010000165.1, from coordinate 23,117 downwards.
TCAACGGCCTGCCGGTCACGGTCAAGACCCTGCAATCGGGCACCGGGCTGCTCGCCAGTCAGATCAGCTTCCGCAGCAGCGATCTCAAGACCGCGACGATGATCCACAACGGCACCGCCCAGCAGTTCGGCGAGCAGGCGGCCGCCACTCAGGCGCTGCGCAGCCGCATGGGCGACATCGACAAATACGACATCAAGAGCACGACCAACGTCCATTTCGCCAGCGGCAGGGCCGATCTGTCGGCCGGGGACAAGGCCGATCTCTGCGCCGCGGCCACCGCGGCCGAGGGGATCGACAACGCGCTGATTCTGGTCGTCGGCTATACCGATTCGACCGGCAACGCCGACTTCAACCAGAAGCTCAGCGAATTGCGGGCGTCGCATGTCATCAACTATCTCCAGCAGGCCTGCCACTGGAAGCCCTATCGCATGCTGACCCCCACCGGGATGGCCGAAGCCGATCCGCTGGCGAATAACGACACCCCCGAAGGCAGGGCGCAGAACCGCCGCGTCTCGGTCAATATCCTCGTCAGCAAGGCGGTCGACGGTATGTAGGGCGTGCCGCGCGGTGCCGGCCTTGCGCGATGAAAATCTTGCGCGATAAAAAACGGCCGGGGAGCAAACACTCCCCGGCCGATTTCTTGCAGCACCCCGACGATCAGGCGGCGCTGTAGCGCACCCGCACGCGGCGGCGCATCGCCACGCCCGCGAAACCGAACCCGAGCAACATCATGCCCCAGGTCGCGGGTTCGGGCACGCTGGAGAGCGCGCTGGCGAAGACGAAGCTGCCGCCGCCGCCGCCGCCGCCCCAGTTGCCACCAAAGTCGCCGGTGTTGCCGGCACCGCCGACGACAATGCTGAGAAGGTCGCCCGCGGGCAGCAAGTCCTGCGCCGTGACATAGGCGCCATAACCGCCAGTATCGCCCGAGGTGCTACCGCTGCCGCCCTGCGCGCCTTCGGCGACGAAGGTGTACACGCCCGCGCTTGGGGTGACGTAGGTCTGGAGGCTGCCGGTATAATTGAAGTCGATACCGTTGATCGACACCAGGCCGTTCAAGCCGGCGCCGCCCGTGCCGTTGGCCACGCCATTATAGCCGGCGGTGATGTTGCTCGCGGTCAACCCGGCGGCGATGTAGGAGCCACCGCCGCCACCGCCGGCAGTGGCGCCATCGCCACCGCCGCCGCCCGAATAGCCGCCGCCGCCGCCGCCGCCCTGCCAGCCGCCGCCGCCGCCGCCGCCATACCCGCCGTTTGCCGTCTGGCCCGAGGCGGGATCGACGCCGCCCAGTCCGCCGGAGTAGCTTGGCGCGCTCAAACCGCCATCGCCCGCGCTGCCATTGCCGGAGCCCGGTGGGCTGCCCGCGCCGTTGCCGCCGTTGCCGCTGACCCCGGCACCGCCGCCGCCATTATAAGTGCCATTGTTGCCAGTGCCGCCAAGCCCGCCGCTGCCATTGGTGCCCCCGGCGCCGCCACCCGCGCCGCGCCCGGCGCCGCCCGCGGTCGTTGCCTGCCCGTTACCGCCCGGATTGCCGTCGTAATAGCCCGCGCCGCCGCCACCGCCGGCGACGACCAGCACGGTGCTTGCCTGCGCTGCCGAGGCGATCATCAGGCCGGTTGCAAACGCTGTGCCTAAAGCGAGATAATTCAGCCTTTTAACCATCGGTATCTCCTGGGTCTGTCTGGATAGAGAGGCGCTTTCGGCCCGGTTATTATGACAATCGCTGATGACCAGGCGGATCCTTGTTTCCTGACGGCTTTTCGGGCCGTTGATGTGCCAAAATAGGTCGCCGGCGATCAACAGGGTTAAGCAAATTTCATGCCATTTTAACAAGTCGTTAATTCATTGTGGAAATTTCCGACAGGATTTTGAATGTGTAAGCAGGACTGACGCTTTTCGCGGCGGAAATGCGCAAATCGCGCGACCGACTGTCAGCTTTCGTGCGGATTGAGCAGCATCCGCGCCATCTGCGCCGCGGCGGCGAACAGCGCGGCGCGGCGCGCCTGGCGCGCCATCGCGTCGGGGTCGCGGCCCCACAGTTCGGCCTGCCACGCCTCTTCGAGATGGGCGGCCGACCACAGGCCGGCGATGTCCGCATCGGGAACGATCGCGGCCAGCGCCACCACCAGCGAGGCGGCAAGGCCGGCAAGGCTGGCGAGCGCGGCGAGGGTGAAATCATCGTGCGTGACAAGTTCCTCGCCGAGCCGCAGCAGCGTCGCTTCGGGCTGCGGGCGGTGGATGATCCCGCAGATGCGTTCGAAGCGAACGCCATGGCGCGCCTCGGCGGTGGCGAGGATCGGCTCCCAGACCGCGACCTGCCGGTGCCACAGCGGCTCGTCGGGACCGGCGCGATAGCACAGCGTATCGGTCTCGGCATAGGCGACGAGCGCGCGGATGGCCGCGGCGCGATCGGCTCCAACGACATCGATCGCGTAATCGGCGAGGTCGCGCAGCACGAAGCGGGCGGGCGCGATCTCCTCGCCCTGATCGGCCCATTCCGCCGCCAGCGCCGCCGCCAGTGCGCGGCAGGGAACGATCTGCGGCCGACCGCCGACGCTTTTCACCGGCCGACCGTCGAGCAGCACCCGCCAGCCGCCTTCGGCCTCGCCGACGCCGGCCGCGCGGTAGAAGCGTTTCATCCGCCGCTGCGCCACCTTTTCGCCAGCAGCGCCGGCAGCACCAGCCCTTCGATCGCGCCGAGCACGAGAAAGCCGGCGCCGATCACCGGCGGCAGATGGATTTTCCCCGCGAGCATCGCCGCGCCGGCGAGCACGAAAGCGATGCCGCTCAGGCGCATGAATTGCAGCACGGCAAAGCCGGTGCGGTCGCGCGGGTCGTTCATGCGAGCAGGACCTCCAGTCGGGCCGGGTCTTCCGCTACCGCCTCGGCGCCTGCCTCGCGCAGTTCCCGGGCTTCGTGATAGCCCCAGGCGACGCCGATCGCCCGCACGCCGGCGGCGCGCGCCATCGCCATGTCGTATCGGGTATCGCCGATCATCACCGCCTCATCGGGCGCGGCCATCGCCTCGGCGAGCGCGGCTTCGAGCATTGCCGGATGCGGCTTGCTCGGGTGGTGATCGGCGGTCTGCAAGGTCATGAAATGCCGGTCGATGCCCTGCGCGGCGAGGCAATGGGCAAGCCCGCGCGCGCTTTTGCCGGTGGCGATGCCAAGCAGCCAGCCCGCGCGCGCCAGCCGCTCCAGCAGCGGCGCGATGCCGGCGAACAGCGGCTCCTCGATCGTGCCGGCGGCGCGCGCGGCGCGGAAGGCGTGCTTGTAGGCCTCGCTCGCAGCGGCGTGGAGCGCGCCATCGGCCTCGGGCAGCAGGAGGCGCATCGCCTGCGGCAGGCTCAGCCCGACGCTGCGCCGCACCGCCTGCGGATCGGGCGCGGGCAGCGCGAGGCTGGCGAAGGCGGCGGCCATCGCCGCGATCACTGGCGCCTGGCCATCGACCAGCGTGCCGTCGCAGTCGAACACCGCAAGGCGGGTCATCACCGGCGCGGCTTCGGGGAGGCGACCTCGCCGCGCGCGCGGCGTTCGCCGCGCCGCGCCTTGCGATATTGCTTGGCATGCGCGCGGGCGGCGGTCTTTTCGGCGCGCTTGCGGTCGGGCACCGGCGCGGGCGGCGGCGCACCGAGCGCGGGATCGAAGCCGAGTTGCGCCATGCTCGCCGCGAAATGCTCTGGCAGTTCGGCGGTGACGTCGATCGGCGCGCCATTGCCGGGCGCGGGCACGACGAGGCGGCGCGCATGCAGATGCATCTTGCGGCTGATGCTGCCGGTGAGAAAGGCATCGGGGCCACCGTATTTGCCGTCGCCGACGATCGGATGGCCGATTGCCGCCATGTGCACGCGCAACTGGTGGGTGCGTCCGGTCAGCGGCTGAAGCTCGACCCAGGCGGCGCGGTTGCCAGCGCGCTCGATCACCCGATAGCGGCTGCGCGCGGTCTGGCCCTCGCCGCTTTTGTCGACCATCATCTTCTCGCCGCCGCTTCCCGGCTGCTTGGCGAGCGGCAGGTCGATCTCGCCCGCATCGGGCGAGGGCACGCCGGCGACCAGCGCCCAATAGAATTTGCGCGTTGCGCGGGTGGCGAAGGCCTTGGCGAAATGCGCGGCGCTGCCGGGGGTGCGGGCGATGAGGAGGACGCCGCTGGTATCCTTGTCGAGCCGATGGACCAGCCGCGGCCGCGCGCCGCCTTCGGGCCGCCACGCATCGAGCAGGCGATCGACATGCTCATGCGTGCCGCTGCCGCCCTGCGTCGCAAGCCCGGGCGGCTTGTTGAGGACCAGCGCCGCGGGGGTCTCGGCGATGACAAGGCTGACGGCGAGCGCGTGCTGTTCGGCCGAAAGCGGCAGCGCCGCGCGCGCGCCGCGCGCCGCACTGGTGACCGCGCTTGCGGCGGGCGGCACGCGCAATTGCTGGCCGGCGGCGAGGTGCTGCGCGGGATCGGCGCGCCGGCCATCGACGCGCAACTGCCCGGTGCGCGCCCAGCGCGAGACGGTGGCGAAGCCGACCTCGGGCATGTGCCGCTTGAACCAGCGGTCGAGCCGCACGCCTTCGTCATCGGCGCCGACGGTGAAGCGGCGTACGGTGTCGCTCATGCCAGCACCCGCATCACGAAAAGCCCGGCGAACATCGCGGCAAAGCCCGCCGTCAGCGACACCGCGACATAGAGCATCGCATTGCCGGGCGCGCCGCGCTCGATAAACAGCGCGAACTCCATCGCGAAGGAGGAGAAGGTGGTATAGCCGCCGAGCACGCCGACCCCGAGCAGCAGCCGCCACTGCTCGCCGCCGCTGCCGTGACGCGCCAGCCAGCCGACCAGCAGCCCCATGCAGAAGCTGCCAAGGACATTGGCGGTCAGCGTCGCCCAGGGAAAGGCGCTGGCGGCGATCGGGCCGATCGCCATCGTCCACAGCCGACCGGTGACAAGGCGCAGCCAGGCGCCAAATCCGCCGCCGCCGAGCACGAGAAGCGAGGCGCGGGTGAAATCGGGAGGGCTGCTCATCGGCCCGCCTTATCGCAAGCGCGAAGGCTCGTCACCCCGGCGCGGTGCGCGCCGGGGTGATGGCCCGTCAGAACTTGGCGCCGACTTCCAGCCCCCAGGCGATCGGCTCGTTCCATTCTGCGCCGATGCCGAAGCCGTTGTATTGCACCTGTGTCCGGTAGCGTTCGTTGGTGACGTTGGTGCTGTAGACGGCGACCATGTAGCGCCGCGTCGGATCGTCCCACTGCAGGCGCAGGTCAAGCGTCGCATAGCCCGGCTGGCGGAACTGCGTGCCCGACGGGCTGAAGTAGAAGTAGGACGAATAGTAGAGGTTGCCCGCCAGCGAGAATTCGCCCTTGTCGGTCTTGCCGGTGGTGATGCGCGGCTGGATCGAGGCGGTGAAGTCCGGCACGTCCTGCATGTGGACATTGTGCAGGATCGTGCTCGAGTTCGAGATGACATAGGCATAGTTGAGCGGGCCACAATCAGCGCTCGGGCTGGTCGGTCCGCAGGTCGCGTAGATTGGTGCGCCTGCGGTCGTCGTGCTGCCGTCGGGCAGCGTCACGCTTCCACCCCCGAAGGTCTTGTAGCGGGCATGGGTCCAGGCGCCGCCGGCGGTCAGCTGGAAATGGTCGCCCCAATGGTAATGCGCCTCGGCGTCGATGCCGTAGATCTGCGACTTGGCGGCGTTGAGGATATAGGCCTGGGCATTGCCGAGAAATTCCGAGACCTGGAGATTGCGGTAATCGTAATAATAGGCCGAAGTCTCGAACGAGAAGACGTGGTTGTCGAACTTGTAGCCGACCTCGTAGGAGTTGACGTCCTCGGGCGCGATCGGGTTGCAGTGATAGGCCGGACCGTCCTGGCAGGAACCACCGACGTCGATGATCGCCGCCTTGTAGCCCTTGGTGTAGGAGGCATAGATGCTCGACTGGTCGTCGGGCTTGTAGCGCAGCACCACGCGCGGGGTCACATGATTGCTGGCGATGCCCGGAACCGGAACGGTCCCCACGACGCCGGGCGTCGCTGTCGGTACGTTGTAGTATGGATTGACCACCTCGTCGTGCGAATAGCGCACGCCCGCCGTCAGATAGAGCTTGTCGAGGATCGGGTAGGTCGCGTCGATGAAGCCGGCATAGCTGCGTGTGGTCGTGCCCGAACCGCCGAAGCGACCCGGTGCGATCGCGCCGAAGAAGCTGCCCGGATCGAAGAAGGTCTGCCAGGTGTCCTTGTTGTCGAAGAAGAAGAAGCCTGCGGTCCATTGCAGTTTCTGCCCCTTCTTCGAGGTCAGCAGGAATTCCTGCGTCCACGTCGAATCATAGATCGGCAGGCCGAGATCGAAGATCGGCAGTGCGGTCTGGTCGAGGTCCTCGTGCTGCTGCGTGGCCTCGTGACGATACTGGGAGTAGGAGGCGAGGTCGGCGAAGCCGAGATCGGCCTTGATGGTGAATTGCGCGACATTGGAGATGGTGTGGATGACGCGCAGGTAATTCGCGGCGATCTGGTTGGGATTGGTGGTGTAGGTGCCAGGGCCGCCGAAGGTCTGGGTCTGGATGCCCCAGGGCTGGCCGGTGGTCGGGTTGATCGAGGTGTCGGTGTTCGAATTGAGCATCTGCCCGCCCGGATCGTTCTGGTCCGAATGCTCGTAGCGGGCGAGGATCGAGACATTGGGGCCAAGCTCGGCCTTGAGGCCGGTGCGCACCGTCCAGTCCTGATAGGCGCCGACGTGATTGTCGTTGTTGACGATGTTGGTCCAGTAGCCGTTGCCTTTGGAATAGATGCCCTCGACATCGACCGCCAGCCCCTGGGTCAGCCCCATGGTCGCATAGCCCTGGTAGCGCTGCGCGTTGAAGCGGCCGTAATCGGCCTTGAAATCCGCCGCCGGGGTTTCGCTCGGATCGGCGGTGGTGACGAGGACCGCGCCGCCGGTGGTGTTGTGGCCGAACAGCGTGCCCTGCGGCCCCTTCAGAACCTGGATGTTGTCGACATTCATCAACTGGAGATCGGCCGCCTCGGGATTGGGCGAATAGAACCCGTCGATATAGATGCCGACATTGGAACCACCGCCCGACGTGGTGATGCCGGTGCCGATGCCGCGGATCGTCGGCTGGACGAAGCCGGTCTGCGCGTCGAACCGCAGCGACGGGGTCAGCTTGGAGATATCGCCCAGGTTCTGGACATTGGCGGTGCTGAGCGCCTGGCTGCTGAGCGTGGTGATCGAGATCGGCACATCGACCTGACGTTCGGCACGGCGCTGCGCGGTGACGATGATCTCGGTGCCGGCGGTGCCGTTGTCCGCCGCCTGCGCATTGGCCGGGCTGCCCGCGGACGCGGATTGCGCCTGTGCCGCCGCCGGAACGAGTGCCACCAGCCCGAACAGCCCGAAAACCGACGCGAAACTTGTCGAATTGCGATAACGCATGGCTCGATCCTCACCCGATGAATTCGCCGAAAAGCGGTCTCACAGCCGCTTCACCGATCACGCTGCCGCATGCCGGAATTTAATGCAACTGCCCCGTATGCAAATTCACCCGCGCGGCGGCTCGACTGTGGCAAAATGGAAACAGGCGCGGGCGCCATCGCGAACTTGCCTTGGCGCCGGGGTTTTGCTAGCGGCGCGCGACTTGGGGTCGATTTCCACCGGATTCGGCGCCGCCCTCGTTTGTTTCGTTTCCCCGGCGCCCGTATCGGCGGGTTCGGGCTTTCTGGTTTATCTGGAGTCAGTTGGTTTATGCAAATTCTCGTCCGCGACAACAATGTCGATCAGGCCCTGCGCGCGCTCAAGAAGAAGCTGCAGCGCGAGGGCGTGTACCGCGAGATGAAGCTGCGCCGCCACTACGAGAAGCCGAGCGAGAAGCGCGCCCGCGAAAAGGCGGCGGCGGTGCGCCGCGCGCGCAAGCTGGAGCGCAAGCGGCTGGAGCGCGACAGCGCCAAATAGCACCGGACCGGCCGGCTCGGGCGCAGCCGCCCGTGTCGCCGCGCCTGGGGCAAGCGCGATGCGAGGGCCGGCGGTCCTCGCATTTTCATATCCGCTTGCGCGCACGCTCTCTTGCTCCGCGCGGGCGCTTGCGCCAAGAGGGCGCCGCACTTCTGCGAGGACCGACGATGACCGAAATCACCCGCGTGCCGTTGCCGCCGCTTGCAAAGGGCTCGCTCGTCAAGCTGTGGATCGCGGTGATCGCGGGGCTGCTGCTGGCTTTCGGTATCGCCCATGCCACGCGCATGGTCGATGTGCGGCTGACGGTGATCAGGGACGGTTCGGGCGCCTCGCCGACCGACGATGATGTCGCGCTCGTCAATTATGTCGGCTCGCTGCGCGATGGCCGGGTGTTCGACCGCGGCGACAAGGTGGCGATGCCGATCAACGGCGTCATTCCCGGCTTTGCCAAGGGTCTCAAGCAGATGAAGCCCGGCGGCAGCTACCGGCTCGAAATTCCGGCAAGCCTTGCCTATGGCGCCGACACCAAGCGCGATGCGACCGGGCAGGTGGTGATCCCGGCCAACAGCGACCTCATTTTCGACGTGACGCTGGTCGGCGCCATGCCGCTCCAGCAATATCAGCAGTTCCAGCAGATGATGATGGCCGAGCGGATGCACCAGATGCAGGGCGCGCCGGGCGGCGCCGCGCCCGGTGGCGATGCGCCCGCGCCCCCGCCGGGTCAGTAGGCGCGATCCCCGTTTCTCGCAGCAGGTTTCTGATGAATGTCGGTCGATAAAGCCACGGTGGCGCGGATCGCCGCGCTCGCGCGCATCAGGCTCGGCGAGGACGAGGTCGCCGCGCTGGAGCCCGAGCTCAACAAGATCCTCGCCTGGGTCGAACTGCTCGGCGAGGTCGATGTCTCGGGCATCGAGCCGATGACCAACGGCGCGCCCGGCGTGCTGGTGCTGCGCGAGGATGTTGTCGATGCCGATCCGCTGACCGGCGGCGGCAAGCGCGATGCGGTGCTGGCGAATGCCCCGGCGGCGGCGCATGGTTTCTTCGGCGTGCCCAAGGTGATCGAATGAGCGATCTGACCGAACTCGGCGTCACCGCGATCCGCGACGGGGTCGCCGCGGGCGATTTTTCGGCGCGCGAGGTGGCGCAGGCGTTCAACGCGGCGATCGCGGCGGCGCAGCCCGCGCTCAACGCCTTCATCACGCCCACCCCCGATCACGCGCTCGCCGCGGCGGAGCGGATCGACGCCGATCGTGCCGCCGGGCGTCCGCTGGGGCGCCTTGCCGGGGTGCCGATCGGGATGAAGGACCTGTTCTGCACCCAAGGCGTGCGGACCACGGCGGCAAGCCATATCCTGGGGCATTTCGTGCCTCCCTATGAAAGCACGGTCTCGGGCAGATTGTGGGATGCGGGCGCGGGGATGCTCGGCAAGCTCAATCTCGACGAATTCGCGATGGGCTCGTCGAACGAGACCAGCGCTTTCGGCAAGGTGATCTCGCCCTGGCGGCGCGGGCACAACCAGGATCCGGCGCCGATCGCCCCCGGCGGTTCCTCTGGCGGCAGTTCGGCGGCGGTGGCGGCGCGGCTCTGCCCGGCGGCGACCGGCACCGACACCGGCGGCTCGATCCGCCAGCCCGCCGCCTTCACCGGCATCGCCGGGATCAAGCCGGGCTATGGCCGCTGCTCGCGCTGGGGCATCGTCGCTTTCGCCAGTTCGCTCGACCAGGCCGGCGCGATGGCGCGCGACGTGCGCGACTGCGCGGTGCTGCTCGAAGCCATGGCGGGGCATGACCCCAAGGACGCGACCAGCCTCGATGCGCCGGTGCCCGGCTGGACGGCGGCGCTCGATGCCGATCTGTCGGGCTGCACCATCGGCATCCCGCGCGAATATCGCATGGACGGAATGGATGCCGAGGTCGCGAAAAGCTGGGAGCTGGGGATCGCCTGGCTCAAGGACGCGGGCGCGCGGGTGATCGACATCAGCCTGCCGCATACGCATTACGCGCTGCCCGCCTATTACATCATCGCCCCTGCCGAGGCTTCCTCGAACCTCGCGCGCTATGACGGGGTGCGCTACGGGCTGCGCGACCTGCCCGAGGGCGCGGGGCTCCAGGACATGTATGCCGCCACCCGCGCCGCGGGCTTCGGCGCCGAGGTGCGGCGGCGGATCATGATCGGCACCTATGTGCTCTCGGCGGGCTTCTACGATGCCTATTTCACCCGCGCCCAGAAGCTGCGCACGCTGATCGCGCGCGATTTCACGCAGGCTTTCGCCAGTTGCGACGCGATCCTTGCGCCGACGACGCCGACCGCCGCCTTCGCGCTGGGCGAAAAGAGCGACGATCCGCTGGCGATGTATCTCAACGATGTGTTTTCGGTGCCCGCAAGCCTTGCCGGGCTTCCGGCCATGTCGGTGCCCGCGGGGCTGAACGGCGAGGGGCTGCCGCTGGGCTTGCAGGTGATCGGCCGCCCGCTCGACGAGCAAGGGGTGCTGAACGCCGCGCTGGCGATCGAGCAGCGCGCCGGATTTGTCGCGCGGCCCGCCAGATGGTGGGCCTGAGCCTGCCTTCGCCGGCGCCCGATACGGGCGTGCCCCGCATGCCGGGGTGTGGCGGCCCGATCATCGCCGTGGTCCGATCATGAACCCGCCGGGTTCCGATGGCCGCGCTGCGGCCGCCCCGGTGCATCGCTACATATGCCTCGATTCGCTGCGCGGAATCTGTGCGGTTGTCGTATCGCTGTACCACTTCAACCGGTTCGCGATCGATCATGTCTACGTGCCGATGACTTATGTTACGCAAAATTACTTCGTTACGAATGGTTATCTTCTGGTCGATTTTTTCTTCGTGCTGAGTGGTTTCATCATTTCGACCAAATACAGGGCAGAATTGGCGAAGGGATTGCGGGCAGTCGATTTCATGTTTTTGAGAATTGGAAGGCTGTATCCACTTCATGCCGTGGTTTTGATAATCGTGGCAATCCTGTTTCCCATTCTCCTGCCGAAAAGCGTGTCGGCTCTGCATCATCGCGGGTTATCAGATTTTATATCGACGGCTCTTCTTATAAATTCGACAGGGGGGAATCACCTCGCCGACTGGAATACGCCTTCGTGGAGCATTTCTGCTGAAATCTGGATGTATTTGTGTTTCTGCGCCTTGGTGAAAGTTTATTTCGTCAAGGATGCGATAAAATTTTCTCTTATGGCCTTGCTGTGTCTCGGTATTCTCACGATCTTTTCGAAGAACGGCATAGATACTACCTATGATTTCGGCTTTATCCGGTGCGCATACGGATTTTCTCTTGGGGTTCTGGTGTCAATATTTTTTGATATATTAAAAATCAGAAGCTCCAACTTCCTGGAATTGATAATCACAGCAATTGCCATCGCCGCCGTGAGTTTCGGTAGCAAATACGTCCATCTCGGCGTGCCGATCATTTTTGCGTTTTTCGTCGCGGTATATGCGAAGGAAACCGGCCTGATATCGAAAATCCTGAAAAACAAGATCCTGGTATCTCTTGGAAATAGAAGTTATTCATATTATCTTATTCACTACATATTGATAATATTCTATGCCGGATTGCTGAAATATCTGAAAGTATTTGCGAATTCATGTGTGAATGCGTGCCGCTTCGGCCATCAATACGTCCTCTCAACTGTCGAGGATGTGATTTTGACGGCGATACCGGTGATCGTCACATATTGGCTGGCAGGATATTTTCTGAAATTTGTTGAAATTCCATCGCATAAATGGGCGCGGAAGATGGTGAGCGGGCGCATGCGCTCTCATAAGCATCTCGCGCGCGCTTGAAGGGGTAACAGGGGTCGTCATGGCATCCTTATCGCAAAGTTCCTATCGCATAGACGGCGCGACCGGCGCGTGGGAGGTGGTGATCGGGCTTGAGGTCCACGCCCAGATCGCCAGCCGCGCGAAGCTGTTCTCGGGTGCGGCGACCGCCTTCGGTGCCGAACCCAACGCCCAGGTCAGCCTGGTCGATGCCGCCATGCCGGGCATGCTGCCGGTGCCCAACAAGGAATGCATCCGTCAGGCGGTGCGCACCGGCCTTGCCGTCGATGCGCCGATCAACCGCGTCTCGCGCTTCGATCGCAAGAATTATTTCTATGCCGATCTGCCGCAGGGTTACCAGATCAGCCAGCTCTATCACCCGCTGGTTGGCGAGGGGCATATCGAGATCAGCCTCGACGACAAGCGCGCGGGCGCGGACAGCGAGCCTGCGGTCAAGCGTATCGGCATAGAGCGCATCCATGTCGAGCAGGACGCGGGCAAGCTGATGCACGACCAGCACCCGACGATGTCCTATGTCGATCTGAACCGTTCCGGGGTGGCGCTGATGGAGATCGTCAGTCGGCCCGACATGCGCTCGCCCGCCGAGGCCGGAGCTTATCTGCGCAAGCTGCGCGCGATCCTGCGCTATGTCGGAAGCTGCGACGGCAACATGGAGGAAGGCTCGATGCGCGCCGACGTCAATGTCAGCGTGCGCAAGCCCGGCCAGCCCTTCGGCACGCGCACCGAGACCAAGAACGTCAATTCGGTGCGCTTCGTCATGGCCGCGATCGAGCATGAGGCGAACCGCCAGGTCGATGTCCTCGAAGCCGGCGGCAGCATCGTCCAGGAAACACGGTTGTTCGATCCCGACAGCGGCACGACCCGCTCGATGCGCTCCAAGGAGGATGCGCATGACTATCGCTATTTTCCCGATCCCGACCTGTTGCCGCTGGTGCTCGACGAAGCGTTCATCGGCGAATGCCGCGAGAGCCTGCCCGAACTCCCCGACGCCAAGCGCCATCGCTACGAGACAGCGCTGGGGCTGACCGCCTATGCCGCGGGCGTGCTGACCGCCGAGGTCGAGACCGCACGGTGGTTCGAGGCGCTTGCCGGGGCCAGCGCCGCCGCGCAGGGCAGGAGCCTCGCCGAAGTCGCCCGGCAGGCGGCGAACTGGCTGCTGTCCGATCTGTTCGGTGCGCTCGCCAAGGCGGGCCGGACGCTAGACAATTCGCCGGTCAGCCCGGTCGCGGGGGCGGAACTGCTCGCACTGGTCGCGAAGGGCACGATCTCGAACACCATCGCCAAGCAGGTGCTCGAAAAGATGATCGAAAGCGGCGAGGGTGCGGCCGCCATCGTCACGCGCGAGGGCCTCACCCAGACCAGCGATACCGGCGCGATCGAGGCAGCGGTCGCCGCGGTGCTCGCTGCCCACGCCGAGAAGGTCGATCAGTACCGGGCGGGCAAGGAGGCGCTGTTCGGCTTCTTCGTCGGCCAGACGATGAAGGCGATGCAGGGCAAGGCCAATCCGCAGTTGGTCAACGAACTTCTGAAGCAGGCGCTCGGCTAGGGTTCAGGCGTTTGGCGCAGCAGCGCATCCGGTGCGCGGCCTGATCCGCGCGCACCGTCGCGATCACAGCTTGGCGAGCGTGACCGGCCGGGCGGGCTCGGCGGCGGGAGTGCAGCGGGCGCTGACCGGCCCGTAGAACGCGCCGCCGCCCTCGGCCTGGCGGATACCGTCCGCGATGACGACAAAGCTGCTTGCCGCACAGACCTGGCCGATCAGCTGGGTCGCATCCTTGAGCGCGGCTTCCCGGCTCGCGCCATTGGCGCTGACCCGGAAGGTGCCGGTTGGCGCGGCGCTTGCCCCCATCGGTGCCAGCGCCAGCGCCGCGCCGCCCAGCACCACCCAGATTCTTGCGATCGGCTGCATCGCCGCCTCCGTCGCCCGCGGGTTTTGCGGGCCTCGCGGACGGTTTAGGCGCGAGTCGTCAAGCTTTGGTGGCGCGAGGTGGTAAACAGCGGGTGACCGGGCCGGAGCATTTGTGCTTCATTGCGCGGCGCTGCGATACTCGACCGGCAGCCCGATTCCCGCAAGCTGCGGCTCGATCACCTTGCGATCGCCGACCACGACATAGATCAGCCCATCGGGCTGGAGGAACCGCGCCGCCGCCTGATCGAGCGCCTGCGCGTCGAGCGCGCGGTAGCGCGCGGGCAGGGTTGCATAGTAATCGTCGGGCCGGCCCAGCCTTTCGTCCATCTGGATCGCGCCGAGCACCGCGGCATTGGTCTGGAAATGATCGGGAAGCGAGCGCAGCGTTCCTTCGGTGGCGCGCTGAAGCTCGGCGGGGCCGACCGGCCTTGCCGCGGGAAAGGCGGTCATGTCGGCGATGATCGCCTTGATCGAATCGCCGGTGCGGTCGGCCTCGACCGGGGCGAAGACGAGCAGGCTGCGCGGCCCGATGGGCTCGCGCACCACGCTCTGGACGCCGTAGCTCCAGCCCTTGTCCTCGCGCAGGTCGCTGTTGAGCCGCGACAGGAAATCGGCACCGAGCACGTCGTTCGCCAGCCCCACCGCTTCCTGGTTGGGGGTGCGGCCGTCGATCGGCAGCACCCGCCCGGCGACGATCACCGATTGCTGCGCATGCGGATGATCGATGACGACGATCCGCGAGCGCGGCGCGGGCACCGGCGCGTCGATCGGCTTGACCGGCGGCGGGGTGGACGGCGCCCGCCAGTCGCCAAAGGCGGCGTTGAGCAGCGGCAGCAGCCGGTCCATCGTGATGTCGCCGACGACGGTGATCTGGGCAAGATCGGGGCGCAGCCATTTGTCATGCGCCGCGCGCAGGCTTTGCGGGGTCGCGGTGGCGAGCGCGGCCGCGGTTCCCAGCCCGTCGCCGGGCTGCGCATAGGGATGGCCGGCGCCATAGAGCAGCGGGTTGATCGAGCGGATCGCCAGATCCTGCGGCGAGGCAAGCGCCTGGTCGAGCTCGGCGAGCCGCTGCGCCTTGATCCGGGCGACGTCTCCCGCAGCGAAGCTTGGCGCGCGGACCACCGCGCGCATCAGTTCGAGCGAGGGGGCGAGATTGGCGGTCAGCGCCGAAAGCGCGACCTGGCTGGTGTCGATCGTCGGGCTGGCGGCGATGCTGGCGCCCAGCCGCTCCTCGTCGGCGGCGATCTGCGCCGCGCTCACCGGGCCGTTCGGGCCTTGTGCGCCCTGGTCGAGCATGCGCAGCATCAGGCTTTGCGTTCCCGGCCCGTCCTGCGCGTCGGCGGCGATGCCGGCATCGAACATCATGCTGACCAGCACCGTCGGCACCGCGCTGCGCCGGGCCAGCGCCACCGGAATGCCGTTGGCGAGCCGGGCGTGCGCGATCGCGGGGAAGGTGAGATCGGCGATCGGCGCGACCGGTGGGGCGATCCGCGGCGGACCGGGCGGGATCGGCGGCACCGGCGTTTTGGGATCGGGCGGCGGCGCGGGATGGCTGGCCTCGTCGCCCCAGCCGCCCATCGTGTTGCCGCTTTCGGTGCGCTCGCCCGGGGTCACCGCGATCTCGACCGGCGGCCGGGTCAGCCAGCGTTGCAGCGCCGCGCGCACGTCCGCCGGGGTCAGCGCGGCGATCGCTTCGAGATGCTTGCGGTAATGCGCCGGATCGCCCGAGAACAGCAGCCCCTCGGCCAGCGTCGCGCCCTTGCCGCCCATGCCGCCCACCACTTCGAGCGCGTTGATCTGTTCGGTCACGGCCATGGTCGCGGCGCGGCGCAATTCATCGGCGGTGGGGCCGCCGGCGATGAAGCGGCGGATCTCGTCGTCGAAGGCGGCCTCGGCGGTGGCGCGCGGCACGCCGGGCCGCACGTCCATGCTCACCGTCAGCATGCTCACCTGCTCGTGGTCCTCGTCGTCGGCGGAAACATCGACCGCAAGCTGCCGGCCGCGCACGAGGTCGTTGTCGAGCCGCGAGCTCGCCAGCCCGCCGAGCACCCGCATCGCCACTTCGAGCGCGGCGGTGTCATGGTCGTTGAGCCCGGGCGCGCTCCACACCCGGTAGAGCCGCAAGGTGCCGACCTGGTCGGTCATCTCGCGGTGCACCGGCGCGGCCAGCGTCACCGGCCCCGCCACCACCGGCTGCACCCTGGGGCCGGCGGGAATGTCGCCGAAATAGCGCTCGACCAGCGGCCGCGCGGTCCTGGCGTCGATGTCGCCGGTCAGCGCCAGGATGACGTTGTCGGGGGCATAATGATCGGTGAACCATGCGCGCACGTCGCCCAGCGTCGCCGCATTGATATCGGCCATCGATCCGATGGTGGCGTGGCGATAGGGATGGCCGACCGGGAACAGCCCCTCGCCGATCGCATATTGAACAAGGCCGTATGGCTGGTTGTCGTCCTGCCGCTTCTCGTTCTCGACGACGCCGCGCTGCTTGTCGAGCTTGTCCTGGCTCACCGCCGGCAGCAGGTGCCCCATGCGGTCGCTTTCGAGGAACAGCGCCAGCGCCAGCGCGCCCTTGGGCACGGTCTCGACGTAATTGGTGCGGTCATACCATGTCGAGCCGTTGATCCCGCCCGCGCCCGCCGCCTCCAGCGGCACGTCGAAGCTTGGCGCATCGGCCGATCCGCCGAAGAACAGATGCTCGTAGAGATGGGCAAAGCCGGTGCGCCCGCGCGGCTCGTTCTTCGAACCGACGCGGTAGTAGAGCGTCACCCCCACCACCGGCGCCTTGCGATCGGTATGGACAAGGACGCGCAGCCCGTTCGGCAGGGTGAAGCTGTCATAGGGGATGTCTACCTGCTGCACGAGCGTTGCCAGCGGCGCCGGGGCAGGCTGCGGGACGGACTGGGCGAAGGCGGGGGCGGTGAACGCGGCAAGCGCGAGCGAAGCGAGCAGGCGGGGGGGCATCATGTCTCCGGGAAAGGCGCGGCAGGTCTAGCTGATCCCGCAACGTTTAACAGGGGATGAAGCGGGCAGGCGCCGCGCCGCCAGGCGCGTCGAATCGTGCCGCTTCCCGTTCAGGAATAATCGTTTACGGAGCGGAGCCATGAAAAGCTCGCGCCTCCTGCTTGCCGCCCTGGTCGTCTGCGCCACCCCCGCCGCCGCGCGGCCATCCGCGGGCCGGATCGCGCTGACCTTCGATGATCTGCCCGCGCTCACCATCATTCCCGATCAGGCCTATGTGAACGATCTGAGCCGCAGGCTGCTCGCCGAACTGCGGCGCCATCATGTCCCCGCGATCGGCTTCGTCAACGAAAGCAAGCTCGACGATCTCGACCGCGCGCAGCAGATCGGCGTGCTGCGCGCCTGGCTGAATGCGGGGATGGAGCTTGGCAATCACACCTTCTCGCATGATGCGCCCGAGGAACTGGGGGCGAGGGGCTATGTCGAGGACATCGCCAGAGGCGAGGCGGTGACCCGGCCGCTGATGGCCGAACACGGCAAGCGCGAGCAGTGGTTCCGCCATCCCTATCTCAAGACCGGCTATCCGGTCGCGGTGCGCGATGCCATCGACGCCTGGCTGACGGCGCATGGCTATCGCATCGCGCCGGTCACCATGGACGCCGACGACTGGGAATTCGCCGAACCCTATGATTATGCGATCGCGCATCACGATGCGGCGGGCGCGGCGCATATCAAGGCCGAATATCTCAGCCATACCGAGGACATGATCCACTGGTACCGCGCCGCCGCGCAGGTCCTGTTCCACCGTGACATCGCCTATGTCATGCTGCTGCACGCGACCCGGCTCAACGCCGACAGCTTCGGGGATCTGTTCGCGATGCTGAAGCGCAACCGGCTGAAGCCGGTGCCGCTTGCCGAGGCGATGCGCGATCCCGCCTATCGCACGCCCGATGGCTACATGGGCAAGGAGGGGGTGGACTGGATGGAGCGCTGGGCGCTGGCGCTGCACAGGCACCTGCCGCGCGAGGACAAGAACGATCCGCCGCGCGACATCCAGCAGGCCTATGACAAGGTGGACGACGACCGCTGCTCGGGCGGGTCGGAGTGCTCGAACAGCCCCGCGCCGCCCGCGCCCGCCGGCAAAGGCTGACGCCCGGGCAGTGTGAACCCGCCCGCGCCTCAAGCCGTTTCCGCCCGTCCTGATCCCCAGGCCGGCGATTGGCCGCGAGACGTGTGTCCAGCAGGGTGCAGCGACGACGGCGCTGATGATGCGGCCGATGGTCTGGCCCGACAGGGCTGATTTCTGCGCGTTGCGGTCGCTGCCCGGTTGCATCGGATCCGGCGCGTCCGCCGTGCCTTGACAAGCGCGTCGCTTCGGCCGCATCTTCCACACGGTAGATAAATAATTCCAATATTGGAATTTTGTGGTCCGCCGTCGTCGATCGGCGCGCCCCGCCCCGGGAGAAACCGATGGACCTTGCGAAATATGGCCCCTGGGCGCTGATCGTCGGCGGCTCGGAAGGCGCGGGCGCCGATTTTGCGCGGCTGCTCGCGGCGGACGGCTTCAAGCTGGTGCTGGTGGCGCGCAAACCCGAACCGCTGGCTGAGCTCGCCAGCGAGCTTCGCGCCAAAGGGGCGGAGGTGCGCGCGGTGCCGGCCGATCTTGCCGATCCCGCTGTGCTGGCAAGGGTGCGCGCGGCGACCGACGACATCGAGATCGGGCTGCTGATCTATTACGCCGGCGCCAATAACACCCGCGGCAATTTTGTCGAACTGCCCGAGGCGGTCACGCAATCGGTGTTGCAGATCACCGTTCTCGGCCAGGCGAATTTCACCCGCCATTACGGCGGGCTGATGGCCGCGCGCGGGCGCGGGGGAATCGTGCTCGGCGGGTCCTTGTCGAGCTATCTCGGTTCGCCGACGCTCGCCGCCTATACCGGCGCCAAGGCGTTCAGCCGGATATTCTCCGAAGCCCTGTGGGCGGAGATGAAGCCGATGGGGGTCGATGTCCTCCATCTCAATATCGGCTTCACCGCCACGCCGGCGATGGCGCGGCTCGGCATGCCGGTCGAACTCGCCGAGCCGACCGCAACCGTGGCGCGCGAGGGGCTGGAGAATATCGCCAACGGCCCGGTGTGGATCATCAGCACCCCCGGCAATCTCGAACGGGCGCGGATGATCAGCGGCGTCGAGGACCGGGCGGAAACGGTGCTCAGGCACGCCATCGTCCCGCGCGACCAGACCGCCGCCGCCGCCCGCGAGCTACAGGAGCTGGCGAAGGAGGGCTGATCGAGCGCGCTAAACCCCGGGCGGGCGGCCGTGCAATTCGTCGGTGACGGTCGCCGCCGCGGCGCACAGCCTCTCGGCGTAGCGCTCGATGTCCTCTGCGCGCAGGTCCCTTGGCAACCCGGTCGCAACCAGTTGGAAGGCGACGCTGCCCGAGGGCGAGAACACCGGCGCGCCGATATGGCTGACGCCATCGGGAGCGGCCTGCGCCGGATCGAGAATCTGCACTTCGCGCAGCGTCAGTTCGCGGATCATCTGCTGGACTCCCGCCCACCAGTCCGCATCACGCGGGCGATCGACGGGAAGCACGCTCGCCTCGCGCGCAAGGCGCGCGCCGGGGCCGTGGGCGGCGAGCGTATAGCCGCGCTGGCGGATGACCGGCAGCGACGCCACGAGATGCTCGCGCACTGGCGGCGCAAGATGCGGGCCGGCGGCGTCGAGATAGGCGTCGAGCGCCGCCGCCCCGCCCCAGGCGATATGGCACAGCCCGAGCGGCGGCACGAGCGGGCGCCGCTCGCCGACGCGGGTCAGGCCGCGAAACGAGCGCGGCGACCCCTCCTTGGCAACGACAAGAAGATCGCCATCGACCACCGCATTGGCGCTGCATTGCAGGTTGAGCTCGACGGCAAGCCGCGCAAGCTCGCGCCGCGCTGCCTCGATGCCGCGATGCTTTTCGAGCGCCGCCTGGCCGACCGCGACCGCTGACAGGCCGAGCGAATAGCTGCGCCGCCGCGCATCGCGCGACAGGAACTGGGCGGCGGCCATGGTGGTCAGGATGCGATGCGCCGATCCGGCGCTGAGCCCGAGATGGCGCGCGATCTCGGCGAGCGAGAAGCTTTCCTCGGGGTGGGCGGCGAGGAAATTGAGCACGCCCAGCACGCGGCTGGTGGGATTGGAGGCTTCGGCCACGGATGCTCCCCGGCTGGCATGCGCGGCGCGCGCACCCGCTCCGCTAGCGGGACAATTCCAAGTGTGGAAGCCGCCTTGCGCGATGCGCTCAATCGAGCGCGATGCCGAGCGCTTCCATCTCGCGTTCGGCCCAGAACAGCCTTCCGGTATATTCCTCGGGATGTTCGCAGGCGGCGAAATAGGCGATCATCCGCGCCGGCACCGCCATCGGCACCGCGACGCTGTCATCGAGGCCGCGCTCCTTCACCCGGATCGCGACGAGTTCGGTGGCGACGAGCCCGGGATGCAGCCCGATGATCGCGATGGCCTTCGCGTGCAGTTCTGGCGCCATGCAGTTGGTGAAGCGGTCGAGCGCGCGCTTGCTTGCGTAATAGCCCGGAACCGCGAGGCTGAAGCCGCCGACCGCGCCGAGCTTGGGCAGTTCCTCCGCCTCGCGGAACACCTCGCCGCTGCCGGTCGAGAGGTTGATGATCCGCCCGCCGCCGCGCGCTTCCATGATCGGCACGACGAGCTGGGTGAGGGTGAAGGGGGCATGGGTGTTGACCGCGAATTGATATTCCCATTCGGCGCGGGTCAACGCGAGGAAGGGCTTGCCCCAGATGTCGCCGGTGGTCGCGGCGGCGTTGTTGACGAGGATGTCCACCCCGCCGAAGCGCGCGCATGCGGCCTCGACCAGCGCCTTGAGGTCCGCCTCGCTGGCGAGGTCGGTGGCGACCGCGATCGCCTCGCCGCCGAGCGCTTCGATCGCGGCCAGCGTTTCGCCGATCGTGCCGGGCAGGCTGCCATCGGCGGCGACCGTGCGTGCGGCAAGCACGACCCGCGCGCCGCGTCTCGCAAGCAGCACCGCCGCCTCCTTGCCGACCCCGCGGCTGGCGCCGGTGATGATCGCGACCTTGCCGGCAAGGCTGTGCTCGCGGTGGCGTTCGCGCGGCAGCGAGGGCCACGCCTGCCGCGGCGCGGGGCCTTCGGCAAAGGCGATATTGGCGGCGATCTTGTTCACGGCGATGCTCCCATTATTCCAATATTGGAAATATATATCGTTATATTGGAATTATGTCGGCATCGATCCGGCGCGTCAAGCCCGCCGCGGCGAAGAATGCGCAGCGGCTGGCCGACGGGAAAACCGCGCGCCTTGTCGATATCGGTGGTGAGGAAAGCCCCCGGCGGACGGGTCAGGCAGCCAGGCGCAGCGGCTCGATTTCGCCCGAAAGATACAGCTTCTTGGCCTTGGCGCGGCTCAGCTTGCCCGAGGAGGTGCGCGGCAGGGTGCGCGGCGGCACCAGCTCGACGAGGCAGTTGATCCCGGTGACGCTGCGCACCTTGTCGCGGATCGCCTCATGCAGCCGCAGCCGCTCGCCGGGGTCGGAGACGCGGCAGTGGACCAGCACCGCGGCGCTTTCCTCGCCGGTCTCGGTTTCGATCGAGAAGGCGGCGATATCACCCTGATGGAAGCCGGGCATCTGCTCGACCGCCCATTCGATGTCCTGGGGCCAGTGGTTCTTGCCGTTGATGATGATCATGTCCTTCGCCCGGCCGACGATGAACAGATAGCCCTCGACGATATAGCCCATGTCGCCGGTATCGAGCCAGCCATCGACAAGGCAGGCGGCGGTGGTTTCGGGATCGCGGAAATAGGAATGCATCACGCTTGGCCCGCGGCACCACACCTTGCCGATATGGTGGTCGGAAAGCGTCGATCCCGAAGCGCCGCGGATCTCGACCGCCATGTCGCGCACCGGCTTGCCGCAATTGACGATCGCGCGATAGCGCGCCGGGCGCGAGAGATCGCGCGGGGCGCCCGACAGCCGCTCCTCCTCGACCAGCTCGACGCGGATGCCTTCGCCCGGTGGCATCAGCGTCACCGCCAGCGTCGCCTCGGCAAGGCCGTAGCTGGGCATGAAGGCGCGGGCCTTGAACCCGGCCGCCGAAAAGGCGTTGACGAAGCCCTGCATCACATCGGGGCGGATCATGTCGGCGCCATTGCCGGCGATGCGCCAGCGCGACAGGTCGAAGCGCTCGGGGACATGGCTCTGGCTGGAGATGCGGCGCGCGCAGATGTCATAGCCGAAGCTCGGCGAATAGCTGATCGTCGTGCCCTGGTTGCGGCTGATGAGATCGAGCCACGCCAGCGGGCGCCGGGCGAAATCCTCGGTCCGCAGGTAATCGACCGAAAGCTGGTTGGCGATCACCGACAGGAAGCAGCCGACGAGGCCCATGTCGTGATACCACGGGAGCCAGCTCACGCAGCGATCGCTGTCGAGCAGTTCCATGCCATGGCTGTGGCCGGCGAGATTGTTGAGGAGCGCGCGATGGGTGACCGCGACGCCATGCGGGAAGCGGGTCGAGCCGCTTGAATATTGGAGGTAGCAGATGCCGTCCGGGTCGAGCGCGGGCAGCGGTGCGGGGCTTGCGTCGCGCGCGGCGAAGCTTTGCCAATCCTCGCCGCGGCAGCCCTGGCGCGCGGCGGCGGCGCGGCCCATGTCGCCGATTTCCGCCGAATAGAGCAGCAGCGCCGGATCGCAGCTCTGAAGCTGCTGGCTCAGTTGCTCGATGTAATTGTCCTTGCCGCCGAAGCTGGTGGGCAGCGGCATCGGCACCGGCCAGGCGCCGGCATAGATCGCACCGCAGAACAGCGCCGCGAAATCAGGCCCGGTCTCGGCGACGATCGCCACCCGCATGGCGGGGGTGATGCCGAAGCCGATCAGCCGGCGCGCCATCGCCAGCGCATCCTTGCGCAGCTGCGAAAAGTGATAGACCTGCGCGAGATTGCCGCGTGCATCGTAGAAATTCATGCCGCGCACACCTTGCGCGGCATAATCGAGCGCGTCGGTGAAGGTCGCGAAATCCGACAGCCGGCGCGGCAATGCGCAGCCGTTGGCGGTCGGCGTCAGGGCGGTGCGGCATTCGGCAGGCGGCAGCGCGGCGGTGTCACTCATCGGTTCGCGTTCCGTTTTTCGTTTTCGAACATATGCTTGATCGCAAGTGCCAAGGTTCGGCAAACCTCCGCCGTTCCGCGGCACGGGCAGTCCGGCGTCCCGCCGCTCCCCATTTCGCAAACAGTGTGGCACGATTAAGGCCGAATGGCCGGCAAACATCCGAATTTCAACCTCGATGTCGAGGCATGGCTCGAAGCGCAGGCGCTTGCCTATGTCGCGCGCTTCGCGACGACCGCCGCGCGGCTGCACCAGCATCTCCTGCGCAAGGCACGCGCCGCGACCCGCGCCGAGACGACGAGCGAGCCGCCGGATGCCGCGATCGCGGCGATCGTCGCGCGCTTCGTCGCGGCGGGCTATGTCGATGACGCGGGCTTTGCCGAGGCGCGCGCGGCGG
>JAGWPW010000164.1 GCA_028870315.1 Sphingomonadales bacterium | reverse complement strand
GCGTCAGCCGGTAGGGGCCATGCGTCAGCACGCCGCGATAGGTGAGGTTGGAAAAGCGCAGCCCGAAGGCGACCGTCGCCCAGGCATAGATGCCGGTCAGCACCGCCAGCATCGCGCACCACAGCCACATCAGCAGGGGCCGGCCCGCCAGCCAATGCGGCCAGTCGGCGGTGAAGGGGTGGTAGTCAAGCGGGCTGCCATTGCCCATCAGGACGAAGGGCGGATAGCAGATCAGCGCCGCGACCCAGCCCGCGAGCAGCGGATTGGCCGAGCGGATCTGCGCATCAAGCGGCCGCAGCGTCAGAATATAGCCGACCATGGCGATCTGGACATCGACTAGGAACATCGCCTCGATCAGCCAGGTGCAACTCGCCACCGGATCGCGACCGAAGCCGGCAGCATCCATCGTCACGATCCGCGCGAAACCCGCCGGCAGGATCGAGATCATGAATGCGGTGAAGAAGCCCTTCACCGCCCAGCCGCGCAGATGCGCCAGCACCGCGTCGCGGTCGCAGGGCTCGCGCCCGATCAGCAGCGCGCCGAAATGCCACGCCCCGTCGCGCGGTTCGATCATATGGCGGTCGAGCCACAGCACATAGGGCACCGACAGCGCCAGCAGCGGCAGCACCAGCGCGCCGAGTACATGCATCGCGAACAGATACGGCGGCTGCCAGTACCAGCGCCCGATCATAAAGACCGCAGCGATCAACCCCCAGCTGCTCCACAACCCGACGAGCTTGGTCAGCGACAGCCGCCAGCTCGCCGCGAACGGCCGCGGCGCATCCCAGGCAAGCCCGGTCGACGGGCGGCGGTGCACCTTGTCGATGAAGATCGACCACAGCACCATCGGCGTCGCGGTGAACAGCATCGCCGCCAGCGCCGCGTTCGGTCCCGACATCGGCGTGCGCGGCACCATGGGTGACAGCGCCAGTGCATCGGCGATCGCGCCCCAGTTGCGGCAGAACAGCACCCAGCCAGCCAGCCCGGCAACGCCGACAAGGCCGACGCCGGTCGAAACATCGCTCGGCGGGCAGGCCGGCGGGGCGGAAGGCGAACGGCGGCTCACGCGCCGCCCATAACGCGGCGGCGGTTAAAGGAGCGGAAAGATCGCCGCCCCGCCTGCACCGGCAGGCCCCGCCGCGCGCTGCGCCGCCGCAGCCGCCGTGATCCGATCACGGTGACCGATACGGTCGCACATCGCCCTCGCCGCCGGTCCTATTTGAAGGCGGTGATGTGGCCGCCGTCATCGAAGATGTAGAGCGTCTGGTTGGCGATGACCGGTGCCAGCGAGACCGGGTTTTCGAGACGGGTGAACAGCTTGGCCGCGCCCGCCTCGGCGCCGACCGCATAGACCTCGCCGCGCGAATTCGCGACCCACAGCCGGTCGCCGGCGAGCACCGGGCCGGTCCAGAAAATCTGGCCTTTCTTCTTCTTTTCCTTGGCGTAGCGCGCCAGCTGCGTGCTCCAGCGCACCTTGCCCGAGGACCGGGCGATGCACAGCAGCTTGGCATCGTCGGTCAGCGTGAAAATCCAGTCCCCCGCCACCGCCGGGGTCGAAATGCCGGCAAGGTTGAGCTCCCAGATGCGCTGGCCGGTCACCAGCTCATAGGCGGCCATGCGCCCGCCCTGACCCAGCGCATAAACCCGGCCATGATCGATGATCGGGTCGGCGTCGATGTCGGTCAGCACCCCGACCGTGGTCGAGAGCGAGGTGCGCGCCAGTGCGTCCGACCACAGCACCCGCCCGTTCTCGTAGCGATAGGCGATCAGTTCGCCGGTCGAATAGCCCTCGATCACCGTCCCCTGCCCGGCGGCGGGCGCGGCGACGCCGAACACCCCGGTTTCGCCGAGCGAAGCGGATTCCTGCCAGAGACTGCTGCCGTCCTGGTCGCTGAGCGCATGGATCTCGTTATTCTGGGTGGCGACATAGACCGCGCCGAAGGCGACGGTGGGCGCACCGCGCAGCGGCCCCGCGGGCTTGACGCTCCACAGCTGCTTGCCGGTCGCGGCATCGAGCTTCGCCACCTCGCCAAGACCCGTCGTCACATAGGCCGCGCCATCGCCATAGCTCACGCCGCCGCCGAACACCGCGGACTCCTGCGCGCTCGGCGCGCGGAAGCTGTGCGTCCATTTTTCATGGCCGTTGGCGGGGTCCAGCGCATGGACCACGCCGTCGGTATCCATGACGAACAACGTGCCGCCACCGATCACCGGCGCGGCGGCGAGGCGCCGCCGGTCGTTCGCGCCGGCAACCAGCGCGCTCCACTGCCGGACAGGCTTTTCGCCGATGGCGAGATGGCCATAGCTCTTGTTGGCGCCGCCGCCGGGCTGCGCCCAGTCGGCGTTGACCTCGGCCGGCGGCAGGACCACCGCCACCCCCGCGAGATCGGGATCGACACTGGCGCCCGATTCGATACGGCTGAGGATCGGGATGCGGTTGCCGACCACCGGTGTCGATTTCACCGCATGATGCGTGACATGGCCGCAGGCGGCAAGCGTCAGCACGGCGGCAAGCACGGCGCCCCGTCGAACCGACGATACGACAGGCTTCACGACAGCGGCGCTCACGATTGCGCCGCGGGCGCGGCGCCGCGCGTGACGTCATCGACCGCATCGACGCCGAGCGATCCCGCCATCTGCCGTGCGCGCGAGCGAAGCGATTCGGGCACGCCGGCATCATGCGCGATCGCGCCGAACAGCGCCGCGGCAAGATCACGCCGCCCTTCGCGCAGATAGGCGATGCCAAGCAGTTCGCCCGCGCTGCCGAAGAACGGCTTTTCGGGCACCGCGAGCGGCCGCAGCCGGGCAACGGCATCGGGCGGCGCGAGCGTGTCGAATGTGACAGCGACCGCGCGAATGGTCGCAAGGTCGCGATAGGGTTGCGGCGCGCTGCTGTCGGATGCAACCGAATTGAACAGGCGGGCGGCGTCCTGCACCTTGCCCTGCCGCGTGGCGATGCCGGCCTGGAGCATGCGCGCCACCGCGCGATTGCCCGAATCGCCCTCAGCCGCGACCGGGGCAAGCTGGGCGAAGGCGGCATCCTGCGAACCGGCGTCAAGCTTGTCCATCGCCAGGGTGATCTGCTCGTCCTGGCCCGCGCGGACATCGGCCTGGTGGCTGGTCCACCACAGCCACCCGCCAAGCGCGATCAGCCCCGCTGCGATCACCGCGCCCACCGGCGCCGCATAGCGCCGCAAGGCGGACAGCAGTTCCTCCTCGCGCAGCGCATCGTCGACTTCGCGGACGAAGCCATCCTTCTGCGCCGCCTCGCGCGCGGAAGAAGCGCTCGGGAAGCGACGGGATCTGGTGGGAAGCAAGGCCAATCGGGGCGCTTTCTGTGTTTTGCCGGGACGCGGCGGCGCTGTTTAGCGCAGTGGCGGCACAATTCAACGGCCATGCGCATGGCAGCGGCGCGGTGAAGCAGCCATGAACCGCGCGGGGCAAGGCCCGCCGCCGATCCGCTCAGGGAAAGGAATCGCGGCGCATCGCCCTTGCATAGACCGCGCGATAGGCGGCGATCATCGCCGCCTCGTCGAAGCAGGCACGCGCCAGCGCCCGGTTGGCGCGGCCAAGCCGTGCCCGCAGGCCGGCATCGGCGGCAAGGCGCGCGAGCGCATCCGCCAGCGCCGCCTCATCGCCCGCCGGCACGACGAAGCCACGGTTCTCCTCGGCCAGCATCGCCTTGACGTCACCGACATCGGTTGCCGCCACCGCCAGCCCCGCCGCCATCGCCTCGACCACCGAGAGCGGGAACTGCTCGCTGTCCGAAGACAGCGCGAAGCAGTCGAACAGGTCGATGACCCGCGCGGGCTCGGCGATGAATCCCGGCAGGTGGACGCGGTGGGCAATACCGAGCGCAAGCGCCGCGGCACGGATCTCGTCGCGGCATGGTCCCTCACCAAGGATCACCAACTGCCAGGGCTCGGGAAGGCCGGCAAACGCGCGCACCAGCCGGGGAAGGTTCTTGACCGGCCGCAGCCCGGCTAGCGCGCCCAGCCACAGCTCGCCCTCGCGCTTGACGATCCGCGGCAGCGCATCGGGCTTCGGCCTGGCGCCATAGGCGCTGGTCGCGATGCCATTGGCGATGCGATGCACCCGCTCGGGCGGCTGGTGCCAGACGTCGCACGCGATCGCCTCCAGCCGCCGCGAGGGCACGACGAGCGCCGCTATGCCCCCCAGCGCGATCCGCCGATACCAGTTGCGCACCGGCTTGAGGCCGGCGGCCTCATCGGCGTTGAACCCGTCCTCGTGATGGACGAGCGGCGGCAGCGCCAAGGCGCGGGCGAACAGCGTATGCGCGAGCACCGCATCCATCGCGCCGAAATTATAGGTGAGGACAAGGTCATAGCCGCGCATCGCGCGCGCCAGCCGGTGCAGCCGGCGCGGACCGGGGCGGCCTTGCAGCCCCGGAAATTCGGGAGTGGCAAAGGCGATCTTGCGCGCGATCCGCGCCGCGGCGCCCAGTGCTCCCGGCACGGCCGAGACGATGTCATGCGCGCAGGCCCTGCCGAAGCCATTGATGAGCTGGACGGCGCGCATCTCCTTGCCGCCGGGATCGAAGCTCGAATGGAGATGGAGGATCCGCCGCGGCGCGGTCATGCGACAAGCGCCAGCAGCCGGGCGATCGCGGCGCGCGCCTCGGGCTCGTCGAGCGTCGGGACATGGCCGACCCGCGCCAGACGCAGCACCGCGCAGCCCGGCGCGCGCTTCACCATCGCCGCCAGCGTCGCTTCCGAGAGGATATCGGACAATTCGCCGCGGATCACCAGCAGCGGCAAGGTGGCAAGCACGTCGATCGCCGGCCACAGGTCGGGAAGCGCCGCCTCGGGCTGGCCGAAGGGGACGGCGATGCGCGGGTCGTAATCGAAGCGCAACGCGCCGGTCTCGTCGCGGGTGGTGAGCTGCCCGGCGAAGCGGCGCCAGCCCGCCGCATCGCGGTCGGGAAAGGCAGCACCAAAGCTGGCGCGCAGCGCTGCGGCAATCGCATCGAGATCGGCGAAGCGCTCGTCGAGCCCGAGATAGCTCTGGATATGCACCAGTCCCTCGACCTCGACGCTCGGCCCGATGTCGTTGAGCACCACGCCCGCCAGCCGCTGCGGCGCCGCGAGCGCGAGCATCATCGCCATCAGCCCGCCGAGCGAGGTGCCGATCACCACGCAGCGCGCGATGCCAAGCTGGTCGAGCAGCGCCTCGACATCGGCGACATAGCGGCGCGCGGTATAGCTTGCCGGATCAGGCGCATAGCTGCTCGCGCCGCGGCCGCGCATCTCGGCGGTGATGACCCGCCAGCCCCCGCCCGCGGGCGAGGAAAAATACGTGGCAAGCGCCTCGAAATCGCGCGCGTTGCGGGTCAGGCCGGGCAGGCACAGCAGCGGTGGCCCTTGCGGGAAGCCCGGATAGTCGCGGAAATGCAGCCGCAAGCCATCGCTGCCCTGCCAGAACCCGTCCTGATACCCGCTCATGCCTCGCGCCCGTTTGCAGCCGCGCGGGCTTGCCGAACGGGGATGCAGCTTCCACTATCGCCCGATGCGCCCCGAACCGCAAGCCGCGCCCTATCGCCCCGATCCGCAAATCCTCTCGCTGGCGCCGTGGCTGGCCGACGCGGTGGCGCCGGCGCGTTTTCCCGGCGAGACGCTGCGGTTCCGCAACCAGCGATGGGCGGATGCGGTCGGGCTCGGCGCGCTCGACGAGGCAGGCTGGCTTGGTCATTTCGCGCGCTTCGAGGCGCTGGCCGACAATCTCCCCCGGCCGTTGGCGCTGCGCTATCACGGGCATCAGTTCCGCGTCTATAATCCCGAAATCGGCGATGGCCGCGGCTTCCTGTTCGCCCAGTTGCGCGACGGCGCCGGCCGGCTGCTCGATCTCGGCACCAAGGGCTCGGGAACAACGCCGTGGAGCCGCGACGGCGATGGCCGGCTGACGCTGAAGGGCGCGATGCGCGAGGTGCTGGCGACCGAGATGCTCGAAGCGCTTGGCGTCAATACGTCGAAAAGCCTGTCGGTGATCGAGACCGGCGAAAGCCTGTGGCGAAGCGACGAGCCTTCGCCGACGCGGTCGGCGGTGCTCGTCCGGCTGTCGCACGGGCACATCCGCATCGGCAGCTTTCAGCGGCTCTATGCGCTCGGCCAGCGCGACGAGCTGGCGGCGCTGACCGATTATTGCCTGCGCATCTTTCCCGGTCCGCTGCCGCCCGCCGACGCGCCGGGCCGCGACCAGCCGGCGGTGATCCTGCTCCATCAGACCATCGAGCGGCTGGCCGATCAGGCCGCCTCCTACATGGCCGCCGGCTTCGTGCATGGCGTGCTCAACACCGACAACATGAACATCACCGGCGAAAGCTTCGATTACGGCCCATGGCGCTGGCTGCCGCGCTGGGACGGCGGTTTTACCGCCGCCTATTTCGACCATGCCGGACTTTATGCCTTCGGCCGCCAGCCCGAGGCGTTTCGCTGGAACTGCGCCCAGCTCGCGCAGGCACTGAGCCCGCTCGCCGAAGTGCCCGCGCTGATCGCCGCGCTCGACCGCTTCGAGGGCCGCTTCCAGCAGCATCTCGCACGGCGCGTGCTCTGGCGGCTCGGCCGCGGCTCGCGCGGGGCCGAGGCCGACGCCGCGCTTCTCGAGGCGCTCGGCGCGCAGATGCGCGAAAGCGCCGAACCACCCGATGCGCTGTTCTTCGCGCTGCGCGGCTGGCGGCACAATCCCGGAGGCGAGCTTGGCGCACGCATCGCCGCGGCCCCGCCGGCAACGGATGACGATGACCCGCTGTGGTCCGAGCCGGCACCGCCGACGCTGCTGATCGAGGAGGTCGAGCGTGTCTGGACGATGATCGACGAGGCCGACGACTGGTCCGCCTTCACCGCCAAGGTCGCTGCGATCCGGCGGCTGGGGAACGCATTGGGGCCGGCGCCCGCGGCCGCCGGGCATTTGCCAGATGCGGCTTAACCCGCCATCAACCATACCGGGGGCAGATTGCCGCCGGACCATGGCGCAGGAACGGCCAGCGTTGAGGATTGCGGCTTGAGCGACGCAGAAATCATTTCGCATGAACCTGCAACCGGTGCCGAAATCTGGCGGGGCCGGCCGGGCGACCTCGAAGAGACGATCGCGCTGGCGCGGCGCGCCTTTGCGCAATGGGCGGCGCAGTCGCTCGCCAATCGCATCGAGCTGATGCGCCGCTTTGCAAACGAGGTGCGCAAGGACAATGACATGCTGGCGCGGCTGATCGCCCGCGAGACCGGCAAGCCGCTGTGGGAAGCGCTCGCCGAGGTCGAGGCGGTGGTGGCCCGGGTCGAACTCGCCGTTCGCAGCCATGCCGAGCGCTGCGCGCAGCGCAAGCTCAACAACGCGCTGCAGGGCCAGGTGACGGTGCGGCACAAGCCGCATGGCATCGTCGTGGTGCTCAGCGCCTTCAGCCAGCCGGCACTGACCCCCGCGAGCCACATGCTCTCGGCGCTGATCGCCGGCAATTGCGTGATCCTGAAGCCGAGCGAGAGCACGCATGCCACCGCCGAGGCACTGATCGCCTGCATCCACCGCGCCGGCGTGCCCGCGGCGGTGGCGCAGATGCTGGTCGGCGATGCCGGGCGCGGCATCGAGCTTGCGCTGCACAAGGGGATCGATGCGGTGCTGTTCAGCGGCACCTCCCAGACCGGCCTTGCCCTCCATCGCCGCATCGCCGCGCAACCCGGCAAGCTGATCGCGCTCGAACTGGGTGGCAACAATCCGCTGATCGTGCTCGACACCCCCAAGCTTGACGATGCAGCGACGGTCATCGTCCAGTCGGCGTTCACCGGCGCCGGGCAGCGCAGCACCGCCGCGCGCCGGCTGATCGTCAAGGCGACGATGGCTGACGCGATCATCGACGCGGTAAAGCGCACCGCCGATCGCATCATCTGCGGCGCCCCGTTCGACGAGCCCGCGCCGTTCATGGGGCCGGTGATCAACACGCAGACCGCCGACGGGCTGACCGAGAGTTTCATCGATCTGCTCAGCCATGGCGGCAAGGCGATCAAGCATCTCGCCGCCTTGCGCCCCGGCCTGCCGTTTCTGTCGCCGGCTATCATCGACGTCACCGCGGTCCATGACCGCCCCGATGTCGAGCTGTTCGGACCGATCCTCCAGGTGATCCGGGTCGAGACGCTCGACGAGGCGATCGCCGAGGCCAATGCCACCCGCTTCGGCCTTGCCGCCGGGCTGGTCGGCGGCGGCCCCAAGGAGTACGAGAAGTTCTGGACCCGGATCCGCGCGGGCATCATCAGCTGGAACCGGCCGATGACCGCCGAACTGCCCGCCGCACCCTTCGGCGGGATCGGGATTTCGGGCAATCACCGACCGGGCGGCTTCTATACCGCCGACAATTGCGCCTATCCGGTGGCCGCCGCCGAACTCGAACAGCCGCGCGCCGTATTGGGGGCAGGGTTCAAACCGTAACCACAAGGCACGCGCCGGCCGCGCGTCAGGCGAGAAACTCGTGCCGCGCGCCCAGGAAATCCTCGGGCTCGATCGCGAAACCCGGCGAGACGCAGCCCGCTTCGGTCACCCGCAGCTTGAGTGTTTGGGCAAAATGCGCGCGCGCGCGGCCGGCATCGGCAATGCGCCAGACGAGCGCGTAGATGCCGTTCTGCGCCTTGCCCAGAAACGCCCCCAGCGGGCCGGCTCGCGGATCTACAGGGGCGATGAAGGCGACGTGCGTGCCGCCGAGGCGGATCACCACCCGGCGGCCGGGCTGCGGCAGGCTGGTCGCCGCATCCTCGATCACCTCGCCATCGCACAGCCCGGTGAAGAAGCGCAGCGCCGCATCGAGATCGGCGGTGACGCAGGCGATGTGATCGAGCGCCAGCACCTGCCCGGCATGCCCCTGCCCCACCTGCGGATCCCAATGGCCGCGGTCGTATGGGTCGTTCGGCATGGCCATTTCGCAGACTTCGAGGAGAACCCCGCCAGTCGATTCGGGGCGCACGAAGAAGAACGAGCCGTAATCGCTCGCGGTTCGCGCGCCGCCGTCGCGAAACGCCTGGCTCGCGGCGGCGCCATCTGCGACCTTCAGTTCGAAGCTGTGGAACGCCTGGCCGATCCGCGCGGTCATTCGCGCAAAGGGCTTCGTGAGATCGCCGGGGGTGCGCGGCGCCATCGGCTCGATCATATGGTCGGTGACATAAAGCAGCGCGCAATCGCGATCCTCGGCCGGGAAATAATTCTCGGCAAAAACCAGCCCGCCCAGCGCATCCTGATAAAGCAAGCGGCAGGCGGGAAGATCGGTCGTCGCGTGGATCGTGTGAATGATCCGGCTCACCGCGACCCGCGCCGCCGCCGGACCTTTAGCTTGCGCATCTTCGGCCATGACATCCCCTTTACCCGCGACGCTATGCCGCGAACCGCCCTCGTTGCAACTTGCCGCACCACCGCCATCGCCTATGATCGCCCCGGCATTCGCGGGGAGGCAAGGATGGACAACGAACCGGTGCACGAGGGCGGCTGCACCTGCGGCGCGCTGCGCTATCGCGTTTCGGGCGAGCCGATCTACGTCAACAATTGCCATTGCCGGCAATGCCAGAACCAGACCGGATCGACCTCGGTGGTCAATGCCTTCTTCGAGACCGGGCGGCTGACGCTGCTTTCGGGCAGCGTGCGCGAACACGAGGTCAAGGCCGGCAGCGGCGGCCCGCATCGCATCCTGCGCTGCGCGGCATGCGGAACCGCGATCTGGAGCCATTATCCGCGCGCCGGCCGGCTGGGGCTGGGGCTGCGCGTCGGCACGCTCGATGATTGCGCCGCGTTCCGCCCCGATGCGGCGATCTTCGTTTCAGAACGCATGCCATGGGTCACGCTGCCCGAGGGCATCCCTGCCTTCGAGCGCTATTACGACCCGCACGTCCTCATCCCCGCGCAGCGCTATGCGCGGATGGAGGCGCTGCTTGAGCGACGCAAGGCCGGCGAGGGTTGACGCAAACGGCCGGCAACGCCTGCCCGGCAGCCTTCGCGATCAGGCGGCTTCCTCGGCCTTGCCCTTGAGCACGCGCACCGGCTCCTTGCGGCCTTCGACCACGTCGCGATCGACCACCACCTCGGAGATGCCGTCCTCGGTCGGCAGGTCGAACATGGTGTCGAGCAGGAGCCCCTCGACGATCGAGCGCAGCCCGCGCGCGCCGGTCTTGCGTTCGATCGCCTTCTTCGCGATCGCCTCAAGCGCCTCGGCGGTGAAGGTCAGCGCCACGTCCTCGAGATCGAACAGCTTGGCATATTGCTTGACCAGCGCGTTCCTGGGTTCGCTGAGGATCTTGACGAGCGCCTCGATGTCGAGGTCCTCCAGCGTCGCGATCACCGGCAGGCGGCCGACGAATTCGGGGATCAGCCCGAATTTGAGCAGGTCCTCGGGCTCGGCCTTCTGCAAAAGCTCGCCGACGCGGCGCTTGTCCGGGTCGGCGACATGCGCGCCGAAGCCGATCGAGCGCTTCTGCAGCCGATCCGAAATGATCTTTTCAAGCCCGGCGAAAGCGCCCCCGCAGATGAACAGGATGTTGGTCGTATCGACCTGGAGGAATTCCTGCTGCGGATGCTTGCGTCCACCCTGCGGCGGCACCGAGGCGGTGGTGCCTTCCATGAGTTTCAACAGCGCCTGCTGCACCCCCTCGCCCGAGACGTCGCGGGTGATCGAGGGATTTTCGGCCTTGCGGCTGATCTTGTCGATCTCGTCGATATAGACGATGCCGTGCTGCGCCTTCTCGACGTTGTAGTCGCTCGCCTGGAGCAGCTTGAGGATGATGTTCTCGACATCCTCGCCGACATAGCCCGCCTCGGTCAGCGTGGTCGCGTCGGCCATGGTGAAGGGCACGTCGAAGGTCTTGGCCAGCGTCTGCGCGAGCAGCGTCTTGCCGCAGCCGGTGGGACCGACGAGCAGGATGTTGGACTTCGACAGCTCGACATCGCCGCCCTTGCCGCTGTGCTTCAGGCGCTTGTAGTGGTTGTGCACCGCAACCGAGAGCACGCGCTTGGCGCGATCCTGGCCGATCACATAATCGTTGAGCGTGGCGAAGATATCGCGCGGGGACGGAACCCCGCCGTCCTTCTTGCCGGCGATCCCGGCCTTGGTCTCTTCCCGGATGATGTCGTTGCACAGCTCGACGCATTCATCGCAGATGAACACGGTCGGCCCGGCGATGAGCTTGCGCACCTCATGCTGCGACTTGCCGCAGAAGCTGCAGTATAGAGTGCTCTTGGTATCGGATCCGCTCAATTTGGTCATGCTTTATTCCAAGGAACCCCCGGCGATCGAACGAATCAGTCTACCGCCTGGGCGTGTATAATCAATCCTCATCGCTCGCCGCCGCGCCCGGGGACCGCCGCGCGGATCACTTCTTCTCGACCTCGGCCTCCGACGAATCGCCGTCGGGGCGGCCCGCATAGACATGGTCGACGATGCCGAAGGTCAGTGCCTCTTCGGCTTCGAGGAAGGTGTCGCGGTCCATCGCCCGCTCGATGTCGGTGAGCATCTGTCCGGTATATTGCGCATAGAGGCTGTTCATGCGGTGCCGCATGCGCAGGATCTCGCGCGCCTGGATCTCGATGTCGGCGGCCATGCCCTGCGCCCCGCCCGACGGCTGGTGCACCATGATCCGCGAGTTGGGAAGCGCGATGCGGTGGCCCTTGGCGCCCGCGGCGAGCAGGAAACTGCCCATCGACGCCGCCTGGCCGACGCAGACCGTCGAGACGCGCGGGCGGATATATTGCATGGTGTCATGGATCGCCAGCCCCGCCGTCACCACCCCGCCCGGCGAGTTGATGTACATGGCGATGTCCTTCGACGGGTTCTCCGATTCGAGAAACAGGAGCTGCGCGACGATGATCGAGGCCATGTGGTCCTCGATCTGGCCGGTCACGAAGATGATGCGTTCGCGCAGCAGCCGCGAATAGATGTCGAAGCTGCGCTCCCCACGGCTGGTCTGCTCGACCACCATCGGCACCAGCGCTCCGGTGACGGGATCGGCGGTGAACTTGCCCTGGGCGCCGGTCGCGCCGAACAGATCGATCATGAAAGTCCCTCTTGGATTGGCTGGCCTATGTCGCGTGTGCGCCGGCGATGTTCAAGGGCATTAACCCAAGGATCGGCGCGCCGATGCTCCGGCGCGGGACCGCCCCGCCCCGATCGGGGCCGGACGGACAACGGATCGGCACGCCACGCCCGCAGGCTCACGCGCCATCGGCGGCGACGGCCTTCTTCGCGCGCTTGGGTTTGGCGGCCTCTGCGGGCACGTCCTCGGCCTCGGCGGGCCGGGCCTTCTTCGCTGCGGGCTTCCTCGCCGGGCTTGCCCCCGCCTCCGCGGCCGCGGCTTCCTCGACCGCCGGCGTTCCGGCGGGCTTCACCTTCGCCTTCTTCGCCGGCTGGACCGCGGCATCTTCGGCGGCAGGCTCGGATTTGGCCTTCTTCGCCGCCGGCTTCTTCGCCGCGCCGTGATCGTGGCCATGATGATGGTCGTGGTCGTGGTCGCAGTCCGGTCCGTGGACATGGCCGATGGCGCCATCCTCGGCCTCGATTGCCGCCTGAAGCTCCTCGGCGGTCACTTCGCGGGTGGTCACCTCGGCCTTGCCGAACAGGAAATCGACCACCTTTTCCTCATACATCGGCGCGCGAAGCTGGGCGGCGGCCATTGCGTCCTGCGCGATATAGTCGGCGAAGCGCTGGCGATCCTCGGGGCGGTATTGCTGCGCGGCGCGGCTGACCAGCGTGCTCATCTCCTGCTGGGTGATCTCGATACCGTTGGCCTGCCCGATCTCGGACAGCAGCAGGCCAAGCCGCACCCGGCGCTCGGCGATCGCGCGGTAATCGCCCTTCTCGGCCTCGATCTCGGCCATCGCGGCGGCGGGATCGGCCTCGCGCTTCGTCTCCTCGACGAGCTGCTGCCAGATCTGGGCGAACTCGGCCTCGACCATGCCCTGCGGCACCTCGAAGCTGTGCTCGGCGGCAAGCTTGTCGAGCAGCGCGCGCTTCATCTGGGTGCGCGTCTGGCCGGCGCTTTCCTGTTCGAGCTGGCCGCGCAGCAGACCGCGCAGCTGTTCGAGATCGGTCAGCCCGAGATTCTTCGCGAAATCATCGTCGATCGCGGTTTCGGCCGCGGTCTTCACCGCCTTCACCGTGACGTCGAAGCGCGCTTCCTTGCCGGCGAGATGCGCCGCCGGGTAGTCTGCGGGAAAGGTCACCGCGATCTGGCGTTCATCGCCCGCGCTGACCCCGGTGAGTTGCTCCTCGAAACCGGGAATGAAGCGCCCCGCGCCCAGTTCGATCGCCGCATCCTCGGCCTTGCCGCCCTCGAACGCGACCCCGTCGATCATCCCGAGGAAATCGACGACGATCTGGTCGCCTTCGGCGGCGACATGGCCTTGGGCGGCGTCGGCAAAGCGCTTCGAGGAGGAAGCAATGCGGGTCACCGCCTCATCGACCTCGGCCTCGCTGACCGGCACCACCAGCTTTTCGAGCGCGAGACCCGCAAGGTCGGGCACCGCGATCGCGGGCAGCACTTCTAGCGCAACCGACAGTTCGGCATCCGCCCCATCCTTGTAGCCCTCGCCGAGCGCGACGTCAGGCTGGGTCGCGGGGCGCAGTTGCCGGTCGCGGATCAGGCTGTCCATCGCCTCGCGAATCGAGGTTTGAAGCGCTTCCTGCATCAGCGCCGGGCCGTGCATCTTCTTGAGCAGATTGGGCGGAACCTTGCCGGGGCGGAAGCCGGGCATCCGCGCCGATGGCGCCATGCGCCTGACCTCGCCATCCACGCGCGCGGCGATGTCCTGCGCCGGGATCGTCACCTGATAGGCGCGCTTCAGGCCTTCGTTCGTGGTCTCGACAATTGCAATGCTCATCAAACGCCTTCCCGATCAGAGCGCGCTGCGACGGTGATCCATGGCGCGAACTGGTGCGGGCGAAGGGACTCGAACCCCCACATCTTGCGATACTGGTACCTAAAACCAGCGCGTCTACCAATTCCGCCACGCCCGCGAACACCGACGAAGCCCGAAATCCAAGGCGCGGCCCATAAGCGGGGCGGGGCGAAAGGGCAAGCGGCGAAGGGGCGCGCGCCCGCAGGGCCGTGCGATCGTGCCCGCCGCCCGATCCTGCGCCGTCATGACAGGCCGAACAGATGCCCAAGCCGGCCGAGCAGCGTCGCGGGCGCGCCATCGGGCGCGGGCGACGGCGCCGCATCGACGCAATCGAGGCAATAGGCTTCGGCGCCATGCACCGCCATCACCCGCCCCGCCCCGGCGATGGCCCGGGCCAGCAGCGCCTGCTGGCGCGCGGCGATCGTTCCCACCCAGTCGCGCCCGCTCGCGCCTTCGCCCGCCGCATCGTCATCGCGGCGGCGCAACGCTGCGACGAGGCGCTGGAGCGGCTGCGGCTTTTCGCCAAGGAACACCGCATGCCACGCGCCATCCCTGAGATGCGCCTGCGCCGCCGTCCAGGCCAGCGCATCGTCGAGACCGCCGAACTGGTCGACAAGGCCGTTGCGCCGCGCCGCGCCGCCATCCCAGACACGGCCCTGGCCGATCGCGTCGATTTCGGCGGGGGTCTTGTGCCGCGCCGTCGCGACGAGGCCGATGAACCGCCGGTAGCCGCTGTCGATATCGGCCTGGAGCATCGCCTCGACCTCGGGGGTGAGGCCGGTCACCACGTCGGGCTGGCCCGAGAGCGGCGTCGTGCGCACGCCATCGCCGGTGACCCCCCACGCCGCCAGCGCCCGCTCGAAGCTCGGCACCACCGCGAAAATGCCGATCGAGCCGGTGATCGTCGCCGGTTGGGCGAAGATCCGCGTGCCTGGCGTCGAGACCCAATAGCCGCCGCTCGCCGCGACATTGGCCATCGACACCGCCACCGGCAGCCCGCGCGCCTTCAGCCGGGCGATGGCGCTGCGAATCGCTTCGGAGGCCATGACCGATCCGCCCGGCGAATCGACGCGCACCACCAGCGCGGCGATATCCTGCGCCGCGGCGCGGTCGATGAGCGCAGCGATGCGATCGCCGCCGGCCTCTCCGGGGCCCGCCTTGCCGTCGGTGATCTCGCCCGCGACCGTAACCACGCCGATCGCCCGGCCCGCGGCCGCAGGCGGATGCGCGGCAAGCCAGCTGTCGAGATCGCTGTGCGCAAAGGCGCCGGGAGTGCTGTCCTGGCTGTCGGCGCCAACGATCTGGACGACGCGCTGCCCGAAATCGCTGCGATTGCCGATATGATCGACCAGCCCCGCGGCGAGCGCAGCCTTCGCGGCATCGCCGCCCGCGGCCTTGAGCCAGCCGACCGGATCGGAAGTCACCCGGGCGATGTCGGCGCGCGGGCGCGCAGCGGCGACATTGGCGCGCCAGTCGCTCCACAGCGCGCCATAAAGCGCCGTGCGCGCGTCGCGGGCCGGCGCCGACATGTCGTTGCGGATGAACGGCTCGACGTAATCCTTGTAGGTGCCGACGCGAAAGACATGGGCATCGATCTTCAGCCGGTCGAGCAGCTTTGCGTAATAGAGATTATAGCCGCCCGGCCCCGGAAGGAAGGCGCCGCCCAGCGGATCGACCCAGACCTCGCTCGCATGCGCGGCGAGCAGCATCGCCGCATCCTCATAGATGGTCGCATAGACCAGCACCGGCTTTCGTGCCGCGCGCACCCGGTCCATCGCCGCGCCGATCGCTTCGAGGTGGACCTGACCGCCGCCGGCGAATTTCGACAGGTCGAGCACCACCGCGTGGATCCGCGAATCATCCGCCGCGCCCGAGATCGCGCGGACAAGGTCGCGTTCGCGATATTCGCGCGTGTCCTCGCCGCCCGAAAACAGCAGCGCCAGCGGATCGACCAGCTTCGGCTCCTCGACGATCGGACCATCGATCGTCACAAGCAGCGCGCCCGCGCGCGCCGCCACCGGATTGGGGCGGCTGGCCAGCGCCGCGCTCAGCAAGGCGAAGAACAGCAGCAGCAGCATGAGGACAAGACCGTCCTTGATCGCGACGAGCAGATGCCAGACCTTGCGTGCGAATATCATGGTTGCGCCTCTTTGCGCCGGGGCGCGATGCCGCGTGCTGCGGCGCTATCTCCAACTTTGGGAAAAGTTGCGCAAGCCGGCTTGAGCCCTGTGCCCGCGCGCCCTAAAGGCGTGTCTTCGATGACAGCGCCAACCCCCTCGGCAACGGACGGTCCGATCGCCGACCGCTATCCGGCCGGCGCCGCCGCCTTTCCGCACCGCGACCTTGTCGGCATCGCCGGGCTTGCGCCGCATGAGATCCTGTTCCTGCTCGACGAGGCCGAGCAATGGGTCGCGCTCAACCGCCAGCCGATGAAGCGCGTCGAGCGGCTTGCCGGCCTCACGCTGATCAACGCCTTCTTCGAGAATTCGACCCGCACGCTGCTGTCCTTCGAGATCGCCGGAAAAAGGCTCGGTGCCGATGTCGTCAACATGCATGCCGGGCAATCGAGCGTGAAGAAGGGCGAGACGCTGATCGACACCGCGATGACGCTCAATGCGAT
This sequence comes from Sphingomonadales bacterium, assembly GCA_028870315.1. GTDB lineage: Bacteria > Pseudomonadota > Alphaproteobacteria > Sphingomonadales > Sphingomonadaceae > Novosphingobium. The sequence goes on along the minus strand of JAGWPW010000164.1, from coordinate 5,567 downwards.
GCGCGCCGATGCCCTCGTCATCCGCCATGCAAGCTCGGGCGCGGTGCGGCTCATCGCCGACAAGGTCGATTGCCCGGTGCTCAACGCCGGCGACGGCAGCCACGAACACCCGACGCAGGCGCTGCTCGATGCGCTGACCATCCGCCATGCCAAGCGCGTTTTCGTCGGGCTGCGGGTGACGATCTGCGGCGATATCCTTCACAGCCGGGTCGCGCGCTCGAACATCCTCGCGCTCACCGCGCTTGGCGCCGAGGTGCGCGTCTGTGCCCCGCCCGCGCTGATGCCCGCCGCGATCGAGGCGCTGCGCGTTACCCCGTTCCATGATTTCGACGCGGCGCTGAAGGGCGCCGATGTCGTGATGATGCTGCGCCTGCAGCAGGAGCGGATGCAGGGACAGTTCATCCCCTCGCCGCGCGAATACCGCCATCTTTATGGCCTTTCGGCGGAGCGTCTGGCGCTCGCCCGGCCCGATGCGATGGTGATGCATCCAGGGCCGATGAACCGCGGCATCGAGATCGACAGCACCGTCGCCGATCTCGCCGGGCGCTCGGCGATCACCGATCAGGTCGAGATGGGGGTGGCGATCCGCATGGCCTGCCTCGATGTGCTGACGCGGCGCGCGCGCGGCATCGCGGGCTGGGCATGAGCCTTGCTGCCCCCCTCGCCATCGTCAACGGCCGGCTGGTGCTGCCCGAGGGCGGGCCGGTGCGAGGCGGGCTGCGCTGCGTGGCTGGCCGCATCGCCGCGCTGGGCGGGGCGGTTACCCCGGCGGCGGGCGACCGGGTCATCGATGCGAAGGGCGCGCTGATCGCGCCCGGCCTCGTCGATCTCGGGGTCTTCGCGATCGACAAGCCGGCGTTCCATTTCGGCGGGATCACCCGCGCCGCGCTGATGCCCGACCAGTCGCCGCCGCTCGACCATCCGGCGCGGGTCCGCTTCGCCGCGCAATCGGGCAAGCCCGATTTCTGGGTGCATCCGCTCGCCGCCGCCAGCAAGGGGCTCGATTCGACCGAAATCGCCGAAATCGCGCTGATGCGCGATGCCGGCGCGCGCGCGGTCGCCACCGGGCGGCGCTGGATCGACGATTCGGGCGCGATGCTGCGGTTGCTCTCCTATTGCGCGATGCTGGACCTGACGGTGATCGCGCATGCCGAAGACGCCGGGCTCGCCGGCCAGGCGGTTGCCACCTGCGGCGAGATGGCGACCCGGCTCGGACTGGCCGCGGCCCCGGCCGAGGCCGAGGCGCTGGCGGTGGCGCGCGACATCACGCTTGCACGGATGGCCGGCGCGCGGCTCCACTTCCGCCAGGTGACGACCCGCGCCGCGCTCGACCTCGTGCGCACCGCCAAAGCGCAGGGCGTTGCCATCACCGCCGGGGTTACCCCGGCGCATGTCATGCTCTCGGACCTTGCGATCGGCGATTTCCGCAGCTTTGCCCGGCTGTCACCGCCGCTGCGTGGCGAGGATGATCGTCAGGCGGTGCTCGAAGCGCTGACCGACGGCACCATCGACGTCATCGCCTCGGGCCACGATCCGCGCGGCCCCGAAGACAAGCGCCTGCCCTTTGCCGATGCCGAGCCGGGGATGGCGGGGGCCGAAACCCTGCTGCCGCTGACCCTGCAACTGGTGCGCGACGGGCGCATTTCGCTCGCGCGGGCCTTCGCGCTCGTCGCCGCCAATCCGGCGCGACTGCTGGGGGTCGATGCCGGGCGGCTCGCCGTCGGCGCCGAGGCTGACATCGCGATCGTCGAGCCCGACCGGCCGTGGATCGTCGAATCGAGCCGCATGGCGGCCAGCGCGGGCAACACCCCCTTCGACCGCCTGCCGGTGCAGGGCCGCGCGACCGCGCTGTTCAAGGGCGGCACACAGATCGCCTGAGATTCCCTTGCGAAACCCGAATCGCGGTCAACGCCTCAGCGCTGGCGGTGGCCCGTTTCAGCCTCGGGCGCATGATCGGTCATGGCCAGCGCCTCGCGCGGGGCCGCACGATCCTGGGCATAGGCAAAACAGGCGCTGCCACGGTGTTTCAGCCCCGAGCAGGTCTGCGCGGCCTGCGCCTGGTCGAAACCCGCGCTGACCACGCGCCAATAGGTGCGGCCGTGGATCTCGGCGCGGGTGATGCGGAAATCATGCCCGCGCAGCGACGAATCGCGGCGCGCGAACAGCGCCCTCGCGCGCTCGGCGCCGGCCTCGCTGCCAAATGCGCCAAGCTGGATGACATGGGTGGAATGGAACGCCACCGCTGCCGGCGCCGGACGCGGCGCCTCGCGCCGCTCGCGCGGGAGGGGCATCGTCCATTGCCGAACCGGGTCCTTGAACGCGCCGGCCGGCGGCGTCAGAAGCGTCACAACGACCGGACGGGCGGGCACCGGGCGCGCGAGCGACGATACCGGGGCAGCCGGCGCGAGCGCTTCGACCACCGGATGCGAGACCATCGCGATCCGCGGCGTGGCTGGCACCGACGCGGCCCGCAGCGTCGCAGGTGTCGCCTGCGGCGGCGTATAAGTGACCTGCGGCAGCGTTGAAATAGCCTGCGGCAGCGTTGGCGGCAACTTTATCGGAACAGCAGCGGCGGCGGCGGGCGCGGCGAAAACCGGCGCTGGCCGCGGCGCGGCCTCGACCGCGGGAAGCTGGCCATCGGCATCGCTGCGCGGCGATGCGGCCGCGAGTTGCGCGGCAGGCGCCGGCTTTGCACCATCAGCCGCGAGCGCGGCGGGATGCCCGGCATCGGCAACGAGCGGCACGCCGAGCAGCTGCGCGATCCGTTCGCGCCCCGCGCCCGGCTGCATGCTCGCCGCCCATTGCTGGACCCGCGCATCGGCCTGGTCGGGCGGCAGGTCGAAGCCCGCGGCGAGGCGCGCATCCGCCCAGCGCCCGTCGAGCGCATAGGCATAGGCAAGGTTCTGGCGCAGCTTCGCATCGGCCTCGCCGATGCGGACCGAATCGGTCAGCACCGCGATGCCGCGACCGGTATCGCCCGCAAGCGCCAGCGCAAGGCCGAGATCAGCGGGCGCGATCACCGCCTGTCCGCGATCGAGCGTGACGCGCGCCGCCTGATCCTGCCCGCAGGCGAGCTGCGCAAGGGCAAGCCCGAGCAGCGTGCGCGCGCTGGCATCGCCAAGCGCGACCGCATCGCTCAACACCGCCATCGCCGAATCGAAGCGCCCGCCGCGCAGATAGGCGTGGCCCAGCGCCGCGTGCACCGCCGCATCGCCCGGAGCGCGCGCGACCTGCGCCTCGCCGAGCGCGATCGCCTCGGTAACATCACCATGGGCAAGCGCGCGATCGACGCGCGCCGCATCCGGGGAATTGCGCGCCGAGACACCTTGCAGCGGCGCCGCCAGCAGCACCCCGGCGAGCGCGCTTCCCAGCGCGAGCCGCAGGGCGGGACGATGCGGCCGGGCCGAAAGCGTGGCGGTCATGCGCGGCTCCTTGCTGGGTGTGACGGCGCCCATCGGGCGATCAACCGGGAAATTCGTCGGATTCGGGAAAATGCGCGAGCTCGGGCATGTCGGCCAGCATGCGGTCGAAGGCTTCGAGCAGCAGCACCTGCGCGCTGCACTGCATCGCCGCGCAGGCGCGCCGCAGCAGGAAATGGCGCTCGGCATCGACCCGCAACGTGAACGCGGCGCGGCGCCCTTCGGTGAGCGCGGTGCCGCGCGGGCGGCGCTGCGGAATGCGGATCAGCCGCGCCATCGCTTCCTGCTGGCGGAGGATTTCGGGCTTGACCGCCTCGCGCGGCACGGCGAGCGCGGCATCGACCGCCGGCGAGATCGGCACCACTTCGGCAGGCGCGGACACGGGCTCCGGCTCGCCCATGTCGTTCCAGCCGAGATCGTCGAGTTGGGTCTCGCCCGGCATCTCGTTCTCGAGCGGATACTGGTGGAGCGGCGAGCGCATCGCCGGGCGGGCGAAACCCTTGCGGGCCAGAAGGCCCGAACTCAGCGATCCGAAAGACTTGATGGTAGTCATGACTGGCCCTTCACGAGCCGGCAACGCGGCGACCGAAGCCACCGACCGGGCGATTGCCACCAAGCCCGCTCAGGCTGCCGGGCGCGGCGAAGACGGTGCGGCGGAAATTCTTTTCGAGCCGATCCGCGATATAGTCCCACAGCGCCGCGACCTCCTGGGCGGACCGGCCGCCCGGATCGATCTCCATCGCCGTGCGCCCGTCGATCATCGAGGCCGCGAAATCATTGCGATGATGGATGGTGACCGGCGCGACGGTGCCGTGATGCGACAACGCCACCGCCGCCTCGGAGGTGATCCGCGCCTTGGGCGTGGCGGCATTCACGACGAAGACCAGCGGCTTGCCGGCGCGCTCGCACAGATCGACCGTGGCACCGACCGCGCGCAGATCGTGCGGGCTCGGCCGGGTCGGCACGACGATGAGTTCGGCGACCGCGATCACGCTCTGGATCGCCATGGTGATCGCCGGCGGCGTATCGATGATCGCCAGCTTGAAACCCTGCTGGCGCAGGGTGACGAGATCGTTCGCCAGCCGCGAGACCGTGGTTTCGGCGAATGCGGGCATCTCTTCCTCGCGCTCGTTCCACCAATCGGCGAGCGAGGCTTGCGGATCGATGTCGATCAGCACTACCGGGCCGGCTCCAGACAGCTGGGCCTGCACGGCGAGGTGGCCGGACAAAGTCGTCTTGCCCGATCCGCCTTTTTGCGATGCCATAGCCAAGACGCGCAACTTAAAGTCCCCCGCTCAGATGAATTGCCTCGTGCACGCCGACCGGGATCGCAGAACACTCCTAATTTTAAGTTAAGGCCGGCTATAGGATGCGCGCCCGGTTTGGCGGGCTTGCCCGTTCGACGGGGCTTGGCGTAAGCCCACGGGCTCCGGGGCGAAAGCGGCGCGCGGCGAAGGTGAGAGGAGCAGTGATGCGCAAGGCACTCCGGGCCGTCGGCAAGGCGAGTTTGGCAGTGGCGCTGGCGGCGGCGCTGGGCCCCGGCGCGGCGCGGGGCGATGTCCGGGCCGGGATCGATGCCTGGGGGCGCGGCGACTACGCGGGTGCGATCGCCATCTGGCAGGCCGACGCCGCGCGCGGCGATGCCGATGCCCAGTTCAATCTCGGCGAGGCCTATCTGCTCGGCCGCGGCGTCCCGCGCGATCTGGCGCGCGCCGAGGCGCTGTTCGGCAAGGCGGCGGCACAGGGCCATCTGCGCGCGGCCGACAATTACGGGATGCTGCTGTTCCAGCGTGGCGAACATCTCCTCGCGATGCCCTACATCAAATCCGCCGCCGACCGCGGCGAACCCCGCGCGCAATATCTGCTGGGGCTGGCGCTGTTCAACGGCGACACCATGCCCAAGGACTGGGTGCGCGCCTATGCGCTGATGAGCCTTGCCCAGCAGCGCGGGCTGCCGCAGGCGGTGAAAGCCCTGGCGCAGATGGACGAGTACATCCCGCTCGATCAGCGCCGCCGCGCGGTGGCACTGTCGGGCACGATCGCCGCCGAGGCCGAAGCCAACCGCGCGCGCGCGATGGCGAGCGAGGAACTCGCCGCCGCCGCGCCGGCGGCGGTCGCCCGCGCACCGGCCCGGTCCGCGGCCCCTGC